>JBDVGI010000336.1:0-6925 GCA_039962885.1 Litorimonas sp. | reverse complement strand
CTTCTTTGAGCGGAATTTGTTCCCATTCGAGCTTTGGTTTACCCATATCGACAGAGATTTGCATCTCTCCGGCTCTGGCACATAAGAGTAAACCATCATTCGTTTCGACAACGCAGCTATCCGTTCCTGTATCCCGCATATGTAGCCAGGCCGTGGTGCGCGTAGCATTGCCGCAAGCATCGACTTCAAAGCCTTGTTGGTTACGAATTTCCATGAAGATATCGGCCCCAGTTTGTTTGGGAGCCCGTAAGATGATGAGTTGATCTGCGCCTTTTGGCCCCATCGCAGTGCTGCCAGGCTTGCATATCTCTATAACTTTTTCATCGGAGAGGACAAAGCTTGAATGTCCGCCAAAATCTGGACGAGCGTCAAAAACGGCAAAGCGGTTTCCGGCCCCATTCATGATTAGAAAGCGCATATTTTTCCTTCATTGAGTTAAATAGGTGACTTGTAACTGCGCGAAAAATCCGCTCTTATCACATTTAACTAAGATAATATAAATTATATATGGGGATTTAACGATGACACGGGTAAATATCAACATCAGACATAGCCATAAAGCGCGCTTATTATGCGGGGTCGCTCTTGCTTTAGGTGCGGCAGCTTTAACAAGCTGCGGGGCACAAACTGATACGGTGGTGTCTGATGCGATAAACTCTGGCGCTGCGGCGGTTAATATAACGAAAGATAAAACTTATACTATGATTGAATACACAACCAAAGGTCAGACAGATGCTGACCACCTTTATCTTGAAGAGGTGCTAGGCGAGGCGGCCTTGTCAGACGTGAAAAATTGGAATGCGTCTACCTTAAAACAACTAACGGCTGACCCGCGCTTTAAAGAGATGGAGGCGCAGGCTCTTGAGATATTACAATCAAAGGATAAAATTCCTTATGTGTCATACCGAAATGGACAGGCGCATAATTTCTGGCAGGACGCTCAAAGCGTTCGCGGCGTTTGGCGCCGCAGTAGCTTGGATAGTTATCTTTCTGATAGTCCGAAATGGGAAACAGTTTTAGACATAGATGCGTTGTCCGAAGCGGAAGATAAAAATTGGGTTTATAAGGGCAATAGCTGCTTGGCTCCAGAATATGAGCTGTGCATTGTGAACCTATCAGATGGCGGCAAGGATGCTGTGGTGAGGCGCGAGTTTAATACGAAAACGAAAACATTTGTCGAAGGCGGGTTTGTTACCGAAGAATCCAAAGGCGCGATGGCTTGGCTTGATCAAGACACGATGATTGTTGGCGTTGATTTTGGCGAAGGTACGATGACAGACTCAGGCTATCCGATGGTTGCGAAGCTATGGAAACGCGGCACGCCGCTGACAAGCGCTACCGAATTAGGCCGCGGGGAGCAAGCGGATGTTGGGTATTGGCCGGGCGTTATGACGTTGCCAGATGGTCGCCGCGAAGCGATATTATCGCGCTCTAAAACCTTTTATGATTCAGAAACTTTCTGGGTTAATATGGATAAGCAACAGCCTGAACTTGTGAAGTTTCCTGTGCCAGATAAATCTGACCTTGGTGACGTGTTTAAAGGACAAATGCTGCTCTCGCTTAATGAAGATTGGCGCGGATTTAAAACGGGGGACTTGGTTAGCTTCGCGGTCGATGATTTCATGACGGATGGCAAAATTGAAGACCTAAATCTTGTCTATAGTCCTGACGAAAAGTCCTCGATGAACGGTTATGGTGTGAGCAAATCCAAAGTCTTGATGAGCCTCTCCAAAGATGTGACCAGTAGTGCCCATGCCTTTGATTGGAACGGCAAAGCTTGGACTTCAACCAAGCTTGATTTTCCTGCTAATGGCGCGGTTAATATTGGCGCAACAAATGACAAAGAAGATATTGCCTTTATTAGCTCTGAGAGCTTCCTAACCCCTGATACGCTTTGGACATATAATGTTGAGAGCGGAAAAAAGGCGCAAGCTAAAGCTCTGCCAAGTTGGTTTGACGCAGATAGCATGACATCAGAGCAATTTTTCTCGACCTCTAAAGACGGCACGAAAGTTCCGTATTTTGTTGTCCGCAACAAAGACACAAAAATGGACGGCACGAACCCAACTTTACTTTATGGCTATGGCGGGTTTGAGATTTCCTTAAATCCATCTTATTCTGCAACGCGCGGAAAATTATGGCTGGAACGCGGCGGCGTTTATGTGCTAGCGAATATTCGCGGCGGGGGGGAGTATGGCCCGAAATGGCACCAAGCTGGCCTCAAGACAGAGCGCCAACGCATTTATGATGACTTCATTTCTGTAGCTGAAGACCTTGTCGCGAAAAACATCACTTCGCCCAAACATCTCGGCGTGGAAGGCGGTTCTAATGGCGGCTTGTTGACGGGCGTTATGTACACGCAGCGGCCTGATTTATTTAACGCCGCGATTGTGGCCGTCCCGCTCTTGGATATGATGCGCTTTCATAAGTTATTGGCGGGCGCGTCATGGATGGGGGAATATGGCGACCCTGATGACGCGGTTGAAGGGAAGTTTCTACGCTCCATCTCGCCTTACCATAATATCGACCCGCAGGCCGATTACCCCAAAGTCTTTTTCATCACATCAACCAAAGATGACCGCGTTCATCCCGGTCATGCCCGCAAAGCCGCAAAACGGATGGAAGATCAAGGCCATGAATTTTTCTATTACGAAAATATAGACGGCGGACATAGCGCGGCAGCTAACCTCAAAGAAACCGCCAAGCGCCTTGCCTTGCAACATACATACTTATTGCAGCAGCTTAAGGATGAGCAGTAACCACATTTATTGACTGAATAAATGTCTTGAGGGCGCTTGCATCGACATTGCAGCGCCCTTAAGCTTATCTAAAAGAGGTATTCATGTTTAAGAAAATTCACGAAATTCCATTGCTCGCTCTTGTTGTTTGCGCGGCGATATTGGCCGTTGGGGCTTGGTCCTTGGGCGCGAGTTTTCTGGCATCCCCTATTCAAATAGGCGAGGCGTATCTATTGCCGTCTATTGCCGAGCTAGCTAAGGATTCTCTCTTTAAACCGCTCAAACCGCTTATGTATGCGTTGATTATCATGTCGATTGGTAGCTCCATTGCGATATCACGCGGAGGCCTTGGTGCAAAATTTGCGCGGGTAGTTACGTTTTTTGTGAGTTTTTCTTTACTGGGCCTTGTGATTGCAATTGTCTTTTATAATTTATTTTCAGGCCTAAACATCTTGCCTGATCCTGCTAGTGTTGGCGCGGGCGGCGGTGATCTTAAACAAACCCCTTTCCTTAAGAAAATTTACGGGGTGTTCACGTCAGAGCTCATGATGTCAATTTATGCAGGGGTGATTTTTGGCCAAGCGTTAAAGCGCCTCGATCTTGGGCAGCAGGCAGATAAAATCTCTGATCTCTTTATCAAAGGCTTTCGCCAGTTTTTACAATTCACCATTCCGTTGGCTGTGTTTGGATCGATCACGCTTGCTCTGAGTAATAAAGACGGCGTTGCGACGCTGGCGGGTCTTGCGAAAATATTACCGCCATATATTTTGTCTATGGGCGTTATCTGGCTAGCGATGGTAGGTGTGACAACCGTGATTCAAAAACGCGGTCTTGGGTTTGTTTTACGGGCTGTTCTGCCGCAAGCGCTCGTCGCCTTTTCAACCTCTAGCTCGATTGCGACATTACCCGCGACACGACAAGCTTGCGATCAATTGGGCGCGGATGCGGACGAAGCAACGCCGTTTTATACGATTGGCGCGACCATCAATATGGTGGGGACATGTATAGGCCTTTTACTGCTCTCACTTTATACGATGAAAGCTTACGGTCTCGATTTTGGTTTAGGTGATATGATCGTGGTTGGCTTGCAGTCTATGGTCTTTGCCACTGCGGCTGCGGGGACGCCGTCGGCTTCGATTGTTTTGCTGCAAGATATTTTAGTGAGCCAAGGCGTATCGGCTGAATATGCGACTTATGTCACCGCGCTTGTCATTACGATTGATACGCTCATCTTAGACCGTCTGCGGACAGTTCTGAATACGCAATCGGATTCCATGTCGACGGCGAACGGGCTTAAACTATATTATAAAACTCCAAAGGTACTTTCCGAAGACACTTAGAGGGGCATGCCTTAAACTTGCCTAAATTGCATTTTACCCCCATAGTCAGAATAACTTTGGGGAGTTTGCTATGGGAATTTTGAAATCGACAATGGTGACGGCTTTGGCCTGTGGTGTGACCTGTAGTTTAAGTGCGTGCCAAGCTGTCGATGTAAAACCTACTGAGGTTAAACGCGAAGATATTAAAACGCTCTCTGTTACGGGTGTCGGCGAGGTGCAAGTCATGCCCGATCTCTTTGTTTTATCAGGCGCTATCATTCAGCAAGATAAAACAACGCGAGAGGCGATGAATTCATTGGCGGAGATTGTCAATGCTGTGCAAGATCGAGCGGCGAAAAATGATGACTTATCCAGTCGGGATTTCAGTTTTGCTACGGTCAATACGGTAGGTGTCAAAGACCCTGAATGTTTGCTGTTCAACCATGAGGCCGACCGTACCAATTCGACATTGCGTCCAGGCGAGAGACGGATCAAGAAACGCGTCTGTAAAGATATTTCCCAACAAGCGAGCATTAGCTTCACCTTTACGGCGGGTCCACCAAATGTCGCAGGGGATATGTTATCTGCATTTTCCGAGAACGGGGCAATACGCCTGACTTTGGACGGGTATAAGATTAAAAATATCGACGAAATAGAGCTACAAGCCGGTGAATTGGCCGTTGGCAATGCCCGCGAAAAAGCCGATCGTTTGGCGGCGGCTGGCGGAGCAAAAATAACAGGCGTGGTAGATTTGAACTCTTATCAAGCCACCTATAATCAACGCACGGCGCGGCCCCCTAATATTAACACATCAGGTGCGGGTGAGTCTTCGCAGATTGTTGACGGCGGCGAACCTGTTGATGTGACAAACATAAACCTAGAAGCGGGCTTGCAGACAATTTCTGCGGCTGTGGCGCTGGAGTTTATTTATGAGTAGCGCTGTCACCCGCGCAGGCAAATATGCCGCCCTGTGGATTGGCACGAGTTTATTTGCAGCGTGTAGCCCTCAAAACGGAACGGATCAGGTTACACTCGATCTGGGAGATATTGAAGATTACTATGACTTCCTCGAAGAGCGCGGCGATATTGTAGAGCCTGTGCCTTTTGAACCTGAACCATTATTCGTCAGCGCGGTGGGTAAGGTTCAAGCCAAACCTGATATTGCTGTGATTACCGCAAAAATATCTGCCGAAGATAAAAACGAATCCCGCGCCGTTGATGAAATGGGACAGATTATTAATGCGGTGCAAACCGCGCTAGCGGGCCGTGATATTGAAACGGGGTTTACGGCCATTAATTCATCGCGCGAATTTGACCAACGATGCCGTAATGAAAATAGCTTTGCACGGCAACGCCATAATCAAATCCGCGGAGATTATTATTTTAACAAACGTCTTAATGATAAAGGAGATACCGAAACAAAGCGCCGCGACCCTAAACCCCGTGTGGCACAACAGGTCTGCTTTGCCCAAAAAATTAAAGTCTCCACGAATATGGTTATCCGTATAGAACCTGCCGACGCCGCAGGGGATGTGCTACGTGCGCTTTCTGATGCGGGGGCAGAAAATTCGCGGCTTTATGGCTATGACTTTGCCAATTATGACGCGCTTTACCAAGAGGCCGCAGCCAAGGCTGTGACGCTCGCACGCGAAAAAGCCAATGTTGTGGCGCGTAAGGCAGGCGGCACTTTGGGAGACATTGAGAGCTTTTCTGTCAGCGCCCCAGAGCGGACAGGCCGTTTTGGCCCGCAGCCAAATGTGATACGCCCCGCTAATCGTTACCGCGGAGAAGATGGGTCTGTGATTGACCGGTATGTAGGCGAAAATGAAAATTACGGCACCAGACGCCGTGAAAATGTGACAGGCCGCGAGCAATATGACGAAATTATTGTGACGGCCAGAAAAACAAACCGGTCTCCAGCCGTTGCATTTGCACCTCCGCCTCCGCCCCAGCTTGCATTTGCGCAGGAGGCGTCCACACAGATAATTCGTGGTTGGGATGGGTCAGTCCAAGAGGCTGTTGGTACGACAAATACAAATGCGCTTTCCATCAGTCTTCTTTCTGGGCCGCAAACCATTTCAGTGACCGCGCAGCTTGGCTATACATATGATACGCCGCTCAATGGTAAAATCATTATTCTCCCTGATGAGGGTTAAGCTTTAAGACTAGCCAAACTAACGCTCTTTTAAACCTTTGGGTTTATAGAGGATCTCATGTTGAAAGCGGCGTGTATAAAATTCATGGTTTTAGGGACTATAGGCTTGGCGCTAAGCGCTTGCGGCACTAGCCCTAGCCGTGTTGATAACGCATCTATTCAGCAAAGCAAAAATTACACGCCCATTCCCAAAGGGGCCTTGGCGCTTCCAGACCGCACAGTGTTTTCGCAAAAAGACCCGCGCTGGGCTAGTGAAATGCTTGGCCGTACGGAAGGCGATACGCTAGGCACGGATGGGTGCCTTGTGACGGCAACATCAATGGCGCTGGGGAATTTGGGGTTTCAAACTAACCCGTCTGACTTGAATGCACGTTTGACACAATCCGATAGTTTCACGCCGCGGGGTTGGTTAATCTGGGACGGTATTCGTAAGGTCACAGATAACCGCGCTGTTGCGCGGTTTTACGATGAGGTGAATGAGCCAACGATACAGCAATGCTTAACCGATGGCTATTATCCGCTTGTGCAATTTTACCTACCAAGCGGGCGCTCGCACTGGGCGATGATTGTGCGCCAAAGCGAAAAGGGCTTTCATATGCGCGACCCGCTTCGGACGTCAAAGAAGCCGTTAATCTTCCCGCGAGGCACAGATGCCTTTAAAGCTGTGCGGTGTGTTGGGCTTAAGACTTAAGACGTTTCTTAAAAAAAGTTCT
>JBDVGI010000335.1:0-5601 GCA_039962885.1 Litorimonas sp. | reverse complement strand
CCCGCCTGAATTATGAAAATCACGGACAAATTTATACGGCAGCTTGAGCGGAACAAATGGAAAGCGGGCTTTGATATATTCTGGAAACTTGGTGTGATAGCTTGTTGTAAATGGCATGCCCCACCGTAGACACAGCGCGCGAGCCGCTTGGCCAAGCGGGCCTTCTGTTGCGATATGTATGGCTTCGGGGCCAAAACTGGCTATGCGCCGTTCTATGTCGCGCTTTGCAAATGGCGCGAGTCGAATATCAGGATATGTCGGAAGCGGTATTGTCCAATAACCGTCAGAGGGCGCTATAACTTCGACAATATGGCCTGCCAGCCGTAAATTATCGGAGGTTTTTTCAAGTGTGCGAACAACTCCATTCATTTGGGGTTTCCATGCATCAGTAACAATAAGAATTTTCATATTGCGAGGCACAATCCTAAAAACATAGCCTATGGGACGGCTAGGGAGCGAGTTTGGTCAGACCTGACATATTCGCGCGCCTTTGGCTAGCCTGAGTCAGAGAATGATAGGAATCGTTTTAGGCTTATCTGTTTAGGTATTATGCCACTATGAGACCGAAGCTGTATTCAGGCTGTGAATAATGCCTGTATAAGTATGTTAAGATTGGGCAAGATGCCCTGTTGAGTCTCGACTCATTTCGTAAGTGCAACAAATTTACGAGAAAAAATTCAAAAAATATGCGGCTCGGTGCTTAAAAAATCGAGAAAATAAGGTATATTGGCAGGCGCGCACTAGGCCGCGCGGGCTGTTTAGAGGCAGAACATTGATGAGAGAATAAAAATATAGAGAAATTCCAACAGGTTAAGGATTCAGTAACTATTTTTCGTCTTATAAGGATACACTAGGTATTGACGAAAGATGGGAAATGACCACTATATGTAGACAGAAGCATCCCTGCTTCGTTTTCACTATAGCGAGTGTACGGCCTAAACAGTATGATTAGGTTTGGGGATATTTTGGGCAAAATTGCAGATTTAACTGGGGGATATAGAACATGACGACCGAGAATGACGACTTTCAAGACAGATATACAAGCGCGGAATTGGCTGCGGTTGATACGCCTACGCCTGACACAGTCGATATGACATCTGCTCCTGAAACGTCAGATGGTAATGATGCCGCCTCTCCGCGTGCGCCGATTAACCCGCCGCGCCAAGATAAGTCTCGGAATGACTTATTGACAGATTTTGGCAAACGCACCCTGCTTGACCGTTATTTATTGCCTGAAGAAAGCTTCCAAGACATGTTCTCGCGCGTGGCTGTGGCCTATGCTGATGATACCGCACACGCACAGCGCCTTTATGATTATATGTCGCAATTATGGTTTATGCCTGCCACGCCAGTGTTATCTAATGGCGGAGCCGCGCGAGGCTTACCGATTTCGTGCTTTTTAAATGCAGTTGATGACAGCCTTGATAGCATTGTCCATGCGTGGACGGAAAATGTGTGGCTCGCGTCAAATGGCGGCGGGATTGGAACATATTGGGGTAATGTGCGCTCTATCGGCGAAAAAATTGGCCGTGCAGGGCATACATCTGGAATTATTCCGTTTATTCGTGTAATGGACAGTTTGACGCTGGCGATTTCTCAAGGGTCATTGCGCCGCGGATCCGCTGCTGTTTATTTGGACATTCATCATCCGGAAATCGAAGAGTTTCTTGAAATCCGAAAGCCGTCTGGAGACTTTAATCGTAAATCACTAAACTTACACCACGGCCTTAACATCACAGACGCCTTTATGGATGCTGTGAAGAATGACGAAGAGTTTGGCCTCATCAGTCCGCATACGGGCGAAGAGATTAAAAAGGTCAATGCTCGTAAAATATGGCAAAAAATCTTGGAAATGCGTTTGCAAACGGGCGAGCCTTACATGATTTTCTCTGATACTGTTAATAAAGCGCTGGCATCGCATCAACGCGATGCAGGTTTGAAAGTGCAACAGTCTAATCTATGTGCTGAAATTATGCTGCCAACGGGCCTAGATAAGTTCGGAAAACAGCGCACAGCTGTTTGCTGCCTGTCGTCGGTTAATGCCGAAAAATGGGATGAGTGGCACAAGCATGAAGGTTTCATTGAAGACATTATGCGGTTTTTAGATAATGTTTTGGAAGATTTCATCCAAAATGCGCCTGACAGCATGTCGGATGCAGCCTACTCAGCCATGCGTGAGCGCTCTGTTGGTTTAGGGGTTATGGGTTTTCATTCTCGCCTACAAGCCAAGGGCATTCCGTTTGAAAGTGCGATGGCAAAATCTTTCAATAACCGCCTATTCAATCACCTTCGCAGTGAAGCCAATAAGGCCTCAAAATCTCTCGCGGATGAACGTGGTGCCTGTCCTGATGCGGCTGATATGGGGGTTCAAGAACGCTTCTCACACAAAATGGCAGTTGCGCCGACGGCGTCGATTTCGATTATTTGCGGCGGAACATCTGCAGGGATTGAACCAATTCCAGCAAATATTTATACGCATAAGACTTTGTCAGGGTCATTTACGGTGAAAAACCGCCACCTCGAAGCTTTGTTGGAAAGTAAAGGGTTAAATACAAAAGGTATTTGGGCGACAATTCTAGAAAATGAAGGGTCTGTCCAGCATTTGGAAGACTTAACTGAGCATGAGAAAATCACATATCGTACGGCCTTTGAAATTGATCAACGCTGGGTGATTGAACATGCTGCGGACCGTGCCCCGCAAATCTGTCAGGCGCAATCGCTCAATATCTTTATTCCTGGGGATGTCGACAAATGGGATTTGCACATGCTGCATTGGACAGCTTGGGAAAAAGGCGTGAAGTCGCTCTATTATTGCCGCTCTAAATCTGTTCAGCGGACGTCTTTTGCAGGCAAAGAAGATACCGCAGGTAAAAGTGAAATGGAACTAGCGATGGAAAAAGCGGCTCCGACAAATTATAAGGAATGTATTTCTTGCACATAGGGACTCCCAAAAATTTGTGATTTTTAAACCGGCTAAGGCCGGTTTTTTTATGAAAACCATAGGGTCGCGAAAATCTTCAATGTGCGAGGGCATATGTGATGTAAATCACGGCAAAGAGTGATCATTCAGAGTTATGTAGCGCCATAATATGGCCATTGCCTTGTTGTAAGTGTTTTTGAAGGTGCTGCGTGTTAAGTTTTTATTAAGCTTGATTTAATAAATGTTAATAAAATCAAACCGCTTATTCTTCGACTTAAGCATGAATTGTGGTATGCTAAGCTTTCTAGGTGTGAAAATTTAGATAGTACTTATTGAAAAGTGGAATGTTAAATTTGTCTGGTGTGGGACATATATCATTAGTTAAGCCTTTGAAATATAAGAAGGTTGTGCGGATAGCTCTAACGGCGCTGACGGCGGCTATTGCCTTGCCACATTTTGTTTATGCGCAAGATGTAAACCCTATTGAGAATGTGACAAATAAGTCACAGACCAATCAGCCAATTTCTTCAGGTTTACAATTTAACCTTCCGACCTCAACGGGTGCTGCGGATGTTTTGGGGCAAGGTCTACAATTACCGAGTAATTCTTTCAATTCACCGATTAGTTTACCAAGCGAGCTTATCGGGACGAGTGTGTTTAATTTGGATGTGTTGGATACAGCTTGTATTACGGGGCAAGGTAGCTGCGTAACGGGTGGCTCACGGTCTGATTTAGGGCTAACGACATTGATTTCGACAAACCCAGAGAAAAAGCTTGGCCTATCTTTGCGTCCACGCGCAGCTTTGCGTGTGACTGATGATGGATCATCAGCGCGTCTTGGCGGGGTTGTCGAATTTAGCCGCAAAAGCAAAGCTGGCTCTGACTTTGACAATAATACATGGTATTTCTTTGCGGGGGCGGATGCCGAAACTGTCAATTATTCTAATATTGGCGTAAATGATCTGACCCGTGATGGGTTCTTGTTGCAAGATCGAATATTTGTGGGCGATGCGAAGGCTGGGCTTGGCTATCGTATTGGCGGGGCAGATTTGTCTTTATCATATCTTCGCCGCCAAGCGACATCGGATGAGCTGACTTATAAAGAAGACGCCGCTGCGCTGTCTTTTACGTGGAAACGCTAAGCAGAATTTAAAATTTCTCTTATTCTTGACATTATAGGGTTTTCTTGACGCTTGACGATAGCGGTTTCAAAGCCTAATCGCGCGCTATGAGCAATGATCTTTATATGTCTGCGAAAGCTTGGCCCTTTGAACAGGCCCGCCTTATCCTCAAACGTTTGGATATAGAAAAAAAGCGCGGGATTCATCGTGCGGGGCGTCCTGTTTTATTTGAGACAGGCTACGGGCCGTCTGGTTTGCCTCATATTGGAACCTTTGGCGAAGTGGCGCGAACAACCATGGTGCGTCACGCGTTTCGTCAATTAACGGATGATAAGATCGCTACGCGCCTCATTGCGTTTTCTGATGATATGGACGGCATGCGCAAAGTGCCAACCAATATGCCAAATCAAGAGATGTTACACCAACATCTAGGAAAGCCTTTGACGGATGTGCCAGATCCTTTTGGGACGCATGAGAGTTTTGCGGCTCATAATAATGGAATGCTGTGTGATTTTTTGGATGGGTTTGGATTCGATTATGAATTTAAATCCGCAACGCAGGAATATCGGTCTGGCCGTTTTGATGAAACTCTGCTGCGTGCGGCGGAAAAATATGAAGACATAATGGCCGTTATGCTACCGACTTTGGGGCAAGAGCGCCAAGCAACCTATAGCCCGTTTTTACCAATTTCCCCGACAACGGGACGCGTGTTGTATGTTCCGATGAAACATGTTGATGCATCAAAGGGAACTGTCACATTTGCCGATGAAGACGGCACGGATGTCACATTGCCGATTACGGGTGGTCATGTGAAAATGCAATGGAAGCCCGATTTTGGCATGCGCTGGGCGAACCTTCAAGTTGACTTTGAAATGTTCGGTAAAGACCATCAAGCCAATGCCCCAATTTACTCGCGTATTTGTAAAATACTGGGCACCGAAGCCCCTGTGCAATATGTCTATGAGTTATTTTTAGACGATAAAGGCGAGAAAATTTCCAAATCAAAAGGCAATGGAATTGCCGTAGAAGATTGGCTGAAATATTCGACGCCTGAAAGTCTTTCACTGTTTATGTTCCAAAAGCCGCGCACGGCTAAGCGTCTATTTTTTGATGTTATTCCCAAAGCTACGGATGAATATTTTACCTTCTTGGATGCCTATCAACGCCAAGATGAAAAGACGCGTTTAACCAACCCCGTTTATTATATTCATCAAGGGCATCCACCTCAAAGCGGGAGTCCTATAAGCTTCGCTTTATTGTTGAATCTTGTGAGTGCTGCGAATGCATCGGATAAGGCGATTTTATGGGGATTTATCGAGCGTTATGTACCAGGTGCGACGCCTGTAGATTATCCAGTACTTGATAATTTGGCTGGTTACGCGGTGAGCTATTACGAAGATTTCGTAAAGCCTAACAAAACTTACCGGGCTCCAGATGATCAAGAACGCTCCGCGCTAACCGATTTGGCTGAACGTCTTAAGTCTGTACCTGCAGACATGGCGGCTGATGCTAAAGAGTTGCAAACCCTGATTTTTTCTGTTGGAAAAGACCATGAATTTG
>JBDVGI010000334.1:0-9363 GCA_039962885.1 Litorimonas sp. | reverse complement strand
GGCATTCTTGAATGAGGCCAGTCATAAGTTCTGTGTAAACAGGCACACTTCGATCTTGTAGTTCCCTAAAAGCCGCCCTTGCAGTGCTTCCGTAACCAACAATAGTCCGACCTGGAGTATTCTGAAAAAACTCTAAAATGTCAGACGGAATGCTATTTGAGACCGTCTCAACCGAAATAAGTTGCCCATCCTCATTGGGCCTGTCATGTTTCCAGCCTGAAAGTAACCAATGGTAACCGCTTCCCCATCGGTAAAATTCATGCTTTGTAAAGTGGTGATTGGTACTTTTAAAATTATCAGTCCGCGCGCTGATATAATCCCTTATGAGTTGCCTGTACCCCAACACAATTGCAATTTGGATAACGCCTTCGTCATCTTCTATAGTCTTAACATGCTTTGGTAGAAATTTTCCTGACCCCTCTAAATGAAAAGCTTCAATAAATGTAATGTTTATTTCATGACCCTTTTTTGGTGATTTACACTGAGGAAAAACATTACGGCTTTCAAGCTCTGCAATAATTTCAGTCGCAACATCTTTAGAGGCGTATGGCATAGTATTGTATCGACCAAACCTGAATTCATCAATCGTTGAAGCTGGCCCAACCTCAAAAACCACAGGCTTATCGCGAAGCCCAGTTTCTAGATTAATTTTTACGTCCGTAGCCAAAGTTGTTAGCGAATATGAGATTGACTTTGCGCAAGTAAAGTTCAAATTTTCATTTACAGCGGACGGCTCCTGACTCTTCTTTGCAATTAAAAACTGTAGACTTTTGGGCACGCGTTCGGTTCCAACAGCAGATGAATTTTTTGATGTTATGTCTTTTTTGCCGGTATCACTGCCCGAGCATCCCGTAAGTCCGCCTACTAATCCAAACGCAAACACAACCGTCAGAACTGCCTTAGAAACACCCATTCGTACATTACTCATTACACCGCTTAGCGTTTTGTCTTAACTTTCGCAATGTTGATCTTGATGTGCGGTGACACCAAAGGTTGGCGAGGCTGTAGCCTACAATTATTGCTTTCAAACTATTTATTGGTGTGACTGAGGCCTCAGATTTTGAGCGTCTTAAAATCGCCCAAAACAAGACGCTGAACCACCCCCATCTTCGAGGAATAAGAAAGGTTAGATTATCGAGAAATAGCTATCCCTCAAGAAACGCATGATATGTCAGTTTAAATGAAACCCTCCCGCCGCGGAGCATTCAGTTCAGGTTGTGAAGGGTATGTGCTGGATTTGGGTTTATTTCACATCTTCCAACAAATACGGGCCAAGGCGTTCTATCATCCATTTGGGCGCGCGTTTAGGGCGGCCTTCTGGCGTTATGCTCGCCGCCTCACTGATTGCTGTTACAAGCAATTCATCGCCGCGGTAGCACGCCTGCGAGACCCAAAGTCGCGCGCCTTTGAAGGTGTCATAAGTTGTGACAATAGTCAGGTGATCATCAATACGAGCAGGTTTCTTATATTCAATATCTATCTTACGAATAGCAAAAGCGAGTGGGTCGTCTCCATCCCAAAGCTCTGAATGATGAAATCCGACAAGGCGAAAAAAGCTGCTCCGCGCACGTTCGAAAAACCGCAGATAATTGGCGTAATACACAATTCCCGTAAAATCCGTATCCTCGTAAAACACACGCAACGGGTAATGATGCTCTCGCCCGTGTATCGCGCCCATTGTCGGGGTTTCAAGATTTGTATTATCTTGCATATCTAACCCTCAAACAATTTCGGTGCCGCGCTTACCTCTGGTGCGTTCAGTCCTAAATGTGCATAAGCGCGCGGCGTCGCGACACGGCCGCGCGGCGTACGCTGCAAAAACCCTTGCTGTATCAAATATGGCTCTATCACATCCTCTAACGCATCGCGCGCCTCAGACAAAGCCGCCGCGAGTGTATCGGCCCCCACTGGCCCGCCCCCAAACATCTCGCACAAAGCATGAAGGTAACGCATATCTTGTTTATCAAGGCCAATATCATCCACGCCGAGCCTGCGCAGCGCCGCATCCGCCGCCGCAACGTCAACAGTAACATGGCCCATATCTTCGGCCAAATCTCGCACGCGGCGTAACAACCGCCCTGCGACACGCGGCGTTCCGCGCGCGCGCCGCGCTATTTCTCGCGCGCCATCATCTGTCATCGGTAAGCCAAGCTTGCCTGCCGCCCGAGACACAATAGACGTCAGATCGTCCGTGTCATAAAACTCAAGCCGCACAGGGATCCCGAATCTATCGCGCAGCGGCGTGGCGAGCAGTCCCGCCCGTGTTGTCGCGCCGATAAGCGTAAAGGGTGCAAGGTCAATTTTAATACTGCGCGCCGCTGGCCCCTCCCCGATAATCAGATCAAGCTCGAAATCTTCCATCGCAGGGTAGAGCACTTCTTCGACCACAGGGTTTAATCGGTGAATTTCGTCAATAAATAAAACGTCTCGCGGTTCCAAATTGGTCAGCAGCGCAGCCAAGTCCCCTGCCTTTGAAATCACAGGACCAGAGGTGGAGCGAAAATTCACGCCAAGCTCCCGCGCAACAATCTGCGAGAGCGTTGTTTTACCAAGCCCCGGCGGGCCAGACAGCAAGAGATGGTCAAGCGGTTCTTGCCGTCGCCGCGCCGCCTCAACATAGACTTTCAAATTCGCAATCGCGTCTTTTTGGCCAACAAAGTCACCAAAGGATAAAGGCCGCAAAGCACGGTCACGGCCATCCCCAACTTGGCTATCTGCGCCGATTATGCGGTCTTCGTCCACTTACGATCCTAATTCTTTGAACGCAGCTTTGACAAGTTCGTCAATCTGCGGGTCATCAGGAAATGTGATATAGGCCTTCGCCACCGCCCGCAAGGCATCGGATTGCCCAATTCCTAAATTGACCAACGCCGACACAGCATCATTACGCAGCTTCATATCGGACAGGCCTTCATTGCGCGCTTGCGCATTTGGCGTATCCGCGCTGGGCGGCGTAAACACAGGCTGAAATCCGCGGCCCAAAGGCGCAGGCTTGCCTGATAATTCAATGGCTATTCGGCTCGCAGATTTCGGACCAACGCCCTTGGCGCGGCCAAAAGCTGTTTTGTCCTCAAGGCTCGCGGCGGATAAAATCTCTCCGGGCGTGAGGATATCTAAAATCGCAAGCGCCGCTTTGGGGCCGACGCCTTGTACAGATTGCAAGCGCACAAACCATGCACGTTCTTCTTCGGTGTGAAAGCCGTAAAGCGTAATCGCCGTCTCTCTTACATGGGTCTCAACATGCAATCGCGCGGGCTGTCCCTCGGTTAAAGCACCAAGCGTGCGCGAGCCGCATTGCAGCAAATACCCAACCCCCGCGCAATCCACAATGGCCTCACCTGTACCCACCATAAGGCAGGCGCCGCTTATCATTCCTATCATAACTTAAGACCTATCATATAGCGCAGTTTCATTCCCTCACGATACGCGGCGGTAAAGCGCCCCGCCTGCATTGACGCGGTGAGAGTGACACACAGCAATCGCTAGCGCATCAGCTGCGTCGCCTGCTTTAACACCGCAACCCGGCATCAAGACGTTCATCATGTGAGCGACTTGGGCTTTATCGGCCGTGCCAGTTCCCACTACGGATTTTTTAACCGAGCGCGGAGAATACTCCCCAACACCCAGCCCCGATGTAGATATAGCCAGAAGACAAGCCGCGCGCGCATGGCCGAGCTTTATCGCGCTAGACGGATTGTTCTTCATGAAAGCTTCTTCGACAGCGCCCTCTTCGGGATCGTGAAGCTGCACAAGGTCAACAATAGTTTCAAACAATTCACGCAAGCGCAAATGCAAATCGGCTTTAGGATTGGGCCGTATAACCCCGTGAGCTATATGGCGTAACTTCAACCCCTCAGCCTCAACCACACCCCAGCCGCAAGCCACAAGAGATGGGTCAAGCCCTATGATACGAATCCGTGATGACATAAAAGAACGATAGGGGAACATCCGTGTCTTGCCAAGAGAAAAGAGGTTAATGAAAAGTTAGCGCAGTGACAGTATCATCGGTCTGCCGCAAACACATACCGCTTGGATTTCACCTCTGTATTGGGCGGGCGTTTATATGTTTCAAACCAATTCCAACCTTCTTGTAGATTTTGCCAAAAGGGAAAGTTTTTATGACCTTCCACAGCCCGCATATTTTCGTCCGTCATCGGGAACGGAAAAGCGTGCACCCGAACAAAGTCTTGACCACCTGCTAATGCGCTTTGCAGTAATGTATAAATTTCTTCAATTCCAGTATCTGTCATGGCGTAACACCCCACTGATACGCAATCTCCGTGGACCATGAGAAAATCTCCCGTGCGCTCATGAGCGCGGTCATACGCATTGGGATATCCTAGATTAAAGCTAAGATGATAACTCGAATTTGGGTTGAGTTGGGCTGGCGTGACAAAATAAAAGCCTTCAGGGGGTTGTCTATCTCCTTGCTTGAGCTTTGGCCCAAGATCGCCAGAGTAATTGCAAATATCCCACGCTTTGAAAAATTCAAACTCACCAGACGTATTTTCCACAAAAGCCTCTAACCGCCCTGTTGATGTTGTCATTGATGGTTGTTTGATTATGCGGAAAAATACAGGATTGCCCAATTCAAGGTTATGAGAGGCCAATTCATTTTGCAAAGGCAATGTCCAGTTTTTGATAGCGATGGTGCTGCGCGCACTCATAGACATGCTTCCCGCCCTCACGACGCTCGCAATAGCAATTGAAAGTAGAATGACAACAAAGAGTAGGGATAGTTTTTGCCTCATAAATCATCCTACCATGAAAAACGTGACTACATTATGACGCCGCCTATACAATAAGGCAAATTTGCGCCTTATTGGGCGCATCCTCGCCCTAATCCGTAAAAATCACCATAAAATCAGCACAGAGGCAGCAAAACCGTGCCCTATTCCCGCGTCATACACAGCCTATCAACACAAACAATAAGGGCTACATATTATGACCAAACTTTTAAAAGCTGCTGCCATTGCAGCGCTCATCACAGGCTTTGCCAATACCGCCAGTGCATTTGAATTATTCGCGCCGCTAAGCGTTCCAAATGCGAGTTACGAACTCGTCGACAGCGCAGCGCAGAATACATTACCTCGCGACATCTTAAAACCTACGTTACAGATGACCGCAGAAATGAAAATTGGGGTAGCGCGCTTGGATGGCGGACGGCTTATCCCGACGCCTTACAGCGAAGAATTTGACTGGGAGTTATTAGCCCGGCGCACAGCTAAAAACTCTGGCGCGACTATCGAAGTGATGAATACGGGAGATTATCTGAAATATATTCCAGAAATTCCGTTTCACGGCATCGACACTGATAACAAGATCGACGAAATTCGTCTCACAGCGGCCAATGAAGGCTATAGCCATGTGATCATTTACGGGATTGGCACGGATGCCTATTGGGCAAGCTTTGGCGGCAAAGCGTTAGAACGTACAGGTCTGACCATAGACGAAGATTGCGCGAGCTGGGAGGCTGCCAAAGCCAAAGCTCTAATCGTGGATAGCTTCACAGGCAAAGTTCTCGGCGCGGCCACGGCTGACGACATCACCTATAATATTGGTAAACTCGCCGATGACGTCGAGCGCGTTATGACGGGCCTAACCAAGGTTTAAACGAACCGTCCATATTTAATTCTAATTCCGCTAAAGCTCAAGGCGGAACTTGACAGGCGCGCACCTCTCCCTTTGCGCGCCTGTTTTCATGAGTTATCCCCAGCTTTAACAGCCCTGTATAAGTATAAAAAAATTCGGCTAAAAAAAAATCTTCATATTGATCGTAAAACTCGCACACCACGCATTGTATCAAACCGATTTATTCGGTTAAGAAACATCCATGCAAGAAGACCCACGAGACATTCCGCCGCCCGTTGGCCCAGACCTTAATGTCGTGAGTTTAAATGACAGGCTCGAGAGTGACATTCCCCATGACGCAGACGCGGAACAAGCTCTCCTTGGCGCGCTGCTTTATGATAATGAGATTTACCACCGCATCTCTGGCATCATAAAGGCCAATCATTTTTACATTGGCGCCAATGAGAAAATTTTCGAAACCATCGCGAAACTCATTGAGCAAGGCAAACTCGCCGATGCGATTATCCTAAAAAATAGATTCTCCAAAGATAGCATGCTCGACGACATTGGCGGCATTGAGTATCTCGCATTACTGCTCGACAATGCTCCACCTGGGTCGACAGCTCCAGAATACGCCAAACTTGTTTTTGATCTAGCGATGCGGCGCGAACTTATTCGTCTCTCTGATGACATAAAAACACTCGCGACAGATCCCGCCAGCGAAGAAGATGCCAAAGCTCAAATCACAGCCGCCGAGTCCAAACTCTATAACCTTGCTGAAATTGGCGAGACGCAATCTGGCTTTGTTAGTTTTGAAGCCGCCCTTATCCAATCGATTGAAATGGCCGCTGCCGCCTATGGCCGTGATGGTCAATTATCGGGTATCTCAACAGGTCTACTGGATTTAGACAGACAACTTGGCGGTATGCACAAATCCGATTTGATTATTCTTGCGGGTCGCCCGTCAATGGGTAAGACGTCGCTTGCTACCAACATAGCCTTTAATATTGCCAAAAAACACCGCCGAGAGCGCGATGAAAACGGCATAGAAAAAACGATTGACGGCGGCGTTGTTGGCTTCTTTAGTTTGGAAATGTCTTCCGAACAGCTCGCGACACGTCTCCTCGCCGAGCATTCTGGCATACCGTCAAACCGCATTCGTCGCGGCGACATAAATTACGAACAATTTCAGCATATTAGCGACAGTTCTGAAGAAATTAATCGCATCCCTTTGCATATTGATGATACGGGTGGCATTTCTATTGGTGCCTTATCCGCGCGCGCGCGGCGCCTTAAACGTATGGTGGGCCTTGATATGATTGTAGTCGATTACCTACAGCTCCTAACGGGCGGTGCGGGCATGAATAGTAGCACAAACCGCGTCCAAGAAGTTTCGATGATTACGCAAGGACTTAAAGCCTTAGCCAAAGAACTTGACATTCCCGTCCTCGCCCTCGCGCAGCTCTCGCGGCAAGTCGAACAGCGCGACGATAAACGTCCGCAGCTCTCTGACTTGCGCGAATCTGGCTCGATTGAACAAGATGCTGATGTGGTGATGTTCGTGTTCCGTGAAGAATATTATGTCGCGCGCGCCGAACCTTCTGAAGGCACGGATGAGCATAATCAATGGATGGAAGAAATGGAACGCCTTCACGGCAAAGCCGAAGTTATTGTCGGCAAACAGCGCCACGGCCCCATCGGCACAATCAAGCTATCCTTTAACCCAGAGCTCACACAATTCGGCAACCTTGCCCCAGAAGACGAATATGACTCTGGCGGCGGATATTAGAGAGCGTCTCGCTGTGAAGCTACATAGCTCTCTCACCAAACGCCATTTAATCATAATCTAGCCTTTCTTTCGCCTTAGCCTTCCGTTAGGGCTGCGCTCATGGATTATCGCGACACACCTCACTATTCGACCCGCCCGACCTTGCGCGTTGACTTGCAGCAAATTCGGCTAAACTACGAAGCCTTGAAAGCCAAAGTCGGTACCGCCAAAATCGGCGCGAGCGTCAAAGCCGATGCCTATGGCCTTGGGGCTGTGCCAGTCTCAAGAACCTTATACGGGGCGGGGTGCCGCATTTTTTTCGTCGCAACAGCAGGCGAAGGTAAATTACTGCGCGACGGGCTTGGGCCTAATGCCGCAATTTATGTCCTTAACGGCCCTGCCCCGCGCGACCGCGGCGTCCTGTTAGGCGCGAAGCTTAAGCCTGTGATTAACTCGATGGAACAAGCCCGGTTTTGGGCGTCTGTATCTGCCGAGGTTAATGACCCGCCCTATACCGCCATTCACATAGACACAGGCATGAACCGCCTTGGTATGACGATGGAAGAGGTTACCGAGCTATCGCGCGACAAAAAACTTTGGAAGGCAATCACTCCTGAATGGGTGATGAGCCATTTAGCCTGTGCCTCTGATGCGGCCAATCCAATGAATAAAACGCAACTTGATAGATTTCGCAAAGCCGCCGCGCAGCTCCCGCTCACGCCATTATCTTTGGCCAATACGGCAGGCATTTATCTTGGCAAGCCATATCACTTCCAAATGGTGCGACCTGGCATTGGTCTTTATGGCGGCGTGGCAACACAGAAACCTGGCCAAGAAGTTGGCGCGGCTGCTGCGACATTGCTCGCACCTATTTTGCAAGTCCGTTACATTCAAAAAGGCGAAACCCTTGGTTATGATGCGACCTATACAGCCCCGCGCGACATGCGAGTCGCAGTGGTTGGCGCGGGCTACGCTGACGGAGTGCCTGTGTCAGAATCCAATCACGGCTATGCGACGCTCCATGATGAGCGTGTACCGATCATTGGTCGTGTGTCGATGGATTTAACTATGCTAGACGCCACAGATGCAAATTTATCCGTCGAAGTTGGCGGCGTAGCCGTATTCCGCGGCAATCAGCTCGAAATCGAAGCCAAGAGCGCGAAAACACTAAATTACGAATTGCTCGTGCGTCTCGGTCAACGCTGCCGCCGTGATTATTGGAAAAAGAAAGACGCTGCGTCATAAAGCTCGCCCAAAGCGGTAGCTCTTAGGGTTGGGACATAGGCTCTTGGGGGTCGGTGTTTTAAAATATATTTTGGCAGCAATAACGCCTAACCCCAAAAGGCTTGCCTCTCCCAAAATCCACTTTTCAGAATAAATCCCCCAAATTTGCAGCTCTACTTAATATATGCGTGCAAACAAAGTTCAGGAAAAATTCAACCAAGATTTGTACTGATGGACGGAATGTTTTAACTATACCCTGAATTAGGAGGATTTATGACTAACAATTCCGCAACATCTACACATGAGCTGCTTGAAAACATACTCGCCCAAGGCAAAGATTTACTCACACAAGGTAAGGCCCAGAGTGCTGATCTATCGGCCAAAGGCAAAGACATCGCAAAGCGCGGAGAGGATATTTTAGTCGATAAGTTAGGCCTTGAAGACACAGATGTGTCTCGCGATGCCTTGCGGAAGGGCGTCGGCGCAGGGGCCGCTGCTGGTGCGTTGGCCTTATTATTGTCACGGCGCTCTGGCCGAAAACTGGCCGCCCTTGGCGGCTTAGGTGCGCTTGGCATGCTCGCTTTTAAAGCCCACCAAACAGGGAAAATGCCAACGTCACTCGACGAAGTTGTAGGCTTGCTTAAGGGAGATGCTGCGAATGCGCGCGCGGAAATCCTGCTCCGCGCTATGGTTGCTGCGGCCAAAGCCGATGGCCATATTAGCGAAGATGAACGCGTCATCATCAACGCACATAAAGGCGCAAATAACAGCCAACTAGAGGCTATCTTAGAAGAAGCTCC
>JBDVGI010000333.1:0-7807 GCA_039962885.1 Litorimonas sp. | reverse complement strand
CTAGGTAAATCATCTGCAGCGCGGCTTTGGGTTTTGTCGTCAAATATAAAAATATAGTCAGCTTTGTTTATATCTTTAATTGGCTTTATCTGCGTGTTTTTCAATATCAGCCAGATATTGTACCAAGGTCCAACAGGGTTTGGGTAAAAGGCTAATGTGGACGGCTCTATATTGGAAGCAAATTTTTGCCGTCCTTTCCCCCATTTGTAATGCAGATAAAGCTTAGCCACGACTCTTGCATCTTGCAAGAAATGCGCGTCGAAATGCGTACGGCTTTTAACAGCCCGGAAATAAGTCAGCCATTTTGACACTATTATTGCCTCACAGATTTAAAATTAGGATATATTACACTTTCGCAGCACTGCCTAATCTTTTGCAAAAATGAAGTATAGCCCTTACTTGGCACCCTAGCGAAAAAGTGTGATGTGGTGGATTTCAATTTCATGTTTTATATGATGACAGTAATGCCGTTGTAGCCATTATAAAGACCTTCGGGCAGAGACTATGCGTGTCTATTATGATTTTGAGTAGATATATTGCTCCATGAGGCTAGAAAAACTTAGCTGCATGAATTAACAAAAACTCTATATTTTATCTACCTTTTACAGGGGTAACCATTTTGGATAGTTCTGGCCTGAATTCTAGAAACACATACAAAGATAGTGGGAAAGCTTTAACGAATACGCAAATATGGCGTTATTATGCTTATATTGGCGCCATAATCATTATGGGACTATTCTGTTTATATTCGAATTTTCTTGCACAGGATATAGCGTCCGTGCGTGTGATGTTATCGGGACAAACTGACCTTTACCAAAGCAAAGAGGCTATACAAACCGCGTTGCACGGGATTGGCTTAATTTGTTTAGGAATTGGGGTCGCCCTGATTGTAGGAGGTTTGATATTGCGATTAAGGCGGCGCAATCAAATCAATAGGAATAATTGAGCTTGAAACGTCTTTATGTCCAAGTTTTGACTATGTCTGAGAGGCTATGCTTCGCGCTAGAGCTAGAGTTTCTGGCGTATTTATATTCAAAAAATGTGAGTTATTCACATCTGTGAATATGTAAGGTGTGGATGAAGTTTTATCGTATAAGCAGCTGATTTTAAATATATTATTTTTATTTATTAGATTTTCTAATGCCCCATATGCGTGAGTTTTCCATAGGCTGTGCAGGCCATGAATGTGTCCGTCATAAATAGCGTAACTGCAATCTGAGTTCTGACTGGCTTGTATTAGGGCGATTGCATAATTCTTGGGTAGAAATGGCGTATCTACGGGCAGAGTTAAAATGGCATCATAGTAGTTCTCTTTGGCATATTTGAGCGCCGATAATAGCCCAAAGGCGACGCTATGGTCCTGCATGTCATAAATGATGTCATAATCATGTGTTTCGGGGAGCTGAGTGTGGGCCCTTATGGATAGGGCTAGCGTATCAACATGAGCCTCTAAATGCATAGAAGCATGGCTCATGAGCGTTTGCTGGCCAATTTCAATATTCATTTTGGATAGGCCGCCAAGGCGCAAAGCCTTCCCGCCGCAAAATATAACACCTAAAACACGTTCCATAATGGATTATAGCCTGTGCTTGCCCTTGTTTATATGATGAAAATGCGTAAATTTTGGATATTATAGATAACATAAGAGCGGCCATATGACATCCTATCCTGTTCCGACTGAATTTGCCAAACAGGCTAACCTGACACCCGAGCAATATGCCTCTATCTATGCCGCGTCTATCGCTGACCCTGAAAGTTTTTGGGGCACGATGGGGCAACGGCTAGAATGGATGACACCTTATACCAAAGTCAAAAACGTGAATTGGGAAAAGGAAGCTCTATCCGTTAAATGGTATGAGGATGGTGTTTTAAATGTGACAGCTAATTGCATCGACCGTCATTTAGAAACGCGCGGAGATAAAGCAGCCATTATCTGGGAGGGGGATAGTCCAGACGAGTCTATCACGCTAAGCTATAAAGACTTACACCGCGAAGTTTGCCGCTTTGCCAATGTTATGAAAGCTCATGGTGTTGCGAAGGGCGACCGAGTGACGATTTACATGCCCATGATATTAGAGGCTGCCTATGCGATGCTAGCGTGCGCGCGAATTGGAGCGGTTCATAGCGTTGTCTTTGGCGGATTTTCACCCGAAGCGCTTTCGGGACGCATAATAGATTGCGATAGTACATATGTGATTACAGCGGATGAGGGGCTGCGGGGGACGAAAAAAATTCCTCTTAAAATGAATTGCGACGCGGCGTGCGATATTGCGGCGAATGCGGGAGCGCCTGTCAAAACCGTTCTGACGGTGCGGCGTACGGGCGCAGACGTGAATATGGTTGCGGGCCGCGATGTGTGGTTACATGAAGCGCGTAAAACCGTAAGTGACGACTGCCCGCCAGAGCCGATGAACGCAGAAGACCCACTCTTTATTCTCTATACAAGCGGATCGACGGGACAACCCAAAGGCGTTTTGCATACAACGGGCGGTTATTTGGTGTGGGCGTCGATTACGCATGCATATGTTTTCGACCTTAAAGAAGATGATGTCTATTGGTGTAGCGCTGATGTGGGCTGGGTCACGGGGCACAGCTATATTGTGTATGGACCTTTAGCCAATGGCGCGACCACAGTGATGTTCGAAGGTGTACCGACTTATCCTGATGCCTCGCGCTTTTGGCAGGTGTGTGACAAACATAAGGTCAGCCTGTTTTATACGGCTCCTACGGCTATTCGTGCGTTAATGCGCGAAGGAGAAGGTTTTGTGAATGCGACAGACCGCTCTAGCTTGCGTTTACTAGGCACTGTCGGGGAACCTATCAACCCCGAGGCATGGGAGTGGTATTTTAATGTTGTCGGCGAGGGCCGCTGCCCCATCGTAGATACGTGGTGGCAGACAGAAACGGGCGGAGCGATGATTGTGCCACTGCCGGGGGCTACAGACATGAAACCAGGGGCAGGTAGTCATCCATTCTTTGGCGTAGAGCCAGCTTTGGTTGACGCTGACGGCAAAGAATTACACGGAGAGGCAGAAGGCAATCTCATCATTAAAAACTCTTGGCCGGGACAGATGCGCACGGTTTACGGCGATCACCAACGTTTCATTGATACATATTTCAGCACCTATGAAGGCAATTACTTCACAGGAGATGGCTGTAAGCGCGATGCAGACGGATTTTACTGGATTACAGGCCGTGTTGATGATGTGATTAATGTTTCTGGCCATCGTATGGGTACTGCCGAGGTGGAAGCTGCGCTTGGTTCTCATGTCGCAGTCGCTGAGTCTGCTGTTGTCGGCTACCCGCATGACATTAAAGGGCAGGGCATTTACGCTTATGTGACATGCATTGCGGGGGTTGAAGTAACGGACGCGCTGAAGGCCGAATTGGTCAAGCATGTGCGCAAAGAAATTGGACCGATAGCGGCCCCAGACCTTATTCAATTTGCTTCAGGCTTACCCAAGACGCGATCTGGAAAAATCATGCGGAGAATTTTGCGCAAAATCGCCGAAGATAGCTTTGACAATTTGGGCGATATTTCCACACTCGCTGACCCAACTGTGGTCGATGATTTGATAGAGAATAGGCAAAATCGGAGGTGAGAATTATACTGAATAAACGCCTTAATTCTGTGTTGGTGTTTTATGAACGGCTTATAATTCGATGTTAAATGTTTAGATGCCTCTCGCAAACTAGAACTCTTGTAGGAACATTTACTCTAATGGTCGTTTTGACGATGGCCTTTGGTGTAACCATGCATCTTTGGCAATTTAGTATTATTGACGAGATGTATGTCGCAGATGATATTGCTGCGCATATTCAAGCTATGACCGAGACACAAAAAACCGTTCATGCATGGATGACTGGAACTTTAGATGTCGCATATCCTTTTGCTTATGGCGCATTTTTTATTGGTATAGCTATGCGCTACTTTGGCCGTTTTGGTATATTCCTAGCCATGCCTAGCCTGCTTTGCATACCCGTGGACCTGATAGAAGGTTTAGCGCAAATTATGTTACTCACAGGCCATGAGGATTGGATGAATGTGAAGATTTTAGTCACGCCAATTAAGTTGTTTCTTTATATCCCTGGAGCTTTTATTACTTTAATTGGGTTGGGCTTGGCTCTCAAAAAACGTTTTTACTAAAATGATGCTAAAGCCCTTTAGTCAAGCCTATTTTCCTTCACCGTTGCTTATGGCAATTTAGGCGGCATTTCCACGCTTGCTGACGCAAACGTTGATGATGATTTGTTAGTTAACCTTCCTCGCCATTGCCCATAAGCTTGTCCATTGTCCGCAGTTCAAAATCGCTAGCATCGTGACGTTCTAGCAGTTGTGAGGATGGCTCGCCCCATGCACGGTTGACCATGCGTCCACGTTGCACAGCAGGGCGTTTGGCGATTTGATCCGTCCAGCGCAGCAGGTTTTTATATTCATGGGTCGAGAGGAACTCTGCAGCCTCATAAACTGTGCCTTTAGCAACAGCGCCGTACCACGGCCAAATTGCCATATCGGCAATAGAATACTCATCACCTGCGAAATATTCATTATCGGCGAGATGTTTATCCAAAACATCGAGTTGACGTTTAACTTCCATCGAAAAACGGTTAATGCAATATTCGATTTTGATGGGTGCATAAGAATAGAAATGCCCAAAGCCTCCGCCCAAATATGGCGCGCTGCCCATTTGCCAAAACAGCCAGTTAAGGGCTTCTGTGCGTTTGGCGAAATCTGTTGGCAAGAAAGCGCCGAATTTCTCAGCAAGATATAACAGGATTGAACCCGATTCAAATAAACGAGTTGGTGTGTCGGTGCTGTGATCCATCAGGGCTGGGATTTTTGAGTTTGGATTAATATCCGTGAAATCGCTACCAAATTGGTGACCTTCGCGGATGTTAATCAGATAGGCGTCATATTCCGCGCCCTTATGTCCCGCCTCTAGCAGTTCTTCGAGCATTACCGTGACTTTGACACCATTGGGCGTTGCGAGCGAGTACAGCTGCAATGGATGTTTACCGATTGAGAGAGTTTTATCATGCGTTGCGCCAGAAATCGGGCGATTGATATTGGCAAAAGCCCCGCCATTTTCACTATCCCATTTCCAGACTTTCGGGGGGGTGTATTCTGTATCGCTCATGATAATGTCTCCTGTTCTAAACAAGGTTTACCTCATATGTCGGCTCAGGTCACATATTAGTTTGACGTTTATGCTCACATTGAAGTGACAGAGGTCAGGGTGAATTTGGTAGCTTAAGAGGGCGGTTCAAGTTGGCGGGTTTTGCGAATGCTAGGAAAAGCTTTGGCCCATATGGACGCGACCCCAATGGCTGCAATTCCGCCTGCTGTGACTGTGAAAATTGCCCCGTAAGCGGCTGCCATGAACCCAGCGCGAAACTCTCCGAGTTCATTTGAAGCTCCAAGGAATATCGAATTAACCGCATTAACTCGTCCGCGCACATGGTCGGGTGTCCATAATTGCAATAAAATCTCGCGGATATAGACGGAAATCATGTCAAAGGCTCCGACGCAAATAAGCGCGATAATCGACAACCATGCCAATTTTGATACGCCAAATACAGCCGTTGCTGCGCCGAATAAGGCTACGCTGATGAATAAGATAACCCCCGCATGGTTTTTTATGGGGAAGGTCGTAAGAAGCCCAATCATAATGACTGCACCAATTCCCGGCGCTGCGCGTAGAAAACCAAGGACAATTTCCCCGACGTCTAATATATCTCGCGCATAAATAGGGAGCAACGCAACAGCGCCCGCGAGAAGCACAGCAAATAAGTCAAGAGAGATAGCGCCTAGGACAATTTTTTCTTTCCAAATATGCTGGAAGCCGCCCATAACAGTTTGAAAGCTCGTTTCGACCCTGTGAATGACTTGCGCGGGTTTTTCTATGGAAAAAATAAAAATAGCGGCAAAGGCGTAAATCACGGCTGCGACTCCATAAGCAAATGGTCCTGATATGCCGTAAAGTAATCCGCCAGCTACGGGGCCAAATATTGATGCAAGTTGCCAAGAAGACGTAGACCAACCTACCGCGTTGGTGAAATCGTCTTTGGGCACAATATTGACGACAAGCGAGCTAGAGGCGGGGGTGTGAAATGCACGTGCAATCCCAAAGAGCGTGAGCGTTGCTAGCACCAATATAGGGTCAAAATTCCCGCTTAACGCTATGGATAGAATGATCAGTGCGCAGATCATTTCAAATATGATGGAGACTCCCATAACAAACCTGCGGCCAAGCCTATCTGCGGCAATGCCTGTAGCTACAACGAGTAAAAGTGCGGGTAGAAATTGTACCAAGCCAATCCACCCAAGCAGGGCTGCATTTTGCGTTTGATCGTAAATTTGCCACCCTATAGCGACAGACATTATCTGCGTGGCAAAGGCCGTTAGGAACCGCGCTGTGAAATATCTGGTAAAGCTGCGATGCTCAAAGGCTGCGTAACGATTAGACTTATATTTAGTTTGCATATGAAGCTCTGAAAGTCATGCCCGCTTATATGCACGCGGCTTAAATTGGCAAGGTCAGGCGCAGGGGTTAACCTGGTTTTTTGTGCTGCAACCCGCTACGCTGAAGCGTACAAACAAGCTCGCCATGTTGATTAAAAGCGCGGTGTTCAAAGGTGACTATACCTTGGGTGGGGCGGGATTTGCTCTCGCGCAGGGCCATGATTTCAGTTTCGACGTGAATTGTATCGCCAGCAAAGAGAGGTTTTGGAAAACGAACTTTATCTGTCGATAAATTTGCGACAGCCGTGCCCAGCGTCGTGTCACCTACAGATATGCCAACCACGAGACCGAGGGTGAAATAGCTATTAATCAATGGTTTGCCAAATTCCGTTTCGCGCGCGCAATAATCTGCATCCAAATGCAGCTGCGCAGGGTTATGCGTCATGGTTGTGAACATGATATTATCCGTTTCCGTCAAAGTGCGACGGATGGCATGTTTGAAAACTTGACCAATTTCAAATTCGTCAAACCATCTTCCGCCTTGAGCTTGGATTATAGCCATTACGCGGTTTCTCCGAATAATTCACGCCCGATAAGCCAGCGGCGGATTTCAGACGTTCCTGCGCCGATTTCCATGAGCTTAGCGTCGCGTAATAGTCTGCCCGTTGGGTATTCATTGATATATCCATTACCCCCCAATATTTGAATGCCTTCTAGGGCGACTTGTGTGGCTTTTTCAGCAGCATAGAGAATACACCCTGCCGCGTCTTTGCGCGTGGTTTCGCCGCGATCACAAGCTGCGGCCACAGCATAACTATAAGACCGTGCCGTAGATAAAGAGACATACATATCTGCGATTTTTCCTTGTATAAGCTGGAACTGACCAATGGATTTGCCGAACTGTTTGCGTTCATGGGCATAAGGCAAGATCACATCCATGACCGCTTGCATAATACCAACGGAAATTCCCGAGAGAACCACCCGTTCATAATCAAGACCGCTCATAAGGATTTCAGCGCCTTGGCCGATTTTTCCAACAATATTTTCGTCAGGGACAAAGCAATCCTCGAAGACAAGTTCGCAGGTATCTGAGCCGCGCATGCCAAGCTTATCGAGCTTTTGCGCCGTTGAAAATCCGTCCATGTCGGGCGTGATTAAAAACGCGGTAATGCCTTTAGAGCCGCCATTCGGGTCAGTCTTGGCGTAGACCAAAAGCGTATGGGCTGTCGGGGCATTGGTAATCCACATTTTATTGCCATTTAGGGTGTAGCCGCCTGCCGTTTTGTCAGCTTTCAGGCGCATGCTAACAACATCGGATCCTGCGCCCGGCTCAGACATAGCGAG
>JBDVGI010000332.1:0-6268 GCA_039962885.1 Litorimonas sp. | reverse complement strand
GCCCGCAAGAAACTGCGCAATTAATTGACGATGCGCTTTCAGGTGAATTTATCTCTTAAGCTTGAAGTTTATTAAGGCTCTCATAGATTTAATGTAATTGTGAGCTAAAATTTTTATCATATGTGATAAACAAAATTATGTCATTCTGGCTTCATATCACGCGCTTCGTAGCCTTTTGTCTATGTGTGGCTGCCCCGCTTGCAATTTGGGCGGCTCCAATAGACGACATACAGGCCTTGGTTGATGCCGGTCAGTATGAACAAGCAAGACATTTAGCTACGCAAATGGATACGGCTGAGGGCTATATATTGGCCGCAGAAAGCCTGTCGGCCCAAATTATGCTTGGCGAAGTTGATAAGTTAAATAAACACTCGAAACAGGCAAGAGAGCTAGCGCAAATGGCTCTCCATCTTGACCCTGATTCTTATGACGCGAAATTACAATATGCACTTGCAGATGGTTTCGTGACACGCACATCAGGGAATTTAACAGCATGGCGTAAAAACCTACCTATGAAAACCTATTCATCGATTCAAGACCTCCGTCAGGATTATCCTAATGATGCACGTGTTATAGCGCTGGAAGCGGCGTGGCATTTAGGCGTCGTGCGTAAAGCGGGCGAAAAATCAGGGCAAAAATGGTTTGGCGCGTCAAGCTTGCAAGGGCGTGAATTATATAATCAGGCGATAGAACTAGCGCCGCAAAATATCATCATTCGAAGTAATTATGTCATTGGCTTGCTAGCGTTAAAACATGAACCTGACATGGCGGATATAAAGTCTAATATTGAGGATGTTTTATTAATGACCCCGAACAATTATATGGAAACTAAAGTTCAGCAGCGCATGCAGGAAATTTATACGAATTTGAATAACAAGGCGCTTTGCAAAAAACATGCTGAAGACTTTTTAGACGGCCAATAAAACCTGTCCTTAAACTTTCGTTTTGGAAAGTTCTCCAGTGTATTTTATTGACTGACCCAAATAATTCGCGCAACCCAAAGTACATCTTTTCGATTTAAAACACGATCTTTAAAATCAGGGTTAAGGGAGGTAAGGGCGACGCTGGAATCGCTCATATATTGTAATTCTTTGGCCATGATTTCGCCATCACATGTTTTCACAACAACACGGTCGCCGCGTCGAACTGTTTCATTGGGCGCAACTAAAACCTTATCGCCGTCGCGTAAAACGGGCGACATAGATTCGCCTGAAATTTGCAAGGCATAGACATTCTCATCTTTGGTGGTGGGCAAGTTTATATCTTCCCAGCTTGCTCCAACTGGAAAACCTGCATCGTCAAAAAAGCCTTCATTCCCTGTTTGGGCAAGACCGATAAGCGGGACTGTCGGTTCATTGACCTCATATATATTAGCGTTGGTAAAGCGTGCAAATTCTTCAAAACTCATGCCGACTGTCAAAAGAACTTTGGATAGGCTCTCCGTTGATGGCCAGCGCGGCTTACCAGAGCTAGAACGGCGTTTGGATTTGTTAAAAGCCGTTGGGTCAAGCCCTGCTTGGCGCGCTAAACCTGATGGAGAGCTATCGCGATATAGCGCCAAGCGGTCTATGGCGTCCCATATGTCTTGATGCGAAAACATGAGATAAGTATAGGATTAAATACCTATATGGGTCAATAATAATTCATTTCACAATAACCCACTCTAAAGAATTGGAGCGGCTTTATGAATGTCGTCGAAGATTAATTTTACGGGTCTTACACCCGCCGCCGCTATAGCGTTTAAGTCATGCTAACTGACAGAAAATTCAGGGTAAGCCTCTACTCCAACTTCGGCAGCATCAAGGCCTTGCAGTTCAACTTCCTCGCTGCAACGTATACCGATTGTCAGTTTTAAACCATACCAAAGGATTGCGCTTATGGTTGATACAAAGATGGCTGTGGCAACAACTCCTGTGAGCTGAGCAAGGAATGTGACCTCAGGGTTCGTGACGGACACGATCAAGGTGCCAAATATTCCTGCAACAAGGTGGACAGGAATGGCTCCGACAACATCGTCGATTTTAAGCTTGTCTAATAAAGGCACAGTTAACATCGCTAAAGTTGACCCCGCCGCGCCTACTAACATTGAAGCAGGGACTGAGGGCGTTAAGGGCTCGGCTGTTATAGCTACAAGCCCTGCCAACGCTCCGTTCAAGGCCATGGTCAAGTCCATCTTTCCGTAACGCAGTTGCGTGTAGATAATGGCGGAAACGCATCCCGCTGCGGCGGCCATATTGGTGTTGACGAAGATTTTAGCGACAGAGTCAGCGTCTGTGATTGTTCCCATGGCAAGCTGCGAGGCACCATTAAAACCAAACCAACCAAGCCATAAAATAAAGACGCCTAATGTGGCTAGAGGCATTGAAGACCCTGGCATAGGCATGATCTTACCATTTTCATATTTGCCTGCGCGTGCGCCCAAGATAAGCGCGCCGATTAAAGCGGCCCATCCGCCAGTTGAGTGAACTAATGTTGATCCGGCAAAATCTGAAAACCCTCGTGCATCAAGGAAGCCTTCTCCCCATTCCCAAGACCCAACGATGGGGTAGATAAAGCCAGTTAGGACTATGACAAAGATCATAAAAGGCCAGAACTTAATTCGTTCTGCAACAGTGCCTGATACGATTGAGGCTGTTGTTGCGCAGAAAACCATTTGAAAAAACCAATCGGAATAAGCAGAATAGCCCGATGCTGTATCTTCGGGCGTGAAGTCATATCCAAAACTCAGGCCACCAAAAAAGGGTGATGCCCCTGCATACATCATGTCATAGCCAACGAGGTAAAACATTATGCCTGCGACGGAATATAGACCGATATTTTTTAGACACTGCATGGAGACATTTTTTGTGCGAACCAAGCCTGCCTCAAGCATAGCAAATCCTGCGGCCATCCACATAACTAAAAACCCGCCAATTAAAAACAACAATGTATTGAATATAAAGGCGTCTTGGGCCGCATTGGCTTGAACTGCAGTATTTAACTCTTCAAGAGATGCAGTTTGCGCCAATGCTGGTGTGCATAAAAGGGTAAGCGGTATAGTGCTTAATATAATATTTGATAATTTAGTCATGGATAATGCCCTAACGATATAACTTCATAGAACTTATTCAGGGATGTTATGAATTGCAGCACAGGAACCGCAGATTCCTAGTAGCAGGCCGGTGATGATGTAATATTGATCAAAAAAGCGCCCTTGTCGGACAAAATCTGTGCAGAGGTTTCAAGCTCGGGCTTTGCTATTGACAAAACTTATCTTGCACGGCACTCGCGCTCTACTATGTCTGATAGCTATGCTTATAAAATTTTACGGAAATTAGAATATACAACCCTAAAAGGGCAGGGCGTTTTTACAGGTAGTCCTGTTGATGCTCAGGACGGATTTATCCATCTGTCTTTGGCAGGACAGCTGCAAGAGACATTGGATAAACATTACGTAGATAGCGCTGATTTAACCCTTGTTGAGGTTGATCTTAAGGCCTGCGCAGGTGAAGTAAAATTTGAAGTCTCTCGCGGCGGGGCGAAGTTCCCTCACTTATATGGAGCGCTAGAAATAACGGCTATGCGGCGTATCTGGCCCTTGGCCGCAGATGAAAATGGCCGTTATCAATTACCGTCAGAAATTCAGTCTGATTTGGAGATATAGATGAGCTTATTGTATAAAGCTGGAACAGCGCTTTTACGTCAACTCCCTGCCGAACGCGCTCATGTGACAACGGTAAAATTACTGCGGGCAGGATTTGGCCCGAAAACTCCCGCGCGGATAACGCCAGATATTGCCGTGAATATAGGCGGGCTTGACTTGCCCAATCCTGTTGGTCTTGCAGCAGGCTTTGATAAGGATTGCGATGTCCCCGATGCGATGCTCGGCGCAGGTTTTGGGTTTGTAGAATGCGGCACAGTTACGCCGCGCCCGCAAGCCGGAAATCCGAAACCGCGCTTATTCCGTCTCAACGAAGATCAAGCTGTGATTAACCGCATGGGCTTTAACAATCGCGGCCTTGAACATTTCGACGCTCGCCTCTCGCAGCGCAGCGGCAAGGGCGGTATTGTCGGGGCGAATTTGGGCGCAAATAAAGATAGCCCTAACCGCGCCGCAGATTATGTAACTGGGCTAGAGCGGTTATGGGGTAAATCTAATTATTTCACGATTAACATCAGCTCACCAAACACCCCTGGCTTGCGTAAGCTTCAAGGCGCCAATGCGATGGATGATTTGCTAGGGCAGCTTAGCGAGAAACGCACGGCATTAACGGGCGAGGGCCCAAGTTATCCGATGTTCTTAAAGGTTGCCCCCGATGTAGAGCTCTCAGAGATTGAACGCATCGTCGAGCAGGCGCGTCAATATGAAATGGATGCCATCATAGTTTCCAATACAACAATCGCGCGGCCAGAGAGCCTAATAAGCCCGCATAAAGCTGAGGGCGGAGGTCTATCAGGACAACCATTATTTGACCCGTCGACCGCTATTTTAAAAGCGTTTTATAAGGCGGCTCAAGGCCGTATTGATCTTATTGGTGTCGGCGGTATTTCAAGCGGAGCGCAGGCCTATGCGAAAATTCGCGCAGGAGCTAAAGCCGTGCAGCTATATTCGGCGCTTGTTTATCACGGACCGCAGCTTGTAACCCAAATATGCGAAGACCTGTCTGCGCGTCTGGCCGCAGATGGTTTTGACAATATTTCGCAAGCGGTGGGATTAGATAAGTAAGTTAGGCATTACGCCTGCCGCGCAGTTAAATGCTGTGTGATTTTAGGGTAAGCTATCCCCAAAGTCATAGCCCGCGCGATGTAATATATTAAAAAGGCAATCCAAATACCTTTTGCGCCAAGATGCGGCGTAATTAAATAATGCACACCTATATATATAATGACGGCGGCAATGGCGGCATTTCGCATCGCGGCTGTTCGGGTCGTGCCGATAAAAATTCCGTCCATCTGGTAGGCTGCAAACCCTGCGATAGGCGCTAGCGCGCAATAAGGTAAATAGCTTAGCGCGCTGTGTTGAACGGCGGGGTCTTTGGTTAGGGCCATGATTAAATAGGGGCCGCCAAAGTAAATAAGTCCGCCGCAAATCAAAGCAAAGCCGACTGAAAATTCAGAGGTGAGACGAACCGCCGTGTCAAACCGTCTTTTATTTTTGGCCCCATAAGCGGCCCCTGTAACGGCTTCGGCTGTATGGGCAAAGCCGTCCAAGACGAGAGCGGCCATTGTCACCATTTGCATAAGGATATGATAGCCAGCAAGAAATGTTTCACCTTCGCTCGCGGCGGCATTTCCAAAAAAGTTAAACCCTAATGTTAAGGAAAGTGTTCTGACGAAAATATTCCCGTTGGCGACGCCTAGCTTGGATAAGGCCGTTTTGTCGAGTAAGGCTTCGCGTGTAAAGGCTTTGGGCCGAAAGCCGCCGCGCCGTTTGATCTCTCGCAAAGCTAGTACAATGCCTGCGGCAAACCCAGCCCATTCGGCCATGGCAGAGGCTAGGCCAACGCCGTATAATCCTGCGCCTAGACCAATAACAAAAATTGGTGACAAAATAATATTGACGATATTCAAAACAATTTGAAGCCACAGCGCAAGACCTGCGCGGCTAATCCCGACAAACCACCCCATTAAGGCTATAGTGCCTAATGTGGCGGGCAGTCCCCAAAGCCGCGCGCTAATATATGTGCGGGCTGAGTGTTCAATTTCTGGCGCCGCGGTGTAAATTTTAAAAGCTTGCGGAAGGAGCCAAAACTGCGTGGCTAGAACACAAATACCAATCACAAGCCCGATTGGAATGGCGCGTAAGATATGGGCTTGAACATCGCCTTCTGCGCCTGCTCCGTCGCTTTGCGCTGCGAGCCCTGCTGTACTCATCCGCAGAAAGCCAAAGCCCCAATAGACAATGCCGTAAATAACTGCGCCAAGGCCAATACCTGCTAAGGCGGATGTTCCCACAAAACGTCCAACCATTAATGTGTCGACAAGTCCCACGATTGGCGCAGCGCCATTGGCCAGCATAATTGGCCAACTTTGTGTAAAGACCGCGCGCCGCGTTAACGCGGTTGGCTTATATGTCATCATCCGTATGAGCTTTGGATAAGAGAAAATGCCCTGTTAGCGCAGCGATAGGTGTATCAAAACTATCTTGCCAGGCCCTCACCCGCACATTGGCAACGCGAGAACCTTGTTTGAATATCTGCGCACGCGCATAGGTCGCCTCTGGTTTGCCGCGGCGTAGGTAGTCAATGTTTATGCCAATAGGTTTAGGGAAGCGCAGTGTTGTAATATC
>JBDVGI010000331.1:0-4493 GCA_039962885.1 Litorimonas sp. | reverse complement strand
CACAAGGGAAAATTGCCCGTTTCGTTGCCATAAAGCATAAGGCTTCGTTTCAACCAATTGTACCACAATACGGTTTGGCCACAGACGGCGTACAACAGCGCGGTCAACCCAAGGCAAGCTTTCCGTTCGGTTTTGCGCACGTACAAGGTCTGCACCGAAAAAATACTCGCCAGGGTAAATTCCAACCGCTGCGCGAACATCCGCTTCATGAAGCCGCCCTTCTCCCATCACATCGATTTGCTTAACAACAAACCCCATGGACATAAGCCGCCCAACTTTAAAATCATGCAGCCCTTGGCGCACTTGCGGCATAAAACCGCCAAGCCAAAGCGCTAGAAACAACAGCGCAGATAAAACCAAAAAAATAGACCCAATAAACCGCAACATAGCTTTGCGCGTATGGCCCGCCGCGCGCATTTGCGCCGAGGCCCAATTTCGCGCTCCACGAAGCCCAGGCTTAAGCGGGCTCACTCTATATATAGAGGCCGTTTTTAAGTTTTTGCGTTTTTTTACCGCGGCCATGAAGCATCCTCAACCATCCAGCGACAAAGCTGATCAAAATTTACTCCAACATGTGCGGCCTGTTCAGGCGCCAGTGACGTTGGAGTCATTCCGGGTTGAGTATTAAGCTCAAGCATTACCATTTTGTTTACTATACTTGTTTTTTTCAAGTTTTTTTCATCAAATCTGAAATCAGAGCGGCTTATCCCGCGACATCCTAGCGTTTCATGCGCTAAAAGTGCCCAAGTCATGCATAATTCACTCGCCTCTTGGGATATTTTGGCGGGTACAACATGGTGAGACCCGCCATCAGCATATTTAGCCTCATAATCATACCAATCCGTATTGGGAATAATTTCCGTTACAGCCAAAGCTTTGTCATCCATAACCGCGACGGTTAATTCACGCCCTGCAATGAAGTCTTCAACCAAGACCAATTCGCCCATATCTTTGTTATCTGCCATCTGCGCAGCTGGGCTATCACCCTCTTTAACAATATAAACTCCAACGCTAGACCCTTGCGCATTGGGTTTTACAACATATGGCGGCTTCATAGGGTGTTCGCGCGCGGCCTCTATGCGCGGGACAAGCATACCCTTTGGAACGGTAATACCAACATCACGCAGAACGGCTTTGGCGCGGTGCTTATCCATTGCCAGCGCCGAAGCCATCACGCCAGAATGCGAGTAAGGCGCGCCAAACAAATCCAACACCCCTTGCACACGGCCATCCTCTCCCCACTCACCATGCAATCCATTTACGATCACATCAGGGTCAGCAGCGTGTAATTGTTCCCAAAGGTTTACCGCAGCGTCAATTTCCACAACATCAAACCCTTGGCCGCGCAGTGATTTCGCAATAGCTTCGCCTGAGACCAAGGATACATCGCGTTCGGACGACATGCCGCCTTTTAAAACTGCAATACGCCTCACGCCTTATCTCCTATACGTTTAATTTCCCATTCCAAATCAACACCTTGCGTGTCTTTGACTTTGGTTCGAATATCCTCTCCAAGCCTTTCAAGATCTGCCGCGCTTGCTTGGCCCGTATTTATCATAAAGTTACAATGCTTTTCGCTCATTTGCGCGCCGCCAACACGAAATCCACGCCCGCCTGCTGCGTCAATTACTTGCCACGCCCCGCGTCCGCCCGATTGACTAGGGTCAGGGTTTTTAAATGTAGACCCGCCCGTTTTCTCGCGAATTGGTTGGCTGGTCTCACGCTGGTTTGTAATGGCTTGCATGCGCGTCTGAATAACATCTGGCTCGTCTTGAACGCCTTCAAACACAGCCTCGACAAATATCAACCCCTCTGACGCCGTAGAGTGACGGTAACTATAGCCCATTTCAGAGAGCGGCATAACGCAGCGCCTCCCGCGGCGATCAAGCGCAACGACTTCTCGCAAAACATCTTTAGTTTCAGAACCATAACAGCCTGCGTTCATGCGCAACGCGCCGCCAATCGAGCCCGGAATACCTGCGTAAAACTCTAGCCCTGAAACCCCTGCCTGCGCCGCCGCTTTAGCCACTTTATTATCTAGTGCTGCCGCGCCTGCTCTAACGCTCAAACCCTCTATTGTAATTTTTGCAAAAGACGGCCCAAGGCGAATCGTGACGCCGCGCAGCCCTCCATCTCTGATAAGGGTATTGCTCGCGACACCCAGAATATGAATAGGGGTTTCAGCAGGTGTAGCGGATAAAAAATGCGCTAAATCGGCCTCGTCTTTAGGTATAAAAAACACATCAGCCGTTCCGCCTACACGTAGCCACGTATAAGGCGCAAGCGGCACATCAGCTTTTAGGGAGCCGCGCACTTGCGGAAGACGAGATAAAAGGCTCACTTACACTTGTCCCAGATTATCCGCTAAATCTGCGGCCCAATAGGTAATATCTCCCGCGCCAAGGCAGACAATTAAATCACCCTTCTTAAGATCATCTTTGATATCTTTGGCCAACGTGTTTTTCGATGTTAGCCCAACATGACGATGCCCATGCGATTGAATGGATGCCACCAAAGCTGGCGCGCTAACTCCATCTATCGGCGCCTCACCTGCGGCATAAACATCCGCGATGTAAACATAGTCCGCGTCATTAAAACAGGTTGAGAAATCTTCGAATAGGTCTTGCAAACGCGAATAACGATGCGGTTGCATAACGGCGTGAACACGGCCCTTTGTGACTTGGCGCGCAGCTTGAAGAACAGCCGCAATTTCTACGGGATGATGGCCGTAGTCATCAATGATGCTAACGCCGTTCCAGTCTCCGACATTCGTAAATCGGCGTTTAACACCGCCAAAACTTTCCAATCCGGCGCGTACTTGCGTTTGAGACAAACCAAGTTCCTTGGAGACTGCAATTGCAGAAAGGACATTTTGCGTATTATGCTTGCCTGCCATGGGTAAAAATAAATCCACCCATATATCCTCCCCCCCGTCAATATCGCGGAACACAACATCAAAGCGCGAGCCGTTTGTTTCAAGGCGTAGGTTTTCAACTCGTACGTCTGCTTGCGGGTTAAACCCATAGGTGACAATGCGCCGATCACTCACCCGCGCAACGAGGTTTTGCACTTCGGGGTGATCAACACATAAGACCGCAAAGCCGTAAAATGGAAGATTCTGCACAAAACTATCAAAGGCCGCGCGTAATGTGTCAAACTCCCCGTAATGCTCCATATGCTCAGGGTCGATATTGGTCACGACTGCAACAGTAGGTAATAGTTTTAAAAATGAACCGTCGGACTCATCGGCTTCAACCACCATCCATTTGCCAAGACCAAGCTTTGCATTTGACCCATAAGCATTGATAATCCCGCCATTAATGACGGTCGGATCAAGCCCTCCGCCCTCTAACAATGCAGCAATCATAGTTGTTGTTGTTGTCTTACCGTGCGTCCCCCCAACAGCCACCGTCCACTTCAGGCGCATAAGTTCAGCGAGCATTTCAGCGCGACGAACAACAGGAATAGAGCGCGCACGAGCCTCTACAAGTTCAGAGTTGTCAGCTTTAATAGCCGAAGACATGACTATCGCGCCTGCCCCAATCACTTGCTCAGATTTTTGACCTATAAAAATCGTCGCGCCCAATTTCTTAAGCCGTTCAGTAATCGCAGATTCACGCATATCAGAGCCTTGCACCTGATAACCCAAATTCAACATAACTTCGGCAATTCCGCTCATGCCAATCCCGCCAATCCCGACAAAATGTATAGGGCCAAGATCAAAGGGAACCTTTGTAACCAAGGCTTTTTGCTTTAATTGTGTATCAGGCATATCATTAGCTTCCAGAGGCTTATTCACAAGCGGTGTTGACGACCAACGCGGCAAGGTCTTGGGCGGCATCGGGACGCCCTGCGGTATGGGCAGCTGCGGCAGCCTGTTTAAGCCAGTGCGAATCATTTAATCGAGCCTCCAGAATAGTTTTGACACGCTCTGGCGTAAACTCACTTTCTGTCAAAATATCGGCGGCATTATGGCATGCAAGTGACATTGCGTTGGCACTTTGATGATCATCCATGGCAATCGCCAGCGGAACCAATAAAGATGGTTTCCCCATCACAGCAATTTCGCAAACTGACCCAGCTCCCGCGCGGCCAACAACATAATGGGCCGCGGCTAAATGTGTTTCAATATTCTTAAAGAAAGTCTCGCAAATAGCGCTCACCCCTGCAGACTTGTAAACTTCACGAGCTTGATCTTGGTAATCAGGGAGTGTTTGTTGCACGACATGGAGCTTAGTCCTTAAAGCTTCAGGCAAAAGCGCAAGCGCAGCTGGCATTGTTTCAGAAATAATTTTTGCTCCCAAACTCCCGCCAACGATTAGGATGTTAATTTTATCCGTTGGGACCAGATAGCTTTGCGGCACAGCAGCAATGATTTGCGCGCGCATCGGATTGCCAAGGCAGCTATGACGCGCGCCATCTGGCAGACGCTCAAGCCGCTTGAAGCCTGAAACAACGTGATTAGCTTTTTTCGCAAAGACACGATTAACGCG
>JBDVGI010000330.1:0-2959 GCA_039962885.1 Litorimonas sp. | reverse complement strand
GGTCAACATTTTCATCCGCAAAGATATTAAGCGAAGACCCTGCTTGTTCAAATAAGGCCCAAAAAAGCACATTTAAACTAATCAAAAACGTTGCAGCCAAAATACGCTGAAACTCTCTTGAATTAAGTTTCTTATAGGCATTCCAAAGAATAAGCCCGACCGTTAAAAGAGCTGTTAAGATAAGCAGTCCATTCACAACATCTTGGCTTCTTACAAGAGCCCAGATGACAAATGTTCCGAGCACAGCAGACAAATAAATCAACCATTCCCGAGATATGCCCATGACTTTTTCTTTTAAGTAAGCTGGGTTCGGCGGTTCGCCTGCCCCCTTAAGCCAGCCTTTGCCAAAGTAGAATGCAACAAAGCCAGCTAACATGCCTACGCCTGCCGCGCCAAATCCCCAATTCCAGCCAAGACTTTCCCCAAGGCGTGCCGAAATAATAGCCCCAAAAGCCGCACCAAGATTAATTCCAACATAAAATAATGTAAAACCCGCATCTCGTCTTGGATCAGTTTTCGGGTATAACTCTCCAACAATTGTCGATATATTCGCTTTCAAAAAGCCCACACCCACAATGATTAAAGCAAGTGATAGATAAAACACATTCATCACAAACGGGTCGCGAAGTGCGGGGTCAGTTACGGGCTGACCCTCAACAGCCATGCCCAGATGGCCTAGCACGAGGAATAAAGCCCCCGCTAACACAGCCTTTCTTTGACCCAAATATTTATCCGCCAAAACCCCGCCTATTATCGGCGTGATATAAACGAATGTAACGTAGGCTCCGTAAATGCCGTAGGCATCCCCTCTATCAAACAGAAAATGTTTCGTGAGATAGAAAATCAAAATAGCGCGCATACCATAATAGGAAAACCGCTCCCACATTTCAGTAAAGAACAATATATAAAGTCCCTTGTGGTGATTTCTCATCTGCCACAAGGCCATAGCAACGCCTGCTATAATAAAGCCAAGCATGACCCATTCGAGTCTGGTTATATCACTCATAAAATTACCCTTTGGTTTTATTATAATTATTGCACACAAACATTGTGGTTTTTTCTATATTAAACAGATTTTTGTGCAATCATCAAGTGAGGGTGACTTCATAGCGAAAATGTTATCTCATTCCATGTATTCTAAGTTGAATAGACACACGTTAAGTCATAAAGAAGCTATAAAAATTCATCAATTCTATATTTCGTTTTTTCGAGGAAGCAATTGCCAGCACATTCATCTATTTTCCCTATTTTTATAGGGGCTGTGCTCGTTGTTGTTGGGTCTCAATCGCCAGCTTTCGCGCAAGATAATTCTTCGGCGGACACGTCCGTCCAAGCTGTAGGCGGCCCAAAAGAAATTTACCTGCCAGATTTCTTTATTACATTCCAACCCCGTACCGCCGAAGATATGATTGCCCGCGTTCCTGGCTTTACAGTTACGGGCAATGATGCAGGCGGGCGCGGGTTTGGCCAAGCCAACCTTAACTTACTCATTAATGGCCGAAGGCCATCATCAAAATCATCTGGCGCGAACCAAATTTTAGGTCGTATCCCAGCCGATAATGTTGTCCAAATTGAAATTCTTGATGGAGCTTCATTGGACATCCCAGGTCTCTCGGGGCAAGTGGCCAATATTATCACCAAATCAACAACGAAGCTTTCTGGAAATTGGGGATATTCTGCGCGGTGGGAAGAAGGCACAGCTCCACAAATTCTCGAAGGAAATTTATCCGTAGCAGGCTCTCGCGGGGATTTAGACTTTGTCCTAAGCGTAGAAAGCCGTCAATTCACGGTCAGTGAAAACGGCTTTGAGCAATTTTTCAATGGCGACGGCGTTCAAACGCAAGACCGAGTTGAAGACATTAATTTTCGCATCACTCGACCCGTCATAGATGCAAATTTGACATGGGATCCAGATAATGGCCATGTTGCCAATCTGAACCTGTCATCCTCTCTTGGCAATCGCAACCAAACTTTAGTAGAAGATTTTACCGTTTTATTCGGAGATGAAATATCTGGCCAAAGTCAAAACTTTAGCGGCGAAGATGAGTGGGTCTATGAAGTGGGCGGAGATTACGCCTTTCCGCTTGGCCCTGGCACTTTGAAAATTATTGCCCTGAACCGATTTGAAAATTCTGATAGTGGAAATCGTTTTGTGAATAATCTAAACGACGAAATCCCGACACTGTCAATTTTTGAAAATGATCAAGATGAAGGGGAATTTATTGGTCGTCTGGAGTATAACTTCAAACCTTTCCCTAAACAAGATTTGCAAATTTCCGTTGAAGGCGCATTTAATTTCCTAGAAAGCGATACATTGTTTTTCGAAACAGGGGACATTGAAGAAACCTTAGAAAACGTCCGCGTCGAAGAAGAGCGCGCCGAAGGTAATCTGACCCATAGCTGGAACGTCTCTGATAAACTTAGTTTTCAAACCTCCCTCGGCGCGGAATACTCCCGTCTATCCGTGGTCAGTACGGATGAGCCGTCGCGCGAATTTGTGCGCCCTAAAGGTTTTTTGTCCGCCAGCTATAAAGTCAGCCCCAAATATACATTACGCGCACGAGCCGAACGCGCAGTTGGTCAATTGGATTTTGGCACATTCGTTTCAACTGTGAACTTTACCGATGACATTGCCAATGCGGGCAACAACCTCATCGTTCCAACGCAGCAATGGAACACCTCCGTCGAAGTACAACGTATCGATGATAAAGTTCTCTCTGGCACATTACGGCTTTTTGCAGAATTTATCGAAGATCCTATTGATCAGATATTATTTATTGATGGCACGCAAGGCCCAGGGAATTTGGATAATTCCTTTCGCTACGGGGCCGAAGTCAACGGAACATGGCTTCTCGATAGTTATGGATTTAAAGGGGGGCGTATTGATTTTGATGCAGGGCTTCGGGATTCAACGATTGATGACCCTATTACAAATACACAACGTGCTATAAACCGCACG
>JBDVGI010000329.1:0-6315 GCA_039962885.1 Litorimonas sp. | reverse complement strand
GTTGAAAACTCTTATCGGCCCTGATGCCCCTAAATATGCAAATGTCATAGAAGTTGAGCTTAAAGCCTATCCTGACATTTGGGCGCGTACAGAAAACCTTGTGCATCTGCGGGGTAATCGGTGGGATTTATATTTAGGTGGGGGCGTGAAGGTCAGGCTCCCTGAAACAAATATTGGCGCGGCTCTTGGTCGCTTGGCGGCTTTGCAGTCACGAACGCAGATACTTGACCGAGAGTTAGCTGCAATTGATTTACGCTTACCTGATCGTATTACCCTTAGCCCCACCTCTAAGGGTGACCGAGCTTAAAAATATATGTTCAGTGCGCCCAACATAAGAAAGCCTGAAACGGTTTGTATATTGGATATTGGATCCAGTAAGGTTGTCTGTCTAATCGGCCGAGAGGAACCGGGTCTTGGCGTGCGTCTTATCGGCTCTGGTTTTGGCGTATCAGCAGGCTTGAAGGGCGGAGCTGTTATAGATCTTGAGGCTGCAGAAGCTGGGATTCGTACGGCTGTGGAAAAGGCGGAGCGCGCGGCGGGCGTAACCGTTCAAGATGTATCAGTGAATGTGGCTCTGCGCTCTTTGCGCTCTAAACATATGACTGTTCAAACGCAATTCGCGAGCGGCGCCGTAGCGGACCGTGACCTCAAGCGCGTGATGAACTCCTCCTTATCAGAACTCTCGCAGCCTGATTATGCAATTTTACACGCGATACCGCTTAATTGGCGGGTGGATGGTGAGGATGGTATTAAAGACCCGCGCGGCATGTATGGACAACAGCTAGGCGTTGATATGCACTTTGTGTTGGGCGGAATTGGGCCTTTGCGCAACCTTGCCCATTGTATTGAGCGGTGCCATTTGCAAATTCGCTCTGTCAGTGTATCGCCTTACGTCGCTGCATTAGCTGCTTTGACTGAAGATGAGCGTGATCTTGGTGTGACACTTGTTGACATAGGGGCGGGGGTTACGTCTGCCGCGATATTTAGAGATAATACGCTTGTTCACGTTGATGCTCTCTCTATTGGCGGGCGCAATGTCACAATGGATTTGGCGCGCGGACTGTCTACGCCTTTCGAGGCAGCAGAGCGTATAAAGAAAATTTACGGCTCCTGCTTACATGGCGGGCAAGATGATATGCAAAATGTACCCTGTCCGCCTATCGCTGCGCAGGACGAACTTCGCCATGTATTGCGTTCTGAGGTGACGAATATCATCCGCTCGCGGGTTGAAGAGAGTTTTGAGCTTTTACGCGAGCGAATATATAAAGCGGGTATGGAAGACTATTCGGGCCGTAGACTTGTTTTAACGGGCGGCGGTGCGCAGCTTAATGGCGTGCGTGAACTTGCAGAATTTGTTATGGGAAAGCGCGTACGGATCGGGCAACCTCATGGCGTCTTCGGGCTGTCAGATGAGTTAAGCCAACCTGATTTCGCTGTGGCTGCAGGCCTTCTTAAACATGCATTTGAGGATACGGGGGAAGCTATTTCTGGACCACCCGATTTGTCAGGTCGCCGCTTTAGAGAACAGCGCTATTCGGGCAATGCGATAGGGCGTTCTTTACAGTGGTTGAAGGAAAACTTTTAAAGCGCTTTGCCGCGCCAGATGGTTCCTCAAAATTAATACCTTAAATAGGTTAATTCTGTGTCTTAGTTAACGACCTCTTAATTGTTTTCACGCACATTGATTCATAAATCATTGACCATAAATTAGGTAGCCATCATGCCAATAAATCTATCTCTCCCCAAAGCTGTTGAGCTCAAGCCGCGCATTGTCGTTATTGGTGTTGGGGGTGCAGGCGGCAACGCTGTGAATAATATGATAAGCGCAGGACTTGACGGTGTTGAGTTTGTTGTTGCGAATACGGATGCACAAGCTTTGGCTTTATCAAAATCTGACCGCCGTGTGCAAATGGGGGGTGCCGTTACCGAGGGACTTGGCGCAGGAATGCAGCCAGAAGTCGGAGAGCAATCTGCTGTCGAAAGCCTTGACGAAATTATGGAGCATATTGACGGAGCGCATATGTTGTTTGTCGCAGCTGGCATGGGCGGCGGCACAGGGACAGGTGCAGCGCCTGTTATTGCCAGAGCAGCGCGCGAACGCGGTGTTCTAACCATTGGTATCGTCACAAAACCTTTCATGTTTGAAGGCTCTCGCCGCATGAAGTTAGCTGAGCAAGGTATTGAAAACCTTTATGCTTCTGTTGATACAATGATCACAATTCCTAATCAAAACCTATTTCGCGTAGCGACAGAGCAGACAACTATGTCTGATGCTTTCTCTATGGCCGATGAAGTGCTGCATAGCGGCGTTCGAGGGGTAACAGATTTGATGGTTGTGCCTGGTCTTATTAATCTTGACTTTAACGATGTTAAAACCGTTATGGATGAGATGGGCAAGGCGATGATGGGGACGGGCGAAGCCACAGGGGAGCGCCGCGCTGTCGAGGCCGCAGAAGCTGCTGTGAATAATCCATTACTTGATGATGTGTCGTTGAAAGGCGCTAAGGGCGTTTTGATTAATATCACGGGCGGTAAAGACTTAACACTTTATGAGGTTGATGAAGCCGCTAATCTTATTCGTGGCCAAGTTGATGAAAATGCTAATATTATTGTTGGAACTGCGCTTGATGATGATCTTCAAGGAATCGTTCGAGTTTCAGTCGTTGCTACGGGTGTTGATGCCGAAGCGCGCCAAGAACCTGCGCCGGTTACATTAACGCCAAAAGTGGCGCCTGTTGCGAATGTAGTTGAGTTAGGTGTGCATGAGCGTGCCGCTGAAGCCGCTGCCACTATGGCTGCCAAAGAAGCTCAAGCTCGCGCGGCATATGAAGAATTACAAGCTGCCGAGCAGGCCGCAGAACAAGCCGCTGCTGTAAATGCAACGCCTGCATATGTGGCACCTAAGCCATATCCTCCGAAAATTGAAGTTACGCCGCAATCCTACGCGCCGAAACCACAAGCGACGCCGCAAGTAAAATCTGCGCCAATTCCTGAAACACCTGCGGATTCGCCTTTGCGTAATCCATTCGGATTTTTTGGTCGCCGTAAACCGAAACCTGTTGCCTCGCCGAGTATCGCTCAAACTCAAACGACTCAATCTGGTGATTTGTTCGGAAATGGGTATGAAGATGAACTTGAAATACCAAGCTTTCTGCGCCGTCAAAACAGCTAACTTAAAATCGACAAAGCGAACTTAGCTCTTACATATCACACATTCATAAATAAGCGCGCGGGGCAGGTTCTTTGGTTCGTCCCGAATGGCGTGTTTGAAAGTTTATAGAAAACTTGAGCTATGTTTTGCTTCATTGATGTAAATTTAGGCGGTATTCAAGGTCAATATAAACGGAACTACAAACCTAATAGGCCACTCGGCAATATTACAAATAGACAATTCTCCGGAACTTATCAGTGATAAGTGTAATAAGTTTACGTCTAGGAGCTTAAATATCTGTATATCCAAGGCAAATTTGTGACGAGTGTCACGCGAATTGTCTTATTTCTAGCATAATTACAATTTGTAACAGAATGTCACGCGATGATATCTTGCGCGGTTGCCTAATGTTTCGTAAGAAAAAGTGTAAGAATGTGGAATAATTATGAACGTACGCCGACAATCTAGTCTTTGCGCGACAACTATGACCTCTGGAATAGAGCTTCATGGCGGTAATTATACACGGCTAATTATGCGCCCTGCGCCGATTGGAACTGGACTTGTATTCGTTCGAACAGACGTCACAGACCGTAATAACCGAATTCCAGTTTCTCTTGATGCTGTTACAGGCGCAAGAAACTGTACGACCTTAAGCAATAAAGTTGGGACAGAAGTGTCAACTGTTGAGCATTTATTAGCTGCGCTTGCCGCCGTTGGCATTGATAATTTAGTGATGGAAATTGATGGCAGGGAATTACCAGCCTTGGACGGTTCTGCAGCGCCATTTTTGAAATTGATTGAGCAAGTCGGTGTGTGTCGCCAGCCGACGGCGCGAAATTATGTGAAAGTCTTGAAGCCTGTTGAAGTCAACAATGGAAAAGGCTTTGCTCGCATAGAACCTTGTGAACGCTTAGAGTTGGATGTGTCCATCGACTTTTCGGATGAAGCGATTGGAAAGCAACGGGTGGAAATTGTACCTGATGTTCGAGCGTTTAGAGAAAATTTAGCATCGGCCAGAACATTTGCACGTTTGCACGAAGTTGCGGCTCTTAAAGCGGCAGGCCTGTCCAAAGGTGGATCTTACGACAATGCGGTTGTTGTTGATGGAGCGGACGTTCTTAATCCAGAGGGTTTGAGATTTGATAATGAATTTGTCGCCCATAAAGCAACAGATTTAATGGGTGATTTGTACATTGTAGGGCCAGTTTTAGGCCGCGTTACGACGGATAAATCAGGACATGGTCTTAATCATGATTTGTTGGCAGCCTTATTCTCTGATACCGCAAATTGGAAATACACAACGCTATCGCTTGATGATTTGGACGATGTTGTTGAAAATAATTTACTAACATCCTTAACGGCGTAAATTAGCTGTAAACTATTAGCTATCTAACGCTTTTCTCACTTTGCCTTTCTATGAGCTTGGTCTAAGCATGGGTAAAAATATGTGCGACCTTTCGGGATTCGTACTATATGTGTTATGGATGGTTTATGACCTTATTGACTAAGCAAAATCGTATTTTACAGCAAAACTTTGGACGAGCTACGCGTTTTATCGTAGGTGTTAGTATTGCTGTCTCATTATCGTCCTGTTCGAGTTTTGGTGGCGGTAATAAAAAAGAGCAATTAGCTTACATAGAACGCCCTGCGGAACTGATTTATAATCAAGCATTTTCGCGGATTGAGCGGAAGGATTGGAACAATGCGAAATTGCTATTCGAAGAAGTCGAGCGTCAACATCCGTTCTCAAAATGGGCGCGCCGAGCAATATTAATGAGCGCATATGCGTCTTACCGTTCAGCAGATTACGATGATAGTATTGCAACTGCGCAGCGCTTCATTAGCCTAAACCCAGGAAATGATAGCGCGCCTTACGCCTATTATTTGATCGCTATTAGCTATTATGACCAAATTTATGATGTGGGACGTGATCAAGCAACAACTGTAGCTGCCGAAGCTTCCTTACAGCAGATTGTTAGGCGCTACCCTGAAAGTGATTATGCGCGCGACGCACGTCTCAAACTGCAACTAACCCATGATCATTTGGCAGGTAAAGAGTTAGAAGTTGGGCGATTTTATCAAAAAGAAAACCAACAATTAGCCGCAATAGGACGGTTTAAAACTGTTGTTCGTGAATATGAAACGACATCACAAGCCGAAGAAGCTATGCACCGTCTTGTTGAAAGCTATGTGTCGCTAGGCATTGTAAGTGAAGCGAAACTTGTTGGCTCTGTATTAGGGTTTAACCATCCTGAAAGTGAATGGTACGAAGATAGCTACGATTTGTTAGATGGCATTGGTGTCAATCTTGATGACGAACTGAAAAAGCCTCGTAAAGATGGATATTGGAGACGGCTGCGCGCGCGTTTATTTTAAGTTCGTAATGGCAGTTCAACATAGGAAGATTATATGCTGACGAGCTTGTCTATCCGAAATGTTGTTTTAATAGAGTCTCTTGATCTAGATTTTAGAGCAGGTTTGACCGCGCTTACGGGTGAAACCGGCGCAGGTAAGTCTATTATTCTCGACTCGCTAGGGATGGCAACAGGCGGACGGTCAGACCGCGGGCTTGTTCGCCAAGGCACGAATAAAGCACAATGCACTGCCGCGTTCCGCCTTGAAACTGGGCATAGTGTTTTTGCTCGCCTTGGTGAGCAAGATATTGATTGTACGCCTCTTGAAGACATCACTTTGCGCCGAACCTTAGGGGCTGATGGTCGCAGTAAAGCTTATATAAATGATACCCCTGTTAGTATTAAATTTCTTAATGAAATCGGTAACTTACTGTTAGAAGTTCATGGGCAAAATGATGGCCGTGGTCTATTGGATCCTACAACCCATATCACATTACTTGATTTATATGGCTCACATCAAACCGAACTTGATGCATGCGCACAAGCCTATCAAACTTATAAAACTGTTCAGTCTCAATTGGACGCGCTTCTTGCGCTCCAAGTTAAGGCAGGAGACGACAGAGATTTTCTAACCTATGCGATAGCAGAGCTAGACCGTCTTGACCCGCGCGCTGATGAAGAAATGCAATTATCACAAATGCGTAAATTCTTACAAGGTGCAGAGGGGGCTTTATCTGAGCTATCGGCGGCACAAGATATTTTAGGACAAAGCTCTCTTGAGGGTAGCGGAGAAGCTTTCGAAGACCGCCT
>JBDVGI010000328.1:0-3803 GCA_039962885.1 Litorimonas sp. | reverse complement strand
TGTGCTTTTCCAGACATTGACCTGAATAAAAGCGTAGTTGAGTATATTTTTAATTCCGCCGATGCATGTGAGGATATTGACGAGGGTGTCAATCTTGAGCACAAAATTGTTCTTTCAATTGCTATTAGGATTTGGGCGGAGCGTTATATGATTGCTAAAATTCGCGATAATGAAGCTGATTATGAAGTTGCAAAAAAGCAAACAGGTGAACTTTTCCAAGCCTTTAAGGAGCATTATAATAATCAAACTGAGGAAATTGGAATTCTGCGAAGAGTAAATTTAATCACGCCTGCTAACATTCACATTAACGCATTCATGTATGAGCCTATTCTGGATATGGGGACAGGGGAGTTAATTGATTTGTACCAATCCGTTAAGGTTTGCTTAAATGTAGTATGATCTCTGAGGTCATAAGGACAAGGTGCAGGTCGGTTGGCTTAGAAGAACCAAAGCAGCTGGACTGGCTTATTCAGTAATGCTTCGCGAAATGCGCTTAAGGCGGAAAAGCGAGTTGTAAGCGCGGTTATATGCAAATGCAAACGCTACGCGGACAGGGATGAAGTCTTTAGTTGAAGAGGTTGCCATCCAAGTTGGTAAGACATAATAAATTTATACCTTGACTTTTAAGAAATCGGGGAATAATGCGTCCTAAGGACGCATTATTCCCCGATGTTATAATAGTTTTAACTGTTTAAAGAATTTATCAAGTAGAATTCACTTGACAAAATCCTATATCAGGCATATCATTGCGTCCTCAGGACGCAATGATATGCCTGTTCTAAATGTTTAAATCTGGAATAGCGCAATGTCTAAACTTATCGATGAGCTGGCGAAGAGACTGAAGTTACTCGATAAACCAGTTGTAACAGCAATCGATGTGTACCGAGTTATAGATGAATTGCATAAAATAGAAAACCGTTCAGGCTTGTACCTTAGAAGAGATGAGCCGACCGTCGAAGACTATTCTAAGTATGCAGATCAGCTTTCAATATCTGTTGGTATGATAAGGGGGGCGAGAAAAGGCACTTGGAGAATAATATCAAAGCCAAGCCTCTCTCCAGAAGAAATGATATGTCTATCTGATCCGTATAGTCACGTCGCGTATCTGTCTGCAATGCGAGTATGGCAGCTTACAAATCGAATTCCGGATAAAATCATATTTTCTAGAATTCACTCGATTCTAGTAAAGCAAAAGATGCTGGAAGAATTTCCATCATCTTGGCCACAACCCATTCTTCCAATAACAAATAGAAATATCGGTCGCTTTCGCGATGTGGACTATACCCCACTGATTAGCATATCTGAAACTAAAACGCCTTCAACTTCAACCGATCTTGGAGGCAGTTATACGCGAGTAACAACGCAGGCATCTACCTTTGTCGATATGCTTACGAAGCCTGTATTATGTGGCGGGATGGGACATGTTTTAGAGATATTTGATTCCCTCTATAAAAGTCGTGGCCAAAAATTACATGAGGAAGTGGTTGCAATCATAGATGAGGAGGCAGTTTCCCCAATCGTTAAAGTGCGCGGCGGGTATGTGCTGTCTGAGCGACTGGGTTTAAAGCATCCAGTGACTGAAAATTGGACTAACTTTGCAGCCCGTGGAGGCAGCCGTAAGTTAGACCCTGAGCGTTCATATTTGCCAACGTTCTCTGAAAAATGGATGATTTCGATAAATGCATAACGAAGGTCAACTTAGCGCGGATTTGCCCAAAGTCGAAGTCAATATAAGGGACTGGATATTGGCGGCGCCCAACCCACAAGCTCGGCAGCTTCGGCAGGCGATTGATATAACGCTTAACGCGTTTGCTTCCTTTGACGACTACGCAAAAAGTTGTTCCTTAAAAGGGGGAGTTTTGATGGGGTTGGCGTATGGCAGTCCTCGCTTGACTGCTGATATTGATCTTTCATTAGCTAGGCGTCCAAATAAAGAAGACCCTAATGAAATAAAGGGGCTATTGGACGCATCATTCGATTTTATTGCGCTCGAGAGAGGGCATCCAGATATGGCTTTAAAAGTGGGAACTATAAAGCGATTGCCAAAGAAAAAATTCGATGAGGCGGACTTTCCTGGCTTGGGGGTAAAAGTCTTATATGCACATCGGAGCAATCATGGTCAGATGAAAAGGCTAAAGGCTGGAATTGGTGGCCCCGCATTATCATTAGACATTTCTTTCAATGAACCCGCAGAGGAACTGCAACTACTTTCCATTAGCGAGGAAAATTCTATTCTTGCATATGGACTCGCTGAATTAGTTGCTGAGAAGCTGCGAGCTTTACTTCAGCAGGTGCCAAGAAGACGTGAACGACGTCAAGACCCTTATGATATATGGCATATCGTAGAAAGCGTGGCTTTGAAAAAAGAAGACCGTGAGCTGATTTTGAAAAGATTGATTGAGAAGAGTGAATCGAGAGGAATAACGCCAGCGCCTGATAGTATGCGAAATCCAGAAATAGCTCGCCGTGCCTCCGCTCGTTGGAATTCATTAGAACTTGAGTTGGGAATAGGTAAGCTCCCAGAATTTGCCGTATGTTGGGATGCAACCATAAGCCTTTATGAAGGCCTACCTTGGGCAACAACCTAGTTTAGGATGTTTTGCCTCACAAAAAACCTGACTCCTTGCCTCACAAATGACTTGCGCGGGATTCTAACTCATTGTAATTGTTTGCTTAATGGAAAGCGCTGAGCCGTCTCGGCCGCACCATTATACTGATTTGTAATAGTTAATTTTGGTACGCGCGTCGTGAGTGCGCCTTTTTTTGATTTTTATGCAATAAGGGTGTAATTGTAGAAGAAAGCCAATGGGCAGGAACTTACGAGAAATATATTGTTACGGTAGACGTTATGTTGAGGTCTTATACTAAAGGTCTCACTAATCCCGTGCGATTTAGGCCTAGAGCAGGTCGAACATTTGTAATAGGCAGTCGACTCGGGTGCTAGAAATACGCTTTAAAAATTCGAACGGCCAAACAAAATGTCAATACGCGCATACTTTTTGAAAACATGGTTTGCGGGAATGATTTTTCTGTTACTGATTGGTGCGATTGGGTGCAGCATAGAAAGCAAACAAAAAAATGAATATCTCGTTGGATGTTGTAATTATGTCAGTGCAGGGTTTTGCTTGAATGATTTTAAGGTTCAAAGAATCGCGCGGTTCTCAGTCCATGATTTTATTCTAACATCACTGTATGATAATAATGATGATTTGATGTTCTCAATATATGAAGGAAACCATCCGGATATAAACACTAAGGATATTGAGGAAACACGTGAACTTAATGTCTTAAAATTTGAAAAATTCAAGAAAAGCACAGAACAAGTTCTGGTAAGTATTGATGACGGAAATATCCCTTCAAAAATACATTTTCAGAATTTTTCGACTGCGGAAGAATCTAGTATAAATTCTAGCAACACTGGTCGCTGGATATTTTTTAGAACAGAACCAGAGTATGAACAATCTCCAGAATGCGCATATGATTTGTCAGCACATAAATAAAATTTAAGTAACACGGAAAAGGACCGTAATAGTTGTAGAGCAAGATATACCGAAGGGCACGCTTCGGGCCTAACGGTTCTTGCGAAGCGTGTCATGTGGCTCACGCCGCAACGCCGTAGGTGTCTGCTATTGTGATTTATTTGTAGGGCCAAAATGCCCTCATATTTTGTGTGATATTTCGAATTAAATTACGTGTAAGTATCTGAAGGATATTAGAAAAAATTATTAGTTCTCAGTATCTCGGCCGCACCACTTTCCTGACATTGCAGAAAACCTCTATCGCTATTGTTTGATTTGTCTTTG
>JBDVGI010000327.1:0-5299 GCA_039962885.1 Litorimonas sp. | reverse complement strand
ATCGGAAATAATTTATCGCGCACTTTTTTAGTTTTATCAATTTTTGCAATTGGCGTAAAATCCAAACTGAGTGAAATTTTTACAGTTGGATGGACTCCACTTCTTCTTATTTGTGCGGAAACATTGATGATGGCAATGGTGGTTGTCGCAGGCTTGTTAATTCTATGAAATTAATAAGGTCAAAGACAGGACAGTCTAAATGATGTCCTTGGAAGATACCTTACGACATTTTTCTGATATGGCAGAGAAGAAGCGTAACGCCTTAATGCATAACCCAATTGGTTTCTTTATCGCGGCTATGATGGCAGGGGCTTATGTTGGTGTTGGCATAATGCTGATTTTGGCGGTCGGGGAACATGCAGACCCGTCTCTTCGTACATTAATTATGGGTGTAAGTTTTGGTATAGCATTGACACTGGTTGTCTTTGCAGGGGCAGAACTTTTTACGGGCCATACAATGTATATGAGCTTTGGTGTGCTTTCAAAAAAGAGTAGTTTGAAAGACTTAAGTTATGTTTGGGTGATCGTTTGGATTGGAAACCTTATAGGGTGTATGGTTTTGGCTCTTCTGGCTAATCTAGGGACAGTAGATATTGTGAGTTCAAATGATGGAATTTTATTTAAGCTTGCTGATAAAAAAACTAGCCTTACCTCAACTGAAATGGTGGCTCGCGGTATTTTATGTAATTGGTTGGTATGTCTTGCATTATGGACATCGGCCAGAACGGATGATGATACAGCGAAGTTATTTTTAATATTTTGGTGTCTATTCGCATTTATTGCCTGCGGTTTCGAACATTCAGTTGCTAATATGACAGTGTTTACGCTGGCATTATTTTCGCAACACCCGGATACCATTTCTGTTATCGGAGCGGGGAAGAACTTATTTTGGGTTACAATTGGGAATACAATTAGTGGAGTTTTGTTTTTAGCTATGGCTTATTGGAAAGCGGGACAAAATGCAGCTTCAACAATTAAAGACCAATTGATAACTGATGAAAGCAAAGACTAGTTTGACTGAGGCTAAACAGCAGTTTCTTGTAAAGACAAATGTAGATATGTCGAGACGATTTTGCTTCGTTAACTAGATTAGTAATAATCTTTCTAAGTGCTTTCTGAAATACAGATTGATGTCGTAACGAAATTTATGAGGTTGGTGCTTGGACTTTAAACTTTCGTAGTGTTGATCTTAAGGTGGGAGAACGTCCATCAGTTTTTCAACTTTTAGTAGATTGAAATTAAAATACATTTATATCAGCCGCCAGAATAATATCTGAATAATACCTGAATAATATCTGGATGTAAGCGGTGTCGAGAATAGATCGATGCTTTTGCGGTTCCAATGGCATTGTAGTCCAAAAAGTAGAATTGATGTGGCAAGCCGAGCATGCTCCTCGTCAAACTAGACACAATCAATGAGTTGTGATATATCACCTTAAAGGGAAAATAAATGTGAACTATAAAAACAGTATTTTAATGCTTGGGTTGTTTATTGCCTTAGGTGCCTGCCAAGAGGTCAATCATACCTCATCAAATGAATTAACGGAAGAGAACTTCACGGCCAAAGGGAAGCCCACCAAAACTCTAAGCACACCTCGCGGTGATCAAGAGGTCTATGATCCAACACAGGACCCAGAGATTAGAAAGCTTTTTAGAGGGATTTATGACTATAATCGTGACCCGAATAATATTGACATAAGTTACGATTATAGATCATCAGGGTCTATTTTTTTCAAAGTAAGGCAGATTCAACAGCTCGATTTATATAGGGCAGGGTGCAAGTTTTTGGTGGTGCCGCATTGCGGGATTGAATCCCCCCCTCCCGAACGTACGCCACTTTGCCGCAAACTTAGTTGGGGGAGTGATGATTTTTCAAGGTGTGAAATTAAAGGTTGGACGAAACCAGAAGATATACCGCCATTAATATTACGTGAAGAAATTCCTAATGGTCCTTGTATCTCTGATAGTAAGGGCAATCCTGTTCCCGTGGCGCGAGTTGAAGAGATAGGCCCAAAATCAACCAAAATGCCTTATGAAGACTTTGAAGATCAACTAGACGGGTTTTTCAAGGCTGAATGTAGCGCTTATTTCGAATAGGATTTAATTATGACCGAAAGACCTATACCTTCTTTTGAAAAGTTAGATTCAGATAGTATTGAAAACAGGGCGGCAGACATAGATTACAATGTTCCCGGTTGGAGTAAGTCTGGCTCCGCTGTTTCATTTGGCGAGGGTGTATATTTATCTAATGGGCATAATTTTATTAGTAATGGGTCTTCTGCTACTACAAACTATACTGTCACGCTCAGAGAGGGCCACAGCACGGATGCTGGCGATCAAACAATAACCAATGCAAATGTCACAAATATTGGTAATTATATCGGGCCTGTCACAGGAGTGAGCCCTACACCTGTTGCACCTGCAACAGGGCGGCAAGATATGGTTGCGTTCACAGTACCAGGGGTTGATGGCCCTAATTCATCTGCCATTGTGTTTGAAAACCAGAAAGATATGGCAGGCCACGTCAGGTCGGCGGGGTATCCAGGCAGTGGTGCAGTGAATCCTGTGACAGGCGTTGCATATAACAACGAAACACTGATGGTCACTGACGGTCCTCTTTCATCTTCATCAATGGAAACTGCTCCTGCCTATCAAACCGATTTTGTAAGGGCTGATGCGGATAGCACATCTTGGAGTCCAACTTTATTAAATCCTTTGAAGACTACAACTACGGAGGGTTTGGCCGCCGTTGGTGGACAAAGCGGAAGTGGTGTTGACATAGCCATGGATTTAAAATCTGATGATAACAGGTTAGAGGGTGTTGAACTTAACAATCAACTCTCAGGCCTTGTGACTTACGCTTCAAATTCGCCAGGAGTTAGCCAAACTCATAGTCCAACGTCAAACGGCGCAGGTATTACACCTATCACACCTAATGCCTATCAAGGCTTAGCAAATGTTGCAGAAGCTGCGGTGCAGACAAATAATCAAATGGCTTTAAAGGCGGCTGGAACGCCTGTTGCGGCACTCTCAGATCAACAAGTTGCCGATAAATTTGACACCCAAATTCTCATGACAGATCAACAAGCAGTTAATGGGTCAACTGAGACTGACTTTAACGGAACGATGTTAAACGAAGTCAGTTACATGAATCAGAATGTCAATATGACTATGGATATGGGGGCTGGAACAGATACGGCGGATTACTACTTTTTGGATAAAGGTATAAATGTAGAGATTAATACGTTGAGTATCGATGTCGATAAAACTTATACGGCTATTACCCCTATTAATATTGGCTCTTTTATAACTGTTGTCCCCGTCTCAAATACGGCAACGGATAAGCTCACAAATACAGAAAACATTGTTGGCACAGGCAGTAGTGACAAGTTTTTGGTCAATGACCTAGCGGGTGTTCAGAGCATAGATGGCCGTGATCTGCCGCCAGGTATGTTTGGCTTTGCTTATACGGAAAATGACACCCTTACATTAGGAGATACTGTTGGGCCAGTGGCTTGGGCCTTTAATAAAAATGATGACGGCTCGATTGATCGCACAAGCGGAACTGTTTCTGACGGTACAAATTCTTTTGAATTTTCAGGTATAGAAAATGTTACGACACGCGATGGGGATACGGTCAACGGTGTTGTTCAAGGTGAGGCTGTTAAATCGATTAATGAAGCCCCCCTTGTGCCTGAACAGGCCAAAAGCAAGTCTACATCTTCGGTAAACGAAGCGAGCCTTGACCAAACGATAGAAAGTCTAGGGACAACACCTCCATTTATTCCCTTTAAACAGGTCGTCAAGCAGTTTGCAGATGACCGCGAACTTTTGCGAGTGAGCGATCCTGAAGCAGCTTTGTCAGTGACGCAAGCTGCCAATCACCCAGAAGCGGAGGCGACTTTAGTCAGATTAGATAATGCTGGAATTGAACGATTTCCTTCTGAGGCTATAGAAGGCGATACAGCTGAGGTTCGAGTTGGCAATATTCTCACAAATGCACATGAGATTGATAAAGTTATTGAAGCTGAGCGCGTATTAGAGCAAGGAAATTCTAACGTACAACAGACTTTAAATTATCAAGATGAATATGATCATAGTTTTGACGGCTAAATCATATCAATTAGCATGGAGACTGAAACAAGGGAGTTAACGTGCCAAAGCCGTTAGGGGCATATCAAGCAGGTACCTTTATTATAATATGAGACCCGAAGTTCTTCCTTAAGGTCAAGAAATTTTTCTCAACAATATAATATGAAAAAGCGACAATATAAAAACTAAGCGGTAATGCTAAAGCATAAACCAATGGCCCCTCTCCAACATATCGATGACACATATCGATAATGGGAACATGCCATAAATACAGTCCATAATGCCATGCCTTGCAAGCTAAAGCGAACCGTTTGGCGGAAGCTCTCATCACGCATTAGGAAGCTAGCGATGATTCAGAGCAATGCTATACAACAGGTGTATAACCTAATAACCATGACAAACGCTTTACGGTGCCGTGTACATGTAGCATGATCGACAATATACATCCCCAGACCAAGCTATCTATACGCGTATCGGTCATCATATAGGTGTAACTATTCTGTGAAAGTGTTGTTTGCGTGTAAATGATAATGCGCCACATTAGCGCCAGAACAAGCAATGCAAGCATATACTTTAAAATACGAGACCAGTTGCTTCGTAAAAGAATAAGGAAGGCTGGCAATATGAGATAAAAATGCTCCTCTACGGCCAATGACCACAAATGTGTCCATGGCATAAAGGGGGGAGAGTCCCGCCTATACGTGCACTGACTTGATACATGTTAATTCCGTAAAATACGGCAGAAATTAATTCCCCTATTTGCGGTCCACCTCATCCTGCACTGAGATAAATAATAGATGTTTCAAGCACCATAAATAGCAAGGCTGGATAAAGACGTATGAATCGCCGCATATAAAACTGTTTCAGTTCAATTCCATTTTTTGTGTGGCTCTCGGCAATAAGACGACGAGTGATTAAAAATGCCGAAATAAAGAAGAAGACAGTGGCCCCCAAAGCCTCCTAGGATAATATATGCCAAGCCCATATGAGACAGAATAACGATAAGTACAGATATAGCCCTTATCCCATCTAATCCAGGAATATAACCATATTGAGCACGAGGCGAGAGAATGGAATTTCTTATCATGACGACATAGGTCAGGCAAAAACCGTGCTAGATTGGCTTTGTCACGTTAAACGATCTAGCCATAGCTTTGTTCTGCACCCTACGCTGAATAATACTGTGATGTAAGCGACGCTAGAATAG
>JBDVGI010000326.1:0-13174 GCA_039962885.1 Litorimonas sp. | reverse complement strand
CTTCGTGGTGATGCTTTTCAGGACGCAAGCCAAGCTCTTCCATAACGGAGAGCATTTCACTCCGCATATCTTGGGCGCTATCAACTGGCGGAACTGGGAAGTAACCGCCCTTTGGACCAGGGCGGTGGCCCATATTGCCGCTTTGATAATGCGTGCCTGTATTTTGTGGTAATTCAGATGAGTCGATGGAATAACCTGTGACGTTTTGATCTGTATCCCAACGCACATCGTCAAAGACAAAAAACTCAGCTTCAGGACCAAAATAAACATCATCCCCTACTTTAGCTGAGCGCATATAGGCCTCTGCGGCTTTAGCTGTACCGCGTGGGTCGCGGTTGTAACCTTCGCCTGTGTCAGGTTCTAAGACATCGCAAAACAGGGCAACCGTATCTTGTTGGAAAAACGGGTCCATCTTGGCCGTTGATGCGTCAGGCAAAAGCACCATGTCAGACTCGTTAATGTCTTTCCAACCGCCAATGGATGAGCCATCAAACATAGTGCCGTCTTGGAAGAGGTCTTCGTCAACGAGGTCAGAGTGGAATGTGACGTGTTGTAACTTCCCGCGCGGGTCAGTGAAACGAAGATCAACAAACTTAATGTTGTCATCTTTAATTTGTTTGAGTAGTTTTTCTGCAGACATGTCCTAATCCTTTATCGGCATTTTGTGCGTGAGCGTGTTGGAAACTTATTTTTAATAATCTAAATGGTTGGCCGGAAATTCTTTTATAGAGTTAAAGGGCAGAATCGCCTGTGTCACCCGTCCGAATTCGAATAGCTTGGGATATGTCAGAAACAAAGATTTTCCCGTCCCCAATTTTCCCAGTTTTGGCCGCAGTTTGAATAGCCTCAAGAGCCGCTTCGACTTGGTCATCTGCAATGACGAGTTCGAGTTTGAGTTTTGGCAGGAAATCCACAACATATTCCGCGCCGCGGTAAAGTTCTGTGTGGCCTTTCTGACGGCCAAAACCTTTGGCTTCGACGACAGTCATGCCTTGTAGGCCAATAACTTGAAGGGCTTCTTTGACTTCATCAAGTTTGAACGGTTTAATAATGGCTTCGATTTTTTTCATAACACCCTCTTACCTAAAATATGGTTCTTGCTGTGTGATTAGTTAGGATTTTTATATTATTATCGTAATCCTTATGCGCCTATGTTGGTCCAGAGTCGATATGTCTAGGTTTCTAAGGTGTGACTATCTGTGAATCTTTGCCGTGCAGGCACATATTTTGTGCATCCCGACGAGGGCGGGGTTAACTTTTCAGCATTTATGTGCCGTATATTGATGTTTTTCATTTTAAAAAAGCTATGCCCTGCCGTATTTACTCGTTAAGACTGGCCCGCTAACAAAAGAATCGAGCGCGATTATCGAAGCCGATCAAAGACTGACAAAACCTGAAATTTCGCAGGTTGGATTGTAACTTATATTAGGAGTGTATGAAGTGGCTAAACTTGAAAAACGCGCCCCCAAAAAAGCCTATATTACCGATCAACAAGCGCTCGACTTTCATGCTTTTCCAACACCTGGGAAGCTCGCCCTTTTACCCACTAAACCTATGGCGACGCAACGGGATTTGTCATTAGCCTATTCTCCGGGTGTAGCTGTGCCCGTTGAAGCTATCGCCAAGGATCCTGATCTGGCGTATGATTATACATCCAAAGGAAATATGGTTGCCGTGATTTCAAATGGTACCGCGATACTGGGTCTCGGAAACCTTGGGGCCGTGGCATCTAAGCCTGTTATGGAAGGCAAATCTGTTCTGTTTAAACGCTTTGCTGATATTGATAGTTTCGACATCGAAGTCGAAGAGGAAGATGCAGAGAAATTTATCGAATGTGTACGCCGTTTTGGCAATACATTTGGCGGTATTAACCTCGAAGATATTGGTTCGCCAGAGTGCTTTATCATCGAACAAGAATTACGCGACCTTGTTGATGTTCCTGTGTTTCACGATGACCAACATGGGACGGCGATTATTGCCACAGCAGGCTTGATTAATGCAGCAGATATTACAGGCCGTAAATTTAGCGAGATGAAAGTTGTTGTATCTGGGGCTGGCGCGGCTGGCCTGTCCGTTTTGGGTTTGATTAAACGTCTTGGCGTGAAAGATGAAAATGCCGTGGTTCTTGATAGCCGTGGTGTGGTTTATAAAGGTCGCAAAGAATATATGGATCAATGGAAAGCCCCCCATGCCAGTGATACGCCGTTGCGTACGCTTGAAGAAGTAATGGTTGGAGCGGATGTTTTCCTTGGTCTGTCTGTCGCGGGAATTGTGACGCAAGACATGGTGAAGTCTATGGCAGATAACCCTATTATTTTTGCGATGGCTAATCCTGATCCTGAGATTACGCCAGAAGAAATTTTAGAGGTGCGGGATGATGCGATCATCGCTACGGGCCGGTCTGATTACCCCAATCAAGTCAATAATGTTTTAGGCTTTCCTTATATTTTCCGCGGCGCGCTTGATGTGCGAGCGCGCAATGTAAACGAGGAAATGAAGCTGGCTTGCGCGCAAGCTCTCGCAGATTTAGCGCGCCAAGATGTTCCCGAAGAAGTTGCCGCCGCCTATCATGGTAAGCGCCCCAAATATGGCCGCGATTATATCATTCCCGCTCCGTTTGACCCGCGTTTGATCTCTGAAATTCCGCCTTATGTAGCTCAAGCCGCAATGGATACAGGACAAGCCCGCAAACCTATTGAAGATATGGAAGCTTACAAAAAATCATTGGCACGCCGTCAAGACCCAACGGCGGCGATTTTGCAAGGCATTACGGCGTCTGTTGTTGAAAACCCTAAGACGATAATTTTTGCCGAAGGTGAAGAACCTGCCGTTATTCGCGCGGCTCAAGCCTATCAACAACGCGGACTTGGTAAGGCTATTTTAATAGGCCGCGAAAAGCCAATCTATGATAATATGAAATTATTAGGAGTTGAAAAGCCAGAAAGTTTAACGGTGTTAAATGCTCGTCTTTTTGACCGCAATGCGGAATTTACGGAATATCTATATTCTCGTTTGCAGCGCAAAGGGTTTTTACGGCGTGATGCTCAGCGGCTTGTTAATAATGACAGAAATGTATTTTCTGCGCTTATGCTCCATCATGGCCTAGCCGATGGGATGGTCACAGGTGTTACGCGTAGTTATGACATTGCCCTGAGCGATGTTCGGCTTGTCTTAAATCATAAACCGAATGAACGCACGATGGGTGTGTCGATTGTCGTGAATAAAACAGGCACTCTATTTATTGCGGATACGAATATTACGGAACTACCCACGGCTGATGATCTCGCAGATATTGCGGAAAGTACGGCCAATTTCGCGCGCCAATTTGGGTTTGAACCGCGCGTGGCTTTTCTGTCATATTCAACATTTGGAAACCCCGTTGGAGAACGTATGCAAAAGGTCCGCGATGCGGTTAGCATTTTGGATGACCGAGATGTCGATTTTGAATATGAAGGCGATATTGCCGCGGATGTTGCACTTGATCCCATGCATAGCCTGACATACCCGTTTTCGCGCTTGACAGGGGCTGCAAATATTTTGGTTATGCCAGCTATTCATTCGGCCTCGATTTCGACAAAGCTTCTGGATTCTGTTGGCGGGGCAACTGTGCTTGGGCCGTTCTTGACGGGACTATCTAAACCCGTGCAAATTTGTTCGCTTGGGGCAACGGCGTCTGAAATTACGCAAATGGCGACTTTGGCCGCTTTCGCGCCTTCTCATCGAGATGATGATTAAGGTTTGACCGAAAGTAATAAAAGCTGGCTGAATAAAAATGTTCTTGAAGGGTCCGTAACCGTTCATGTCTTACGCATGCTTGGGCCATTTTCCATTGGTGTTATTGCCCTGATTTCAACAGGCATTGTTGACACTATTTACTTGGGACGCCTAACCGACCCAACCCGTCCGCAGCTGGCTATCATGACGTTGGCAGCGTTGACCTTTGCGTTCCCTCTGACATTTATCGGAAATAGTGCCAATATTGGCCTCGGCGCGGGAACAATGTCGGCAGTCTCACGCGCACTTGGCCAAGGTGAGGCGGAACGTGCCAAACGCCACGGGGCGGCAGCTATATTGCTAGGGCTAGCTGTGATGAGTGTCCTTGTTGGGCTTATGCTGTTAATCATGCCTTATATTCTCCCGATGGCGGGTGCGCGCGGGCCTGTTTTGACCATGGCTTTGCAATATTTGGCGATATCCTTACCCGCCCTCATCATTGTGTCCGTGTCGTCAATGAGTAATAATATTTTGCGCGCCAATGGCGAGGCTTTACTGCCAAGTTCAATCATGATCACGGGCGCGGTCATTAACATCATTCTGGACCCATTTTTGATTTTTGGATGGGGACCATTTCCTCGTATGGAAATACAAGGCGCGGCGCTCTCGACCCTGATTGGTAACGCATTAGGGGCTATGGTTGGGTTTTATTTTATTTTTATCCACCGCAAGGCGATTTCTTTTGTTGAGATGAGTTGGGGCTCTGTGAAACGGGCTTGGATGATAATTGGTCAAGTCGGTTTGCCTGCCGCGGGCACCAATATAATTGTCCCTATCGCAACATTTTTAGCTGTGTCGATCATGGCATTGAGCCTGTCTGAAACAGATGTCGCTGCCTTTGGAGTCGCTAGCCGCGCCGAGTTGATTTCGGTTGGATTACTCTATGCGCTTTCGGCCTGTATTGGCGCGATTACAGGGCGTAATGGAGGCGCTGGAAACACTGAACGCGTTAGAAAAGCCTTTCGGGTTTGCTATATGATTTGCTTAATTTGGAGTACTCTTATGGCCGTTATATTGGCGCTATTTGCACCGCAAGTGGCGTCTATATTCACGAGCGATGGGGAATTGATAAAGAGGATACTTCCGTATTTTTATATCGTGCCTGTGACGATTTTTGCTTATGGGTTTGTTTTCGTTAGCGCGGCTGGCCTCAATGCGCTTGGACGTCCGCTCTATGGTCTTATTTATACAGTTATTCGTTCTGTGATCTTATATTTAAGCTTAATTTTTATAGGTGTGCAGATGGGCGGACTTGTTGGAGCTTATATAGGCGTCGCAGCGGCGAATATTATATCCGGCATCATTGCGGTGTTCTGGACGTTAAAGCATGCACCTATGGTCGCAAAAAAGAGTTAGGTTTGGCTAAGATTTCAGCTTGACGTGGACGCGTAATATTGGCAAAGGGCGCGCTCCAATGATGTAACAATCAGGGCATGCCGTGCGGGTGTGGCGGAATTGGTAGACGCGCCAGATTTAGGTTCTGGTATCGAGAGATGTGAAGGTTCAAGTCCTTTCACCCGCACCACCATTTTTTTGATATCGGGCGTGTAAATCCTATTAAGTTTGTCACTTTTCTACAGAAATTTTGGAATGTCTAGCGGCATGTGCATTCTACAACACAGCCTGAAATATAATGCCAGTATACGCAAATAAGATGATTTTAGCATAAAGCTCTGATCAACAAGAGTTTTCACCAATGTCTTAGTCTAAAATAGCGTATAAATGGTAAAATATACCAAATGTTAAAGCTTCTCTCTTAAACACATTAGAGCGTGGAATATTTTACCCTAATGCGTTATAAAATATGGGGAATCCGGTGAGCAAACATTTATTTAAAAAACCTAAGGACCTATATAAAGGTCTATTGCAGTTTAGCATGGCCTCTATCGCCGCAGCTCTTGTGAGCAGTCCGGCTTTAGCGCAGACGTCTTTCACGTTGAATCAGGCTTCAGATATTCCAAATGGTCTAAAAATTTGCGACAGCACAGATAAATATTGTATAGATATTGTTGCCGACCTGTCGAACTCAGGGGCTTTGTTGCCGAACGCCGTAAGCGCCGGAGCGGGGTCATTTAATGATCGTCAGAACGATTCCGACGAGCATACAAAACTTGATTATACTGTGAGCTCTACAAATAGTGTTGGCGGCCCCGCACAGCCGTTCAGATTTGATGCGTTGTCATTGCTAGGTATTAACAGCCTGACAGGGAATGACTCCCCAAACTTAATCAGAGATTCTTATACATTTATTGAAGGGGGTGCGTGGCGAGTAGATAACCCAGCAACAGGCGACATTCATGCGGCCTCGGTTTCGATTAACACAGCCGCAGCCGATGATGTTGGATCTTTTGTCATTCCGGACCCCGAAGGCAACAATGTGTTAGGCGATATTGGTAGTTTTCAGGCGGCGACAGCGCTTGGCGTCGGCAATAATAGTGAAGTTTTACTAAATATGACAGGCGGTGAAGATGGTCATAATGCCACTTATACTTTTGATACACCGCAGATAAGTAGCGCCTCATTGATTGTTTTCAACTCTGGCGGCAGGCGGATGGGCTGGGGATATGATACATTGCTTCAAGTTGACATATTCGCACCTGAGTTAACCAGTACAAAGAGTTTTGGAACCCCCGTAATAAATGCGGATGGCACGGTGACGGTTCCCGTCACGATTATAGTAGAGAATACGGGCGAAACGCCGGTCAATTCACTACAAGTCATGGATAACCTCTCAGCCCCTTCAAATTTTGGGTCCGCCTTTCAGTCTATCATTATACCGCCAAGCATTAGCGTCATTGATGATGGCAACATAGAGACTGCGGTTGCCCCGTCTGCAAATGCTTCCACTTTTAATGGCTCTAGCCAACCTCTTTTTCTAGGCGGAAGCAATGGATTACTTGGCGTTGATGACAGATTGCAAATTACCTTCACGGCCTTACTCGACCCTAATGCTAACGGCGCGCCGACCACCCTTCAGAACTTGGCAAATGTGTCGGGTGTTGGCCCGTTGGGGGAAAATCTTGCGGTGGACACGATAGCTCCTGGGAATGGCACGAGTAGCCCTACGCCGCTTTCAGTGCCAGTAGCTAATCCTTCATTGTCCATGAAGAAGGTTGCTGACAATCAAGGCCCTCACAATGTTGGGGATGTTGTAACCTATACTTACACGGTTAGAAATGATGGTGATGTAAGCATTGCAAATGTTGCGATTTCCGACACGCATAATGGCTCTGATCCTGCGCCAACGCCAGGCAATGAAACCTTGCTCACGGATGTTGGCACGCAAGGTGATTCAACCGATTCAGGGATTGATGGGTCATGGGATTTTCTTGCACCGGGTGATGTTTTGACATTCACTGGCACATATACGGTGACGCAGATCGATGTAGATAACCTTTAAAGGGTAGCTTGTACGTGTTCGCCGCTCTTATTTGCGGATTTAATCTAAGAAGCTTTTCAAAAAATAGATGAAATGGCTAAGTGATTTTATTTACGCATTTCTATCGCCGCGTTAGATATTCGGTTAAACTGACAAAATCTCTGGAATATCCCACTGACGCCGCGCGCAAGCCGCCAAGACTGTATTGCGTAAGAGACAGGCAATTGTCATCGGACCAACGCCGCCAGGAACTGGCGTGATAGAGCCAGCAATCTTTGCAGCAGGATTATAATCTACATCCCCAACAAGGCGCGTTTTGCCTGGTTTTTTAGGGTTCGGTACGCGGTTAATCCCAACGTCAATCACGCAAGCACCAGGTTTAATCCAATCGTCTTTGACCATTTGAGGACGACCAACAGCAGGGACAAGAATATCCGCGTTTCGGCAGACAGCTTCAAGATTTTTCGTGCGTGAGTGAGCAATTGTGACGGTACAATTTTGTTCTAGGAATAGTAGGGCGGCGGGTTTGCCAACTAAAATTGAACGACCAAGGATAACGCAATGTTTCCCAGTTAAGTTCCCCAGTGTTGATTTTGCAAGGATCACGCAGCCTGTTGGTGTACAGGGCCGTAATCCGTCTTTCCCTAGCACTAGGCGCCCCGCAGACGTTTCGGTTAACCCATCAACATCTTTCGCAGGGTCAATTTGAGCAATCACAGCGTCGCTATCTAGGCCATCTGGCAGGGGGAGTTGCACGAGTATACCGTCAACGGCGGAGTCGTTATTTAACATGCGGACAATTTTTTCGACTTCGGTTTGAGTTACGTCTTTGGGAAGCATATGCTCCACCGACTTCATCCCACACTCTTTGGTGAATTTAATTTTGTTACGCACATAAACCTGACTGGCAGGATCTTCGCCGACGAGAACAACCGCAAGACAGGGTTGGTTGGGAAGGGTTTTGACAGCTTGCGCGACATTTGCGCGGAGCTGTGCAGAAACGGCTTTTCCGTCAATAATGGTACTCATAATGTGCCTTGCTTTGGTTGAGATAGACGTCGCTTTACATGTAACGGTTATGGTGATTGATGAGAAGCCTGTTCAGGGTGTTTAGAGTGAAATTAATTTAAAAAATTACGAATTCCAATAGTTATGCAGAAACTTTCGGCGCAAGCATGGTATGTTTCGGGATTTCATGGTTTAAGCAAGATATAAATATATAGCAGGACAAGATTTAATAAGGCAGAATTTAAGAGGGCAAATTTTATGCGGAAGTTTTCATCACTTATCTTGGGCGCAAGTTTGCTGGGTTTAATGGCTTGCGACTCTAGTGTTTCGCTTGAGCCCGCCGAGCGATCTAATGAAACTCGAACCCAAAACTCTCAACTAGATCTCGCAGATTTCGAGTATGTTACAGTCACGCAAGCCGCGGCTCTTGGCTCCGAGGTTGCTCTTGATAAGGCTTTGTCACGGTTGGAGGCTGTGGATTTAAATGGTCCAACTCTCCAATCTGTTCTCTCGCTCAATCCCAATGCGCGCGAGATTGCTAAAGCGCTTGATGAAGAACGCGCAGGCGGGACAGTGCGCGGCCCGCTTCACGGCGTCCCTGTTTTGATTAAAGACAATATAGAAAGCCTTGACCCGCTACCGACAACGGCGGGTAGTTTGACTTTGGTTGAAAATTATAGCGATAAAGACGCGCAATTAACGGCGGGGCTTCGGGATGCAGGCGCTGTGATTATGGGGAAAGCAAATTTATCGCAATGGGCAAATTTTCGTTCAACAGGATCAAGCTCTGGTTGGTCTGCAGTGCGCGGGCAAACGAAAAACCCGCATGCGCTCAATCGTTCACCGTGTGGATCAAGTTCGGGTTCTGGCGCGGCGGTGGCAGCGGGTATTGTTGCCGCGGCCGTAGGAACAGAAACCAATGGCTCTGTTATATGTCCATCTGCGATGAACGGGATTGTTGGGTTTAAACCCACTGTGGGCGTTATTTCGCAGGTAGGTATTGTTCCGCTATCTTTTACCCAAGATACGGCAGGCCCAATGACCACGACTGTCGAAGACACGGCGATTATGATGGATGCCATGACCCATAGCGACACGGATTACCGTGATGCGGCATTGGGCGGGTCTCTGCAAGGCGTACGTATTGGCGTATTAGATTTCGCGCGCGGGCCGAATGCGGGCGTTGGGAATAATTTCGATGCAGTGCTAGAGACATTAAAATCTCAAGGCGCGGTTTTAGTAACGGTCAAGGATTTCGATACGCCAGAAGGCTTTGGAGATGCGTCTTTTAATGTTTTAAAATATGAGTTTAAGCATTCAATTAATGAATATTTGGCAGCGGCGCCTGTGGCCGTCAAAACGCGCTCGCTTGATGATATTCTGGCCTTTCAAAAAAACTCACCTGAAGAGATGACTGTCTTTAATGACGACATTCATGCAATGTCTAATGAGCTAGGCGGACTGGATGACCCGGAATATATTGCAGCATTGGAATTGGTCACGACAGCAACCCGCAGGGACGGTATAGATAAGATATTAAAAGATAATGATGTGGTATTTTTAACCGCGCCAAGCACGGCTCCAACTTTCCCTGTCGATCATGTTTACGGGGATAATTATCCAGGCGGAACAGGGGCAGGGTGGATGGCGGCTATAGCTGGCTATCCACATATCACTGTGCCTATGGGGGATGTCAAAGGCTTACCGGTGGGCGTCTCATTTATGGGGGCTAAAGATACGGATAAGGCCGTTATTGCTATTGGGTATGCCTATGAACAAGCCAGCCAAAAATTCTTCAAACCCAAATTTGAGATGAGCGTTGAAACGCGCGCTACTGGTAGAGTTTTAGGTTCCAAGCCATAAACGCCGTTAGGCGATGTTTTGGCTTATCCAAACGGCCATAATCGCAAAAGATAAAAACGGCCCAAATGGAAGGCGTATGCCTTGTGTCTGAGGACGGCTTGTATGTGTTAATACGAGCCAAATGAGCGCGCTTGCACTACCGATGAGAACGATAAATGGTAGAGCGCTCCATGCACACCAAGCCCCGCCAGCTGCGAGTAGTTTTGCATCTCCGCGCCCAAGTCCATCTGTCTTGCGAATCAGGCGGTAGCCATGCTCGATCAACCAGAAGGCGGCATAGGCTATCACGGCTCCAAGCAGATATGGATAAAAGTCGACAGAGCTGATGAAGTTGTAAATTAATCCTGCTGCGATCAGAGGAAAGGTAAGAATATTGGGTAGGCGAAATTCACGCGCATCAATAACTGATAGGCAAAGCAAGGTGCCAAGTAATCCTACGCCAGCTATCCAGATTAATGGGTCATTAAACATAGGTCTCTCTAACGATATATGGCGGCGGGACAAATGATGTTTTTTAAAATTTCTTGTGAGGGTTCTATCGATCTGTTCGGGCAATGCCGTATTGGGCCGTAGACCTTAAAGCTGTAATCCTTTATGGCGAGGTATGGAGCGTCCCGACAACACATATATAAGCGTTGATGAGCGCGGGGTGGCGGTTAATGTGATAACACACGCTCTTACGCTAAAAGATGATGCTGCGCTTCGTTTGGCGCTAAAGGCGTTACATCCTGCCGACTTTTCTGATCAATTAGAGCAGTTGACCGCCGAGCAACGCGCTGGCTTGATCGCGCGAGCGCCTGAGCTGATTTCTGGAGATGTTTTAACAGAACTCGAAGATGAGGTTGTTGAAGATATTTTACCGCTTCTTGGCGCTGCCAAGCTCGCTGAAACCATTACCGAGCTTGATCATAATGATGCGACACAAATCATTGAAGAAATGGACGAGGCACAGCGCGCTGATGTTCTCGGCGCACTACCTCGTGCAGACCGCGCCGCACTAGAAGAGGCGCTAACATTTGATGACGAAACGATTGGCCGTCTCATGCAGCGCGAATTTGTGGCTGCGCCAGAGTTTTGGAGCGTTGGTGACACAATAGATCACATGCGAGAGACGGGCGGGGAACTGCCTGAGGTGTTTTTCAACATCTATGTGATTGACGCGGCCTTTAAACCTATAGGCTATGTGCCATTATCAAGCATTATGCGTACGCCGCGTGATGTACAAATTACGACCCTAATGTCGGATGAACTTGTTATAATTACACAAGATCAAGACCAAGAAGATGCCGCTTATCTGTTTGAAAAATACAACTTAATTTCGGCTCCCGTTGTGAACACACAAGGGCGTTTGGTCGGAACGATGAGCGTTGATGATATTATCGAAATCATCCAAGATGAAAATAAAGAAGATATGTTAGCCTTAGCGGGCGTATCTGATGCAGGCTTGACGGATACGGCCTTCTCGACAGTGAGATCTCGCGCGCCGTGGTTATGTGTCAATCTACTGACCGCAATTTTAGCCTCCTTCGTTATCGCACAATTTGACTATGCAATTTCACAATTTGTTGCTCTGGCGGTCTTGATGCCGATTGTGGCTTCTATGGGAGGTAATGCAGGCACGCAGGCCTTGGCGGTGGCTGTACGCGCGTTGGCAGAACGCGATTTAACCTCTCAAACTGCGTGGCGAGCTGTGCGTAGGGAAACCTTAGCAGCGGCGATGATTGGGGTGATTTTTGCCAGTGCTCTGGCATTGATCGCTTACCTTTGGTTTGGCGATATCAAATTGGCAATGGCAGCATTTATAGCTATGATCATCAACCATATCTTCGCAGGACTTGCAGGAATTTCAATTCCGCTTATCCTCAAACGTGCAGGGTTTGACCCTGCCGTTGCATCATCCGTTTTTGTCACGACTGTTACGGATATCATCGGATTTTTTGCCTTTTTAGGCTTTGCAGTGTTGATTCTATTTTAAATTAAACACCTTGTTTTTCATAGTTTTCTAGTTTTTGCGGCGTTTGGCGCGGTGTTTGCAAGGTGTGTTCCCAGAAGTTTTATTTGTAAAATTATGGAACACCCATGCGCAGAAATATGCAAATTTCAAAAGTTGGCCTCAAGCTAATCAAAGCTTATGAGGGTTATCGCCCTGTTGATCGTCACTTGGTTAATGGTCAACATGTAGTTGGTTATGGACATATCATTGAAGGTGATGACAGCCTTGTTTTGACGCGCCCAGAAGCAGAAGACCTTTTACTGCGTGACCTTGAGCCCTATGAAGATATGGTCAATGAAACGGTTCATGCGCCATTATCGCAAAGTCAATATGACGCGCTTGTTTCACTTGCTTTTAATATAGGTCCGCGCGCTTTCACGCAATCTGATACATTGCGAGCATTGAATAATGGACGGCCTCTTGATGCGGCTAGCGGGTTTGATGTTTGGCGTAAGAGCAAGATTGATGGTAAAACCTATGTTGTGGACGCGCTTATGCGCCGCCGTTCGGCTGAAAAAGCGCTATTTTTACGGAAAGAAAGCGGTAAGATTTTACCGGCTTCGCGCGCTGACTTACCACCTGTAAAAGATGAAATGGTGGAATTATTATCTACCGAAGATGCGCTACCCGTTATTTCAAATACGCCAATCAACGGCCTTGTTAAACGTGTGCCCTATGATGCGAATGATTTGTTACAAGACACTGAAGGTCGTCAGATAACGCCGGTCGCTCTGGCTGTTTCAGACATCCAAATCACGCAAAGCGATGAAGACGGGCCATTGCGCCGCCGTGAGGATGGCCCATCTGGCGTTTTAGAATTGAGTGATATTTATGAGGGTGATGACGCAACTGCGGATTCCTTGGACATTAAGGATGATCTTGTTGATGCGACTTATGAAGTTGATGATTTTGATTATGGCGATGATGAAGTCCAGCCAGAGACTATAACAACTGAGGTTGCCAATAGCCCGAGTCAAATTGCAAAGACAGCGTCTAAAATAAGTGATCGCCTCGATGCGTTAATTGATGATGTTGCCAATGATGATCTGAGCCGTGATGCAGAAAATTGGCCAACCTCCTTAATTCAAGCTCAAGGGCAGCAAGATTATTCGCAAACGGATTCAGGCCAAGCTTTACCGAATGATACAATGGGTGTT
>JBDVGI010000325.1:0-3271 GCA_039962885.1 Litorimonas sp. | reverse complement strand
ATCGCGCTTGGGTGGATATTTTGTGTCATAGATTTTCTTTATAGAGAGATTTGTGAAGCTGCAAATTTCAACTCGACAACAATTTGTTCGTTTACTGTAGCAGAGCCTGCAAACTTATAAAAGCCGCCACGTGAACGTAATATGGCAACTTTTACAACAAGTTTATCTTCTGGGTATACGGGTTGACGAAATTTTGCACTCTCAACGCTGGAAAAAGCTGTAAGACGGGTTTCGGCGCTATTATCCGTATTCATCGCTATAATTAAGGCCCCCGCTTGGGCAACCGTTTCAATCAAAAGCACGCCTGGCATGATCGGTTTATTGGGGAAATGCCCTTTAAAAACATCCAGATTAGGATCAACATAAGACTCAGCAATAATTGTCGTTTCCGTCAAAGCTTTAACGCAATCGATGAATAAAAAAGGATCACGATGGGGCAGGTAAGCTTGAATCTGTTCGCGGGTCATTGGAAGAGGTGTATCGAGCATATTAGTTGTTCTCTGGCTTTGGGGAAGCTTTGTGTTGGGTAGGTCTACGCGCAAGTTTACGCGTCGCGGCAAAAATACGCATATGTTCGCGGAATGGAAGTGCAGGCGTGCCGCCCCACATTTCTCCAGCCGGTACATTTTGGGCGACCCCAGAGCTTGCCGTTAAAATTGCTCCGTCACCGATTGTCACATGGTCAGCAAGACCAACTCGTCCGCCCAGTTGACAATTTTCGCCGATAACACAGCTTCCCGATATACCGACGAGCCCTGCCATCATAGTCCCGCGACCAATTCTCACATTGTGAGCGATTTGCACAAGATTATCTATTTTTACATCATCGCCCAGCACCGTGTCGCCTAGCTGCCCACGGTCGATACAGCTTTGGGAACCAATATTAACGCGTTCACCGATCATCACACGGCCAAAGTGCGGAATGTCGATCAGACCTGTTTCGTCTTTAGCAACACCAAACCCCATCCCACCAATGACCGCTCCAGTTTTAATATGGCAATTTTTGCCAATGATAGAAAAACTAATCTGGCTATGAGAACCGATATGCGTATTTGTGCCAATTTCTACGCCGCGGTCAATAACGGCATAAGGACCAATGATTGCCTCATCGCCAATCACAACATCTGCGCCAATGAGAGCTGTCGGATGCACGTTTGCGCTAGACGATATCTTAGCACTTGGGTGAATAAGGCTGTTTGCTTGGTCTTTTCGGATTGCGACAAGGTGCTGACTGGCTCTTGCAAATGCTGCGCGCGGAGATTTGCTAATAATAGGTATGATTCGTTTTTCGCTAACCAAGTGCGCGAGCTTCTCCGTTACAAAGCAGATCGTCGCCTTAGCATTGTCGAGCGATTTAGCCCTGCGCTTATTTGCCAGAAAACACATGTCATGCGGGCGGCTACCTGCCAAAGCTGTTGGAGCATTTATGATTTCATCCCCGTAAGTACCTTCAATAGCATCAAGGCCAAGAACTGACAGGAGATCATTTAACCGCATAGGCGGACTAAGTGTATAGAAACGCGGATCAATCATATATCCGCTTTAGGGAGTATCACCCTGCCCCTCAATACAAAGTTTAAGACAGGATGGAAATATTATAGGCCTTACTGTGACTTACTTAGCTTTTCTAGGAAGACGCTCGCGCGTAACAGGCACAGTTTTTACCTGCGCATTTAACCGCGTGATAACTGTACTCGTCACATCAGCAGGATCTCCGTAAATCACGAGAGAGCGCTCAAGCACAACATCGGCATTGCGTTCAGCCACAATTGCTTTCAAAACTTCGCGTAAACGTACATTCACTTTTTCAATCGCTTTGGCTTCAGTTAGTTTAAGTTCGTTCTGCTTGTAATATAGGTCCTCTTGAACTTTAACTTCGTCGGCTTTTAGGTCTCGAATTTGCGCTTGCAGTGCAGTATCTGTGCGTAGGCTTTGCGCTGTCTGGCCCTGTAATTGGGCTTGCAGGCTTTTAGCTTTTGTTTGGTAAGGCGTAGCTGTGGCTTTAAATTCTGCGTCCATTGACTTCGAAATGGTTTCGAGCTGACGAGCGATGTGTTTGCCAACATCAGATTCGCGAATAACACGTTGTGTGTCCACAACAAGGATTGTGCTTTGTGCAAATGCCTGAACGCTAGCCAATAAAGATATAGCCGCGCCAATTACGGCCAAGCGAGAAAATTTTAAAAACGTCATAATTAGAACCTCGTACGGGTTGTGAATTGGAAAGATTTGCGATCGTCGAAATCTACTTCGACAATCGGCTTGGTAAAGTCAAAGCGAATTGGGCCAAAGGGACTTTCCCAAAATACGCTTGCCCCGATAATAGAACGTAGAGCAAGGTCATCCGCTGTACGTTGACATAAAACGCCCGCTGTTGTGACCCCTTCACAGGAATCACCCGCAGTTAATCCTGATGTTCCTGGATCAAGAATAATATTAAATCTTTGGTCTTCATCCAAGAAACCAACTGTGCCAGCTTCGGCCCAAAGACTGCCTGTGAGCTGCGGCACACCAACAGGAAAACTAACTTCTGCTGTTGCAAGTCCAAACAGGTTTCCACCAAGAGCCTGCCCGCGGCCATCAACGCCGTTAATATTTGTACTGCCTGTATCCGCGTTAAATGTGAGGGTACGCGGGCCAACACCAGCATTGTCGAAACCACGGAAATCGAAACTCCCTTTAAAGTAACGGTCATTCACAGTCACAGAGTCTCCGCCCCAGCCGCGAATATATCCGCCAACTAAGCGTAAGCTAGAGACAACCCCCGGAATTAAACCACGATAGAAATTAGCTTCTGCATCAGTTCTTAGATATTTGACGTCACCGCCAATACCCGCAAGATCCTGACCAAATCTAAAATTAAAGCCGCGCGTGGGTGTAATTGGATCATTTCGTTTATCCCAATTGAAGGTGTAGCCTAGAATAGATGAGAGCTGGCCATCAACTTGTTCACATAAAGAGACGAGCTGTATGTTACTGGCTGCTACACTCGCGCCAGTTCCATTCGCGCCCAAAATCGCATCACATTGTCCTGAATCAGGGAAGTCCAGCTCTTGATTTCGTAAGGAATAACGCGCCGATAGAGATGTGTTTTCAGTTAAACGAAATCCAAATGACACGGTTCCACCTCGGCTAGATTGGCGGAATCCTGCCTCTTGAAGAAAGTCAATTTCAGAGTCAAATATCTGAATACTCGCGGACAGTTCACGGCCCAAAAATCGAGGTTCGCCAAAACTTAAACTGATATTTCTACGGTTTTGGCTAAGAGATG
>JBDVGI010000324.1:0-2641 GCA_039962885.1 Litorimonas sp. | reverse complement strand
CTCTCTTTCGCGGTTTTATATATCCGCTTATTGGCCTCAGCCTGTTCTTATTTATGTCCTTTGAGACGCCGCGTAATTTACCCATCCTAATTGTGGGAAGCTGCCTAATTTTGACAGGTTTGGGTCTCGCCTTTTTTATCACTTATAAAATGGGTTGGAGAACAGCCTTTGGTGATAATGGCGGTCTCATGACGACAGGTTGGTTTCGATATAGCCGCAATCCTGTATATGTTGCGACATGGGCCGCTATGATTGGATGGGCTATGCTGGTACCAGATTGGAAAGCATGGGTGCTCTTGCTTTTCTGGGCGAGCCTTTATCTTTTCGCGCCCTTATTTGAAGAGCCTTGGTTGGAGTCTCATTATGGGGAGTCCTACACAGAGTATAAGAAAACAGTTCCGAGGTTTTTCTAATGATAAAAAAGCAGGAAAGCTGTTTTGCAAAAATTGTCGTTTTAGCGCTCGGCTTTCTTCTACTTGGCATGGGGTTTACCACATTCCTCTACCCGCAGGTTATGGCTCGATATGGCTTGGTCACTGACTCTCTGCACGCACAACTAACCATTAGCGCTCTCATAGGAGGCTCTGAAATTGGCCTCGGGTTTTTTATGCTTTTGGGACGAAAAATTCAGGCCTCAATCTATGTTCGATTATGGGTTGGCCTTTTTATTTTTAGCGGAATTGTGGTTGCAAGGTTCGTCTCATTGATAATCTCTAATGGCCCAATCCCAAATATGATTTACCGCGAGCTTGTCGCAGAGACCTTCATTGTCATGCTTCTATCTTCGGCTTTGTATTTCCATGTTAGAAGATAGCCCTCTAATATATGATGTTGACCTGCTGAAGGTACATTATCTTCCAATCCCTCTTGTCCGCCCCGCATTCCAGTCAATACCGCCACCGCCAAGCACACGGCCTTTGATACGCTTGCCCCACTTCTGTGCGTGAGCGCTTTCCCAAGGCACGAGATAGAAAGCTCGCTGCGTCTCAATCATCGTGTGGGGGCCGTGGGGGAGTTCATATTTCTGCGCCACGGTGCCCTCAATCAATCGTCCCGACTGTGCCGCAACATGTGCCTTGCCCGTCATGCTCTCCAGCTTCTCGGTAGCTGCGTTGAACCCTTCCGTCTCTAATGCTTTCATATAGCCGCGCTTGTAGATGATAGAGGTCTTTTGCGCGTCTTGGCGTAATTCCGCATAGCCTCGCTCAATGAGCCATGTGCGGCGCTGATTGAAGGCCGTGTCCAACTCTCGCCTGAACGCGCTCATCTTTGTGCTGATGCCCGCAATCTCGCCTCTACCCCAACTGACTTGGGCACGGTCAAGCCATGTTGCACCGGGACTCGCAAGCTGTGCCTCCAAGTCCTGAACGGAAAGTAGCTTCACACCTGACGCGCGGCCTTGCTTTAAATCCAGCGCAATAGCCCGCTCTTCAAAACCCTCTGGAACGCGCCACTCATTCGGGTCGCCGTCCTTATCCTTGCTCGCGACCTGCACCACACCCGCCTTAACTAACGTGGCGAGCCGTAATCTGTGCGCCCGCATATGGGCTGCGCCTCTGCTGCTGCTCCCGTCCATCCAATCGTCTGGGCCGCTCGTGGCTATCGCGTAATGTCCGACCAGCCCATTGTGCGGCTTGCCGTGATAATCCTTACCCGTCGCGATGGCTTGGATGTTGCGGTCAACTGTGCGCAAGTTAGGCGGTGAGACTTCGATAATAGAGCCAACCTTGGCGGCTTCGCCCGCCCGCGTGTCCATGCCCGTTTCAATCGTGCTGACATAGCCGTCAGTGCCGTTGATGATGAACCGTACCTTGCCGCCGCTTTTTTGGCTGGCGTCCATGCCTTCATCATTGCCGTGGGTCTTGGCAATTACGCGGCCTATGACGCGGTGGGCTGAAAGGCTCCCGCCATAGCTTTGGCGGCCATCATGAAGGCGAACAGGTCTTTTGATATTAGCCCTCTTCATCGCCGCGTGGATATCTTTGTTGAGCTGCTCGCGCTGCTCAATCTGTCCAAGCGTTTTGAAGGCGTCTTTTTCCACTCGCCAGAGACCATCATACTTGGACTGCGCCAAGCCCATTTTCTCTAAGTGCTTCATCCGTCCGATAAGGATGTGACGGTTCAGAGATGAGTTGGCGGGGAAGGTGCTCGCCGTTGACCCTGCACGTAGGTCGATTGTGTTGTTAAGTTTGTCCAACCCGTTAGCAATATGTCTATCCGTTGTCGTGACTCGCATGGCTCCCACTTCGCGCTTCATCTCCTGCTGAATTGCAAGCTCAGACTTCCAGCCAAGCTCGCGGGTCAGTTCTTCTTCTAGCCGTCCACGTATACCGCGCGAGATATACTCGCCTGCAATGTTCAACCCTTTGCCGTCATGGGTGACGCCTCGCGCGATGATATGGGTGTGCGGATGGGCGGTATCGAAATGGTCAACTGCCACCCAATCCAGCCGCGTGCCTAAGTCCTCTTCCATCTGCGCCATCAGCGCCCGTGTTGTGTCTTTCAGGTTCGGCGTGCCGTCACCGTTGACGCGGGCCAGCTCTGCGCCGTCTTCGGGCGAGATCATTATCCGAAACTGATGCGGGTCGCCGCGTCCGTCAAAACTCTCTTGGGAGCGGGCGATAAAATCCCGACCGTCAAT
>JBDVGI010000323.1:0-7819 GCA_039962885.1 Litorimonas sp. | reverse complement strand
AATCCAAGAGTTTTTCAACAGTATTGCCCAAAGTAGGACGCTCGACTGAGGGCTGCAAATCCCGTTTTAGGGGTTGAAACTGTCACCATCTTTATAAGTTTTCGCTTTTAAATATGCTTGGCTTGTTTACTTACAATTAGTCACCTAGAGTTCTTAAAAGGGATTGCTCATGAAAAAAATTGGAATTTTTCTAGCAACTATAATTTCTTTAGGAGCTATTAGTTGGTGGATGATTGGAGCCGATTGGAGACGGCTGTTATCCGATCCACCATCAGGCAGTGATGTGTTGTTCTGGAGCCAAGGCCAACGAGATGCAGGTTTTAGGATGTTGGACCGTGTACCCTTCATATCGGAAAAGCGTACAATCAAAGCAGGGCAAATTGCTCGTGACTTTGAAGTAGGAAAGCCAATTAATTTTAGCTTTGATATAAATACCTATTTCGAACATCAGCGCCATTCCTCCCTGATTATAGTTCACAATGGAAAGATTCGTTATGAGCAGTATGGTTTAGATTTTCAAGAATCGGGGCGTTGGGCGAGTTTTTCTGTGGCTAAATCGATTACCTCGACACTCGTGGGCGCGGCTATTCGTGATGGGTACATAAATAGCTTAGATGATTCGATTGCCGATTATATCACAGAGCTGAAAGGGTCTGTTTATGACAAAGTTTCTATAGAGCATCTTCTTACGATGCAGTCTGGCGTAGGATGGAACGAAGATTATGATGATAGGGAATCCGATGTATCATTATTTACTCAACATATATCCGATGACGAGAGATCAAATCTAGTAAGCTATATGAGTTCCCTTCAACGGGTACATCAACCTGGAGCAGTTTGGAATTATTCAACAGGTGAAACTAACCTCATTGGTATTTTAGTAAGCGAAGCTACTGGAAAACCTCTGGCAGAGTATTTGTCTGAGAAGATTTGGCGGCCTTATGGAATGCAGCAGGATGCTAACTGGTTACTAAACAAAGATGGTATAGAAATCAGCGGTTGTTGTATTCAAGCTGCAACACGTGACTACGCACGATACGGTCAGTTTATTCTGGACGGCGCTCTTATCGACGACACTCAAATTTTACCAGAAGGATGGATTGAAGCGGCTACATCAAGTCAGATTGGGCACCCACTCTTCAACGGCAAAGGCGGCTATGGATATCAATGGTGGACCTACAGTGACGGTACATACCAAGCAGTTGGCATTTTTGGACAAATTATTCATATTGATCCAAGTCGCCAACTTATTATCGCTGCTAACAGTAGCTGGACAAGTGCGTTAGGAGATAAAGAATTTAAAGCACGTCGACAATTTATTGAAGATGTTGCCGCCGCTATTGATAGGGAATAAAGCGATCATTATGGGGTTACGTAGCACAACTAAGGTGATTGCAAGAGGGCTTTCGATATTTGGGCATCCCGCTATTATATTGCCAGCAGTGATTATAGTTCGAACCCAAATCGGTGATGCAACATCTCCATCAATGCCACTCATTATGACAGTGTCGTTGACTATTGTAGGGGTGATCATTCTCTACAGTCTGTTTCAGGTTCGCAGAGGCCATTGGGAACACATCGACGCATCGCACAAGAGCGAGCGTATGCAGCTCAATTTTTTATTGATGGTGGTATTATTCGGGTCTGGGTTTGTAAGTGCTGTGCGTGGCCAATCTCTGGTTTTCACAGTTGGCTTATTGATTGTTGGCACGATGGTGATGGTTGCGCTGTGTCTTAATCGGTGGCTAAAAGTTTCGTTACATACAAGTTTTGCTATGTTTGCGGCTTTTTTGTTCTGGCCGAACGGCCTAGTTGTTTTGTGTGGTACGCTTTTAACTCTCGCGATAGGCTGGTCGCGTTTAACTCTTGAACGACACACTTTTCTTGAAATTTTGACTGGAATTTTAATCGGTGCCTGCGCAGGCCTAGCTCAGTTTTATCTCGTAATCGCTTTATAAAAATAGATGCAACTGAGCGCCTTCAAACCGTCAAAACTGAGAGTCCTAAACTCGCCCAATCAAGGACACTGCGTAAAAGTCAGAGATTCTCAAAAGCGAACTTGAAAGTAGTCCTTTTAAGGTATTGCGAAATTACTTGGTAAAAAATTATTTATCGGTTAAAATTGCATTCTAAATATTTTAGTAAACTTCAAGGCCTGTATGACATCTCGGTTTTTAGCTTTGTTTTGTTTTCTAACGGTGAGTTGTTCGCCAGTAGAGCGCACCTTAGATCAATCGAATCTCACCTTACGCAGCCCGTCTGTGATAAAATCTCATATGGCTTTCCTTGCTGATGATGCGCTGGAAGGGCGTGGAATAGCAACACGTGGTGAAGAATTGGCCGCTCTCTACATTGCAACAGAATTTGCAAAATTAGAACTAGAGCATGGTGCGGGAGATAGTTTCATACAGCCAGTTCCGTTGAGGGCAACAAAGATAGATTTGCAACATACTGTTTTCGAAGTGGAAGGTGATGGTCAACGTATGTCCTTCAGGAATGGCGACGATATCGTAATTTACGGTGATGACAAAAGACCTATTGTTAACATCAAAGGAGATTTAGTTTTTGCAGGTCATGGTATTGATGCACCAGAGCTCGGGATGAGTGATTATGATAACCTTGATGTCTCTGGGAAAATAGCAGTCGTACTTGGCGGACCGCCTTCCTTCCTTCCAGCTGCTGAAGCCGCTCATTTTGGCAGAAGCTTAGAAAAGCAGAAGGCAGCTGCCCGTCACGGCGCTATAGGCGTAGTTAGAATTTACACACCTGAACAAGATGCATGGTTTCCTTTCGTAAACTTTCGTCAATTTATGGAAAGTTCGACATTTTCTTGGCGAGAAAGTGCCAAAGAAAACCAAGTTGATCAATCATCCATTCCAACGTTCAGGCTTAATGTAAATTCAAGTAAGGGTCTATTCAGTAAAGCCGAAAGGACTGTGGATGAAGTTATAGAAGAAGGTCGTTCGGGAGCCGTGAAAGGCTTCCCTTTGCATAACAAAGCTTCACTTCATCTTGTATCCACCCATGACGATGCACTTAGTTCAGGTAATGTCGCGGGGTTATTGGAAGGTAGTGACCCTTTACTCAAAGAAGAAGTCGTTGTCGTTACAGCCCATTATGACCATGTAGGCATTTGCCGACCAGAAAGCGTAAAAGACCGAATATGTAATGGAGCAATAGATAATGCCTTCGGTGTTGCTGCAATGTTGGATGTGGCCCGACAGCTGTCACAATCGGATCAACGACCTAAGCGGTCGATACTCTTTCTTGCTGTTGGCGCAGAAGAAGAAGGTCTGCTCGGGTCAAGTTACTTTGTGAATCACCCGACTATTTCGCAAGATAAAATTATTGCGAACATCAATATGGATGGCGGATTGCCCTTCTATGACTTTAGTGACGTTATCGCATTTGGTGGCGAACAATCGGAAATGGGCGATTGGTTAGCAAAAGCAATTACCCCTATGGGATTAAGCGTTGCGTCGGACCCGTTTCCAGAAGAAAGTTTATTCACGAGATCTGATCAATATTCTTTCGTCAAGAAGGGAATACCTGCACTGTTTTTATACAATGGCTTCAGCAACCTTGAAGGTGAGAATGTAGGTCGCGAGGTATGGGATGACATAACCTCCAATCATTATCATTCCCCGTCAGACGATTTACACCTCCCAATTGATTACACTGTTGCGGCTAAATATGCAGAAGTGTTTAAACGGCTGTTATTAGAAACCGCTAACGCCCCGGCAAGACCGCTTTGGTACCAAGATAGTGTTTTTGGAAAACGGTTTGCGCCGGATGCACCTAAGACGAAGAAAAAATGAAGGATTAAAACGGCGTTTTAATTTCAGTTTCGCCGCCTAAGCAGAATCAATTTGAGCGGCTTAAAGTCGCCCAAAGTAAATCACCCGTTTAGAGCTCTAATGCCTCTGAAATTGACAGTGCATCTTCTAGTTTAACACCAAGGTATCTAATATATATCGCCTAAACGCGCCTTACGCCGCCACGGACGGGCTTTTTGACAAGGGATATCCCATTGTGGTGCATTAGGGTTGATTTCATGAAGAGTTATATCATCTTTATTATTCTCGCAGGTTCCCAGAACATTCCCATCGGGAGCTATCATGCATGAAGCTTGCGCCCTGCTAAGGTTCCTCGGGACGGAATAGCTCATCCAGATATTATTGCAGGCTGCATGTCCTTGGGCTTGAATAGCGAACATTGGAGACTCTGAATAGGCTGACAGCAGAACACAATCGACGTTAAGCTGTTCATATTCTTGAAATATCTCAGGGAACTGAATTTCGATGCAAAGGGCGAAACCGAGTTTTATGCCTTTCACCTCAATTGTAATCGGGGATATTCCTGCGACATACCAATCCGTTATTTCACTATGAGAGCAATATCTCTTGTCATAGCGTTTGGCGAGTTTGCCAGTATCATCAATAATATACAGACTGTTAAATGGCCGATGGCGATTATGTTCATTATGAGCTGATCCAATGACGGCCCAAATACCAAGTTTGCCACATAAGCGCGCAATATTGCTCAATTGCTCTTCAAGATCCTGCCAGTCAAATTCATTCCAGTCCCTGATTTGAGTTTTGACGCATCCTGACAATGCCCCTTCTGGAAAGTGAACAATATCCGCCCCTGCCTCTGCCGCGCGTTGTATTAATTGTTGGATATTTCTAGCATTTATATCAAGGTTAGATGTAATTTCGCTTTGAGCGGTTGCGATAAGAATGAGTGAACTCCTGTTTAAATGCCTAAATGTTGTTTCAGGGCGTATAAGTCTTGACGCTGGCTTATCCTAAAGTACACGTTTGGGCGCCTTGCCATATCAGCCAATATCTTCGGGCGAACATGATGCTTAAACTTCCATATTATTTTCAGCAAGCGCGGGAGAATAAGAATTTCAGGACAATTATCCGGTAACTCAGGGCGACTTCTAAGTAGATATCTCCAATTACGTTTTGCGCACCTCCAATATGAAGTTGCCCGATTAACGTCCAAGAAAATCACTATGTCGGCTGCATCGCGTACGGCATCTGAGACACCTTCGATTACCCACGCATCTTGGGAAATAAGGCTATGTATTTTTATGGCCTTAACTTCGAGCGGTGACTTTACCCAGCCAGCTTGCCACACTATTTTATCAAGACCGAAGACTGGAAGTCCTAAATCTTGGCCTAGTTGATGGGCAAACGTCGTTTTACCAGCACCTGCATTCCCTGTGATATGAATTTTCATGCTGATGCCATCTAACGCCCTATGAGTAGTTTTGTCTACTATTGGCTTGGTCTGGTACCAAGCAGACATTCACTGAGTGTCCTAGAATCGCCTGCGAGTTTAGGTCGCTCGCGCCAGCGGCTTAAAACCGCCCAAAAGTAAGCCACTCGTTGATTTCCATTAATCCAAAAAGCTTAAGCTGGATATGTTTGATTAATCACTTAGCTTTTATGTCATTATCGCGAAAGGCGACTTCTCCTTTGGCTGTAAATCCTAAATACCCGCTTTCTATGCTCGTAAATCCCATAATCAGGAGTTCAACCCTCCTGAGTTCATTGATATTAAAACGCGTTTCAAATACCATTTGCTGATGAGCTTCATAAAATATGTTATGGTGTATTATGTTTTCAATTCGTTTAGCCCTGACAATACTTACCTCAATCTCACTTTATGGGTGCGCAACATCTTTTTGGGATAAAAATCACTACCCGCATCTTGAAGTTATTGAGCTGGAGGAGACCGCTAATAGCTGGGCACAAAGCCTGATGCGAATGCAAAATTATGCTAAATCAACAAGTGGTTCTGAATTAATCGCTCAAAAAAAATATGAAGTCGCCTTAAACTGGCCTGAGGAAGAAATAATATCGCGCGGAGAGGCAATAGCCGTCAGGAAGCTACGCCATAGTTATATGGAGAATGGAGAGTTCGTCCATGTTAGCTGGAACGGGCCTGATATAGAAAATATCTTTGATAAAAAGCCTGATCTAAAAAACTATATCAAATATGCTGAATTTGCAGTTCTGGGCCGTGCAAGAGCTCGCAAAGATAATCCTATGCTTTTCGATATTGAGGTTGAGCATAATCTCGCAGGCATACCTTTTATTGATAATTTCTCCGTCACGAACGCAGCACAAGGTCATATCGGTTTAGTCAGAGATGATATGTCTCACCAGCTAAGGGATGGGCAGTTTTGTGTGTTTTTCCCATCTGAAACATATACAAAATACCGCAAAGCCTTTCCGTTAACTGAATTTGAGGTGCAAGACGAAAAATTGCTTTACGAAGTCTTTCCCCGCATGTGCGGACAGGAAAATGGGAGTTTTACTTTCACAAGCACTGCTGAAGGTGAAGCCTTACTCTTTAAAGAGGATATTCTCCAACTAGCGCCGCCTATTGTGAGGGATAATAATCGCCCTGTAGGTCTACAGCTAACAAATAGTGTGGCCGCCATAAACTCTTGGGACATATTGACTGTAAATGGGTATCGTTTTCCGAGGCCTATTGCGAGCCTATCAATTTCACGGGGAACGCATCATCGAGACCTGAAAATGATTTGTGGACCTAACTTATACGGAGGTCAAATATTAGACGGGAAATATAAGGGTGGGTGGGCCTATTCAGAAGATGACATAAAGCATTGCAAAGACCGACAAAATGCTGCGTTTGGCTACGCCTTTTCTAAAAATTTTCAGATCGGAACATTTTATGGTGACCGGCAAACACTTTATTTCGACAGCCCGGACTTATATTTTATTGCTAAACGCGCTAATCGCGGACTCAAAACAGGCGCGTGGTCTGATCAGTACAATATGCATGACGTAGAAAGGTGTGCCGTTGATCATCCCAAAATCGGGGTGGAGAGATACGGAGGCTACAAATTTCAGCATAACTATCCAGTTCGGGGCACTCTATATTTAACAGAAGAAGGGTCAAAATATTGGGAGGACTGTAAAGGTTTTGTTCCGATAGACTTGGAAATTGTTAATTACAATTTAGCGCTCCTTATTGAGAAAACCGATGAAATTAATTGGCAGCTTAAAGAACTAGACGCTAAAAGTGGAAACCAAGCCTATCTCGATGAAAATAAGAATTCCATTGAGCTTCAAGTCGAACCAAAATGGGCCGATAGTAATCGCGAGGCATTTGAACGCCTTAAGGAACAGCACCCCTATCTGGCCGTGAAGGAAGAAGTATTCGGCGTTGTTGTCCTGACCGGACAATGACTTTCCAGTTCACAGCCAATATCTCTATTCTGTATATCGTTTCAGAGTAATTCGGTGCTCCCCAGTGCAAAGCACTATATTATCGGATGATTGTACAAATTCTGCGATGGGCTGATGTGTTAAAGTGTTTAATATGAAACAAATGGCGTCTGCTTCACTCGCCAGACGTTCAGGGTTAGTCAAGCAGCGTTAGATGCGGTAGCAAGACAGCTCAACGAGCGTCCCAGAAAGACCCTCGAGTATGAAACACCGGCTGAGAGGTTCAGCCAATGTGTCGCAACGACCAGTTGAATCCGCACCCAAAGAAGGACGCTGGTAATGTTTGGATTTGCGGCTTTAATTCGCTCTAAAAACAGCTGTTGGATATGTCTTTTAACTCGTCGCCATAACTCAATAAAGAGAACTCCTGAGTCCAATTATTATGTATTGCAATGCAAGTAATCATGCTATGTCTGAAGTCAGCGCCCATGGCACAGATTTAGGTCTGGGCTAAGAGAGACTTTGCTCATCTTCATCCTCATGGAGTGAAGAATGAGACGTATTAAACAAACATCTGGCGAACGTATCGTACCCCAAGGGCAGATCTCAAA
>JBDVGI010000322.1:0-17649 GCA_039962885.1 Litorimonas sp. | reverse complement strand
TTTGAGCTTACGAAATTACCTGGCTTGCAGCTAACCAGCCATATTTCAAAGCAGGCGGAACAAGTTACGATAGAGGTCTCAGAAGAAAGCTTACGGCGTTATGGCCTGACGTTTAACGAAGTGTCTAGCGCGATTGGGAGCACATCTATCAACCTCTCTGCGGGCAGTGTCGAAACAACAGGCGGGAATTTGCAATTGCGGGCACGAAACCTTGCTAATACGAAAGCGGATTTTGAGGAAATTATTATCAGGCAAACGGCCGATGGCGGTATTGTGCGCGTATCCGATATCGCGAGCGTCATTGATGGTTTTGATGATGCTAAGTTTAACTCCACTTATAAAGGCTTGCCCGCAGCTGTGTTCCAAGTCCTGAGTACGGACACAATGAACATTACCGAATCGGGCAATGCTATTCGGGAATTTAAAGAGGAGATTAACCGGACGCTTCCGTCGAATTTGGAATTTGACATTTGGTTTGATGGTTCGACTATGTTTGATAGCCGTATGTCGCTTATTGGCGGAAATGCTTTTTCGGGTATGATCCTTGTACTCATTACCCTGATGCTTTTCTTACGGCCAAAAGTCGCGATATGGGTAACGATTGGAATTGGTGCGGCCTTTGCGGGTTCCCTAGCGATTGCTGGGGCGATAGGCATTTCTTTTAACATGATTTCTCTCTTTGCCTTTTTATTAGTCATCGGAATAGTGGTTGATGACGCAATTGTTGTTGGGGAGAGTGTTTATTTTCATACGGAAAATGGTGTTTTAGGCGAAACAGGCGCAATCTCTGGCGCGAATATGGTCGTAAAACCTGTCTTTTTTGCGGTCATCACGACGATCATGATGTTCATTCCATTCTTGTTTTTGTCAGGGCCATTTGGGTCTATATTTGGCCAAATTAGTTTAGTTGTTATCGCAGTTTTATCATTCTCTCTTATCGAGGCTTTCTTCATTTTGCCGGCGCATTTGCGCCACCTAGACCCGATAGATGAAAACAAATCTAACCTTCTCTCTCGGGTACAACAACGCCTCGCTAATAGCCTCGTTAATTTTGCGCGCAATGTGTTCCGGCCTATCGTCGCCAATGTTATTCGTTTTCGCTATGTTACCCTCGCTAGCTTTGTTGGCTTGATGATTATGGCTGTCTCTTTGTTGGCTGCAGGGATTGCGCCGCGGGCATTTTTCCCAGAGGTTGATGGCGATATGATCCAAGTGCAAATGCGCTTTCCAGAAGGCACAACATTTGAGCGTAGCGAGCAAGCTCGGGCGCAGCTTGATGAGGGTGTGGCTTTGTTAAACGCAAACGCGCAAGCGGACTTTGGCATTGATGCGGGTGTGGATTTAATTGCAAATCCAGGGACATCATCAGAATCGCGCCAAGTGCAAGGCTTCTTAGGTCTGACTGAAGTTAAAAATAGAAATAATGCTTCGACAAAAACAATTACAGAAAAACTTGAAGAATATGTCGGGCCTGTCCCTGATGCACTTCGCGTCACTTATGGTTTTGCGCAAGGCGGCGGAGAAAATGGTGGCCGTCTGTTTTTCGGCGTCAGTTCTACAGATGAGGTTGCGCTTCGCACGGCTGTATTAGAGCTTAAGAGTGAAATCGAAACCTATAATGGTGTCACGAGCGCGTGGGATAGTTTTGAAAGTTCCGCGCGAGAAATTCAATTTAATATGAAACCTGGCGCGGAAACTTTAGGGATTACCTTAAATGACGTAACAACGCAGGTGCGCCAAGCTTTCTTTGGTCTTGAAGTACAGCGCTTGCCGCGTAATGGCGAAGATGTGCGGGTCATGGTGCGTTACCCAACACAGGCGCGTGAAAGTATCGACTCGCTGGAGACTTTGTTTATTCGTAGCGCGAACGGAATCGAAGTTCCGCTCTTTTCTGTAGCAGATGTGACATTTGCACCAGGGGTTGGACGCATCCAACGCCGCGACCGCAAACAGGTAAATTATACGGGCGCGCGGGTCGCTGGAACTCCGCAAGCCCTCGCGGATATCCGGAAAGACCTAGAGGATAATTACTTCCCTGATTGGGAACTTCGTCACCCTGCTGTTAGCCGCCTAAATGTGGGCGATGATGAACTTCTAACGACATTTCAAAGTGAAATCACTTTGTCATTATATGTTGTTTTGTTCTTCATGTATGTCTTGTTGGCCATTGCATTTAGGTCTTATGCCTTGCCGCTTTTAATCATGGTTGCGATACCTTTTGCGTTTATTGGAATGATATTTGGGAATATTATTACAGGCGTTCCATTTGGAATTTTCAGTATATTTGGATTCTTTGCGGCGTCTGGTGTGGCGGTAAATGATAACCTTGTATTAATTGATTATGTCAACCGTTTGAGAGATAAAGGTGTTGGAGCCTATCAAGCTATGCTCGATGCCTGTGTGGCGCGCTTTCGTCCAATCCTACTAACCTCGGTAACAACCTTTGTTGGCATTACGCCGATATTATTTGAAAATTCTGCGCAGGCAGAGTTTCTCAAACCTATGGTGGTTGCCTTGGCATTTGGCGTGTTGTTTGACTTCTTCTTAACATTAATCCTTGTGCCAGCTATGTATGGAATTGGGGTTGATATAACACGTATTTTCCGCTCTATGTGGACAGGAGTTGTGCAGCCTGGGTTAGGCAGTACTTACGATCCGGAAATGGCCCTTGCATTGGAAGGGTTAGAGGCGGATGAAATTAAAGCAGAGAATATGCCTATTGGGAGTACGCCGCAGCCTGCGGAATAACACGCTAATTAGTGAAAATTGATGATCTAAATAAACGCGCAGAAGACACGTCTTAGATATTTTATGGAGAGAGATATGAATTTGAAACATTTACTCGGAGCAAGCGTTATTGCTATCGGATTGGGCCTAACGGCCTGTGGCGGAGGCGGTGCTGAAACTGCGGTTAATGACGTTAGAACAGCGGCAAGCAATGTAAAAGCTGCTGTAAGCGCGAAGCCAAAATTAGGCTCATTCGGCGTTGATCTAACCGGTGTTGATAATGCAGTGAGGCCCGGCGATAACTTCTTTAAATACGTCAATGGCACATGGATTAAAAATACAGAAATCCCATCAGACCGCTCTACATATGGCGGCTTTGGTATTTTGCGGGATATCTCAGAAGACCGCGTTAAAGAAATTATTGAAGCCACAGCCGCTAAAAATGCAGCTAAAGGTACGGATGAGCAAAAAATTGGTGATCTCTATGCGGCCTTTATGGATGAAGAGGCTATAGAAGCCGCGGGCATGACGTCCGTTCAAGCTGATATTGATAAAATTCGCGCTGTTAAAACGCACAATGATGTGGCCGTGCTTATGGCTGAACCTGCCTTAGGTATTCGTTCACCAATTGCGCCATTTATTGGAATTGATTCAAAAGATATTGAGAACTACATCGTCTTTTTGACGCAATCAGGTTTGGGCATGCCTAACCGCGATTACTATTTGGATGAAGGCGAAAAGGCAGATGCGCAACGCGCGGCATATATGGTTTTTCTGACGGCTATGTTGGATGCGGCAGGTGTTGAAAAATCAAATCAGCGCGCCGAAGCGATTATGGCATTCGAAACAGAGATTGCCAAAGTTCATTGGACACCAACGCAACGCCGCGATCGTGATAAGACCTATAATAAAAGAACCTTAGAGCAAATTAAAGCCAGTGCGGACGGTTTCCCATGGGACACAATGTTCAAAACGGCGAGCCTTGACGGACAAACAACATTTATCGTGCGCGAAACCGATGCGATAGATGGCACAGCTGCGATCTTTGCAGACGCTGATGTTGAGGTTTTGAAAGACTATATGACGGTCAGCTATGTGAGCGGAAAATCCGCTTATCTGCCCAAAGCCGTCGGCGATGCGAGCTTTGAATTTTATGGAAAAACGTTGCGCGGGACTCCTGCGCAACGAGAGCGTTGGAAACGTGCGGTTGGCCAAATAGACGGGACAATGGGGGAGATTGTCGGTAAAGTTTACGTCAAAGAGCATTTCCCTGAAAGCTCAAAAGCGCAAATGCTTGATCTCATTGAAAATCTACGTGCAGCTTTTAAGGTTGGAATTGAGAACCTTGAATGGATGGGCGAAGAGACCAAAGAGCAAGCGCAATATAAACTTGCCAAGTTCAATCCAAAAATTGGCTACCCTGATGTTTGGACGGATTACTCAGAGCTCCAAGTTGATAGGGATGACCTTATTGGGACAATTAAATCTGCGTCGGTATGGGGTTGGCAGGATCAACTCAGTAAACTTGGCGGCCCGATTGATCGGGATGAGTGGGGCATGAACCCGCAAACGGTCAATGCTTATTACCGTCCAGATTTAAATGAAATTGTTTTTCCCGCAGCTATATTGCAAGCGCCATTCTTTGACCCTGCAGCTGATGATGCAGTAAATTACGGCGGCATTGGCGCGGTGATCGGCCATGAAATGGGTCATGGTTTTGATGATCAAGGCCGCAAAACAGATGGTAATGGTGAGCAGCGTGATTGGTGGACAAAGCAGGATGGTGAGGCTTTCAAAACGCGTGCTGATGCGCTTGTCGCTCAATATGATGCCTTTGAACCGATTGATGGTTTGAACGTCAATGGCCGTTTAACATTGGGTGAAAACATTGGTGATTTAACGGGTATTACGATGGCCTATAACGCCTATAAAGCGTCACTCGGCGGTAAAGAGGCACCTATCATTGACGGATTTACAGGCGATCAGCGTTTCTTCATGTCTTATGCGCAAATTTGGCAAATAAAGATGCGCGAAGAAGCGTTGCGTAACCGCATTAAAACGGATCCGCATAGTCCGGGCGAGTACCGGTCTAACGGTATCGTTCGTAATTTCGATGCGTGGTATGAAGCCTTTAATATTCAGCCTGGTGATGCGCTGTATTTAGAGCCTGAAAAACGCGTCAAAATCTGGTAGTTAAACAGACTGAATTAAAAAAAACCTCGCTTTGGCGGGGTTTTTATTTGGCAGAATGGTTTTAGAGCGTGCCCTCTATATGGCGTTTATGGGTATATTTCGCTTATGGGCCGCGTGTTTTTGCGCGGCGGCGCGGAGTTAAAGCCTCTTTGAATATTGTAAATAGGATATAATAGCCTGCCAATATTACGCCCTTTACCGTACCTGATATTTTTGATGTGCCGATACGTTTGCGGTAGCGTACGGGAACTTCGCCGCACCGTAGTTTTTGTTTGAGCGCGCGGGCTTGCATCTCGACTGTCCACCCAAATGTTGGCGCGCGCATATTTAATTGTTCTAATGATGTGCTGCGGATTGCGCGGAACGGGCCGAGATCGGTGAATTGACTGCCCCAAAATAATTTCATTAAAAAACACGCCAAAGAATTACCAAACATCTGTTGCGGCGTCAGGGAGCCTTTTTCAATCCCTTTATGGATGCGTGACCCTATCATAAGGTCTTTTTCCCCAGCTATGATAGGGGCTAGCATGGTTGTCATGTCTTCGGGGTAATCCGATGCATCTCCATCTAGAAAGACGATAATGTCGCATGTGCCTGCAGTCTTGATCGCAGCCAGACAAGCCCGTCCGTAACCGGGCTGCTCAACATAAACTGTTATAGCTCCTGCAGTTTGCGCAGCTTCGGCTGTGCCGTCCGTAGAGCCATTATCCGCGACGATAATTTGCGCGACATAGTCTGGAATCTCGCCAATGACTTTGGGAATTGCTTCGATTTCGTTGCGGGCGGGTATGACAACTTTTATGACGGGGTTTTCTATTGGATTAAGCATGAATTTGGTCATTCTTTGTCATCACACCTTTGATTTGTCCAAAACAATATTCCCCTAATAAAATGAGCATAGGTAGGCCAAATTGTATTGGCACAAGCCAAGATGTATAAATCTCATATCGCCCCTGCTCTCCTAAGGCGAAGCGTACATAATAAAGCGGGACGAGCGCGCAGAGCAGTGCTGCGCCGTAATAGGGGATGAATGGCATAAACATAATGACCCAAATAACATACCATGGATAACCTGTTGGAGATAAGAAAATTAAAGTCAATGTGAGTATCATTAGTGCCCTTGGCATTGCCATATGCAGCCTGTCTTGCAAAATGTTGTTTTCAGGCGAAGAAGTGTTTTGTTCCAGAAGATGTTTGAAACCAAACCACAGGCTTAGGCCCGTTAAGATACCCGCCACACAATATCTTAAAAATTGGCTTGGTTCGGTCATAAACCCTTCCAGAAACCGGCTAAAAGCGGGAAACAGAAAGCTGCTTCTTTGCCATGTTTGCGTATAGGCAGATAAGCCGCTGCTAGGACGAAGTTCTGTCAGCATTGGCCAAAATAACATGAGAGATAAAGCTGCAACTAAAATTGCGCAGCTGATATAAATCAGCGGACGGCGTAGCCATCCGCGATAAAATATTGGCGCAAGGATAAGCGGCCAAACCTTGACAGCTGCCGCGCCCGCCACAGCTATGGCCGCCATATAAGGGCGTTTTTTTATTAAGATCAACGCAGCTATGATGAAGGGCGGTAAGACCACATCCATATGGGCGACGTTAAATGCTGAATAAATCAACAAGGGATTAAATGCATAGAGTAATGTCCAAAGCGAAGATCGCCCGTAAAGCGCGAGGGCTTTAATCAATAAAAACATTGTTAGGGCTTCGATGAATAAAAAAACTAAACGCAAACTATTTAAGTCTAAAGGTTTTATAATCGCCGCAATGGCAAATGCAGCTTGGGCGCTGGGCGGATAAATCGTGGTTAGGTCTGGATTATTAATCTTCAACAATAGACTATAACCCTCATCTGAGAGTTTTAATAACCGCTTCCCATCTTGCGCGGGTATCGGGATTTGTCCTTCAGGAAGGGTTTCATTGGCGAGCTGGTCTAAGATTTCGGTAGGGCTATATTTATAAGGACTAACGCCTTGCGCGATGCTTGCTCCGTCCCAAAGGTAGCGGTTAAAGTCATCTTCATAAATGGGAACTGACCCAAAAAATAAAGCCCTAAATCCAAGGCTTAGTCCGATGAGGCCCCATATCCAAACACGCCACGAACGGTCATTATTTTCGTCTTTTTGTGACCAGCGCTTTAAAATCGGTATGAAGCAAAGCCAAATGAGATTGGCAATGATAAGCACGGCTGTGAAAATGATATAAGGGTGTTCAGGGGTCGTTGTTCCGCGTGCGAAACTAAAAGATAGATATCGAATATAAAAAAGAGCCGCCCCGATTAGGACAGCTCCAATCAAAAATAATTTATGCGGTTTCACGTTTAAAAAATGAAATTATACGTGAAACCAGACTTTAATTATGTGCCAGGTAGGTTGCCGCTTGTTAGCAGACATGTACCATTTGGTTGCGCGACTGTTCCAGTTGGGCAGCTAATTGGCAAGCTTGATGGAGCAACAGATGACGATGTTGTAGAGCCAGATCCGTAAGATTGCTCTTGCGTCGCTTTCAAACCATTTGAGCTAGAGCCATAAGCTTTGTCTTTAGCAGCTTTTGTTGAAGCCTCTGTAGCAGATCCATGAGCTTTCACGTCTTGTGCTGCGCCTTCTGTAGCGGAACCGTGAGCTTTGACTTTTTGCGCTGCGCCTTCAGTTCCAGAGCCGTGAGCTTTGACCTTCTGTGCTGCGCCTTCAGTAGCGGAGCCGTGAGCTTTCACGTCTTGTGCTGCGCCTTCAGTGCCAGAACCGTGAGCTTTAACTTTTTGTTCTGCCGCTTCAGTGCCAGAGCCATAAGCTTTGTCTTTTGCGTTTTTAGCAGCCTCTTGTGCCGTTGCTTTTGCGTCTTGCGCGGCGGCTGCTGCGCTGTCAGTTGACCCGCTGCCATATTGGGCGAGAGCAGGAGCGGCGCTCATAAGTGTTGCCGCTGCAGATAAAATTAGAATTGATTTAAGATTGGTCATAATGCGTTTGTTCCTGAATTATGATTAAAGTTTATGTTTCAGCCACGAGAACTATATCTAAGGATGAAAACTTTTTCATGTCAATATATGTTAGCATTGATGCACATTTTTGTGATGTGATGCTTTTTCGAGATGATTTACGGTGCTTTTAGTAGCATTTATGCGGTAAATTGTTGTTTTATGATTTACCGCGCGTTTGAACGGCTGATATTAAAGCTTTCACTTGGTTTATTCGGTTTGTGTCACAGGCCGAAATTTGCGTATATCGGCGGCGAATTTTCCCGGGCATGTCTGAGGCTGATCCTTGCCCCCAAAGTTCGGCTTTTCCGTATAATTTTGCCGTGCTTGCGCCGATACCTTTAACGGGGATGAACCCGCCTGTAACATCGTGTCCATGTGTGGCGTAATGGCGTTTATACCCGTCAAGCCCTGCGCCCATATCTATGCGGGAGTATCCAAGTGCGACGGCTTCATCTATCAAGCCTTCTAAGAGTTGAATGCCAGGTGCGAAGTTTTGAAACTCATGATCATAGGCGACAATCCAGCTATGGAAAACGGGGCCATCTGATAGGCCGAGATCAACGGCTGCTAGGCGCTCACCTAAATATAAAGCGTGCAGATCACATCGCAGGCCATTTTGTGTGGGGGTTTCCCAAAGTTCGCGGATAAGGGCCATTGTCCAATCAACGGATAGGACATTATATTTACCAGTATCCTCGAATTTTTTAAATTTCCACGCCATGAGATGTTCAAAGACTTTGGGATCATCAGAGTTAAAAACAAAGCGGCGAGGGCCAATGCTTTCTTCTGCTTTGCGGATACGTCTGCGGGTTGATTTCATATGACGGCGATAACTACTATCCAGTCCATCGCGCCAATCTTGAGCTGTTGTTGTTAGATCTAAAGCGGCAGTTCTCTCGCGTTTAATGACCTGATTATCAGCTAAATCGTCTACGCCGACCGCAGCACTAAAATGATAGGCGGATATGCCTGTATCCTTTAATATGTCGGAGAAATTTAATTGTGTGTCTTTGGCCTGTATTATGCCGTGAAAATCACTGAGCGGCGCGCCAGCGGGTCGTGCAAAATTCCCGCCTTGAACGGCTAAAAACCCAATATTTTCCTCATCTTTATATGCACAGATAATGTGAATTGGAGAGCCTGCGTTGACAGCTGCAATTTTGCGAACATAATCAGGATGAAAATAAGGGCTGATAAGGGCAGGATTGCCTTTGCGCATATCCGTCCACGCCGCCCAATCTTGCGCGGTTAAATCCGTGACAGATTTGATGATATTTTGGCGGCTTTGGCCCACAAAAACTCCTAAATCTGCGGATGTGGTCACATAAGGTGTCTGATTTTCTCGATTATAGTCATAAAGCCCTAAAGTCGTCTTAAAATAGGAAAAGGATTTCTATAAATTTTATACTTTATTGAAGCGGTTATGATTTAACGGCAAGTTCTCGTCGGCCCCATATCAAGATGGAAGTGATCTGCATGGGCTGCGTTAAAGTCAGGCGACAAAGTGACGTTGAAAATTTTACAAGCTGTATCTCGCGTGCGGCGCAAAAATTGCGCTTCGGCTGAATCGTCATCCCAACCGTTTTTTACAGTAATGACGCTGCCATTTTTGAGTTTAAATCCTGCCACATCCCACGCATTGGCAAAGGCATGTTCGCTCCATTGGCCTGAGGTATTTCCGTTTTGTTTTCGACAAGAATATGTCCCATAATGTATAACCTCTGAAATAGAGCTACCGAGATCTTTTTTGGCAATTTTGTCGATTTCACGCATCCATAAATAACTTGCAACAGATAAAGGGCATTGCATATTAACAGCGTCTGGAGAGAGCTTGATATTTGCACTTTGGCTTACATTTCGCGCAACATCCCAGCCACAAACTCTGCGAGAATTTGTTGTGTAAGGACGGTGCGGGAGAACAGCCGCGCTCGAAAGAGGCTTTATAGACTCTGCCATATCCATGCACATATTTGACGGGGATAGAGATAGGCGTAAAAACTGGGTCTTCGTCGCAAACCCTAAAGGGGCTTCGGGGGATAAGTGACGCCATGGGAGATGTTGCACGGGGACGGTTTTGTTAATGCCGTAACCTATCCCCAAGCATATCCCGATAAAGACTACAAATTTTAGCCACATGCGCATAGGATGTTATCGCAGTTAAGAGCGCACCATGCAAATGACTTGGACGATGCGGCGATCGCGGCGCAATTGGTCAGCTATAGGCGCATAGGCGGAGAGCTTTAATGGATTAGTTTTGATGTTTTGAGGTTTGATATGATTGCGTAAATGCAAAGGCGCTACGGTGTAAATGCGCCCGCGCCTTGGGCTTTCGGCCGTGACAACACCAATGATTTCTCCGTCTTTATCCAAAGCAGGCCCGCCAGATAATCCGCCGAGTGATCCAAATATACCATTTGTACGGCCAATTTCTGACCACGCCAAAATGGCCTCATCAGATGTATATCGTCCGCGGACAATCATGCGGTTGCGGCCAAGTAATTTGCCAATCGCTTCGCCTGGTCTACCTTGGGGAAAACCAAAGAAATATCCTGCTTCGCCAATTTGGCGAGATGAGTTTAAATCATTTGGCAAAGGCGGGCGTGTCCATGCTGAGCTTAACACCGCTAAATCGGCTTCTTGCGAAATCGCGGCTTTGACACGCAAGGTCTGGTTTTTACCGATTTTAAGTCCAATGTCATCGCACCCATCGACGACATGGCGCGCAGTCATCCATTGACCTGTGTTGTTAATCGCAAAGGCTGTGCCGACGCTAGATGATGGAGCGTCAATGTTAACGAGAACTTGGTCATCTCGCGGACTTTCGCTTGGGAGCATCGGTCCAAGCTCTGGGGTTGAGATAGGCGGGGCGACTTTGTCTTGTCCGCGATTAGCACTCCAAACCATGGCTGTTAATATTGCCAAGTATATGCCCCAGTCTGGAAGATATTTCATAGGGTCGTTTTATCCAGCAATCGCAAATGCAAGGATGATTGATCCTGCAATCTTAAACGAGGCCAGTACAAGCGCGGGCGCGGCTTGATCGTTAATAATACGCTCTGCCATACCCTTGAAAATACCATCCGTTAGACGAAATAGAAATAGCTGTAAAAAGAGTGAAAACGTCCCCCATATGGCAACATCTGCAAGTGAGTATTTATTAATCAAACAGGCGGCGAGCGGCAGAGCTAGACTGATGACTAAGGATGAAAAATGAATAGCCGCAGCCATGTTTCCGTTTTGGATAAGCTCTAATTCTTTATGCGGTGTGAGTTTCACATAAACAACGAGTCCAATCAAATAGATGACTGTGATGGTTAAGAGATAGAAAATTAGATAAGGAAACCCAGAGGCAAGGCTTTCAAGAGCAGTGGTCATGTTTTATCTTTTTATTTTTATTTGGTGTCTTTATTCGTTGAATACATGCACCCACATGAAGCATTGCTATACCCATGCGTAAGCTAGGCTTATGAATCAAGCTAAAAATCTATTATAGATAAAATTTAATGGTTTAAATCTGTATTTAGAGTGCGCTTTAGGCTTTAAGTTCGGCCCGAACCGCGCTGGCGCGTTTTTTCTCTGATTCAGATTTTAACTGCCCGCAGGCTGCAAAAATATCTCGTCCGCGCGGTGTACGAATAGGGCTCGCATATCCTGCAGCATTGACCATGTCTGCGAAACTTTCAATTGTGTCCCAATCGGAACATTCATAATCTGTACCGGGCCAAGGGTTGAAGGGGATAAGATTGACCTTGGCGGGAATACCTTTGAGCAAACGAATGAGCTGCTTGGCATGCCAAGGTTGATCATTAATGTCTTTCAGCATGACATATTCAAAGGTAATGCGCCGCGAATTGTTCAGGCCGGGATAGTTGCGGCAAGCTTCCATTAAGTCCTTGAGTGGGTACTTCTTATTGATAGGCATGATTTGCTCGCGGAGCTCATCATTGGCGGCATGAAGTGAAATAGCGAGCATTGCATGAGTGCGTTCGCCCATTGGGCCGATTTCTGGCACAACACCGCTGGTCGATACAGTAATTCGGCGGCGGCCTATACTAAGGCCTTCAGGGTCGCAAATTACATCGAGCGCGTCCCCGACACTTTCCGTGTTATAAAGAGGCTCGCCCATGCCCATAAATACAATATTGGTTAATTTACGGTTATCTTGTGTTGTTGGCCATTCACCCAAATCATCGCGAGCAATAATCACTTGCAAGACAATCTCGGCAGGGGTTAAGTTTCTGACTAAACGCTGCGTTCCTGTGTGGCAAAATTTACAGGTCAAGGTACAGCCCACTTGAGATGAGACACATAAAGCGCCCGTTTTAGACACGTCCGGTATAAAAACACTCTCAACTTCTACTCCGGGCGCCATGCGGATAAGATATTTCCGTGTTCCGTCAGAGCTGATGAGGCGTTCAACGATTTCAGGTCGCGTGAGTGAAAAATGTTGCTCTAATTTGGCGCGTAGGCCTTTAGCAATATTGCTCATTTGATCCCATTCGGTCACGCCGTAATTATAAATCCAGTGAAAAATTTGCTTTGTCCGCATGCGGATTTTCTTAGGCTCTATGCCTAAGTCTGGGCCAAGAGTTTCAAGATGAGCCGCAATGTCTTTACGGCCAAGCCCTACAAGGCGGATACGTGTATCGCGCGCTGAGCTGTCTGATTGCGAGGCCTCTGCAGAGACGTTGGATATAAGGGTCGTTGACATGGACAGGCGCATAGCATGGGGAGTTTGATATGGGAAGCGGCCTTAAGCTGCGCAAAATTGGACAGCTTTGATCTAGGTCGTAAAAAAGCGTCTTAAGTTTTAAGACGCTTTTATGTTTGAATTTAAGAGGCTCTACATTAACCGTTTGCGGCTGGTTGGGTTCGGCCCAATCGCTTTTTGGTTAGAGCCGCGGCGGCGTGACGGTTGATAGGCCACTTGGCTATGAGGAACGCAATAGGGTTCTTCTGGATCAGTTTTCCGTCCGCAAAAGCGAAATTCCGGTGTGCCTGGATCTCCGATTGGCCATTTACACATGTGATCTGTGATAGTCAAAATTGTTGCAAACTCACCATTTGCCATGGGTTTGGCGTCTAACGGCGGCGGGGCAGGCGGTGCAGTAGCGAGAATGCGAGGCGTACGCGGAGCAGAGGGTGCGCGCAGTGCCTTGCTAACACGAGGCTTGCTTGTTTTGGCAGTGGTGACGCGTTTGCGTCTTGGATTAGAGGGTTTCGCACGTCCAGGGAGGCCCAAGCGATGCACTTTCCCAATAACAGCGTTGCGCGTAACGCCGCCAAGCTGTGTTGCAATTTGAGAGGCAGATAAGCCTTCTGCCCATAGCTTTGTCAACACGGCGACGCGTTCATCTGGCCAAGTTTTTGATTTTTTTGGTTTGCTCACTGACTTTACCCACTATTTTATTATTAGGCCTGCATATACAGACTCTATATGTTGATTTCGAAAACTCCCCCTAGAGCTTCTAACACAATATAAGGTAAAGAAACTGACAAAAACCACAAGATATAACTATAGGCTATCCACAGGTAATCTACATATAGTGTATTATTTTTTTACAGACGTAATGAAATTGAGATGATAGGGCGGGACAAATGGAGAGTTTATAATGACCGTTAGAGCCGTATCAAAAGGCCGTGCCAATCAATCTGTGTCTGAGCGTAAATTTGGCCGTGTAAACTGGATGGGCTTGCGGACTTTATATATAAAAGAAGTCCGGCGCTTTGTTCGGGTTGGCCCGCAAACCTTATTGGCTCCAATTATTTCTAATTTACTTTATATGGCGGTTTTTGTACTCGCATTCGCAGAATTACGCCCGAACCCGCAAGAGTTTATGGCCTTTTTAGCCCCTGGGTTAGTTATGCTTGGCATTTTGAATAATGCGGCTTCAAATAGTTCATCGTCAATTATGACGAGTAAAGTGATTGGTTATATCTCAGATGTATTAATGCCGCCGCTGGCTCCATTTGAGCTTGCACTGGGTTGGATCGGCGGGGCGGTCACACGCGGAGTTCTGGTGGCTATCGCCACGGCGTTGGCTCTGTCTATATTCACTCCGCTTGTCCCAATGCACATTTGGGCTGTTGTCTTTTTTGGTCTTTCTGCCGCGGTCATGTTGGCCATGATTGGTGTGTTATCAGGGATATGGGCCGAAAAATTTGACCACCTAGCGGTTGTGAACCAATTTATCATTCTGCCCTTATCCTTTTTGTCAGGTACGTTTTATTCTGTGAAAGTTCTGCCGGATTTCTTGCAAACTTTAATCCAATTTAATCCGCTTTTTTATCTGATAGACGGCTTTCGCTATGGGTTTTTAGGGACGGCGGATTCAAACATTGGGATAGGTATTGTATTTATTTCTGTAATCAATATGAGTCTATTCCTGACGGTCATGTTAGTGCTTCGCGCTGGCTGGCGAATTAAATCCTAATCAAGGACAAAAACCATGGCAAAAGGCGATCATCTCTACGATTGTTATAACCCGCCCAAAATTTCATTTGATCGCGGGGAAGGGGCATATCTTTATACAAAAGATGGCGATAAATATTTAGATTTTATTGCAGGAATTTCCGTCACAGCCTTTGGTCACGGACACCCTGATCTCGTTCAAGCCGTGAAAGATCAATCAGAGAAATTGTGGCATTTGTCTAATCTATTTCGTATTGATGGGCAGCACGACTTGGCGGATAAATATTGCAATGCTTTGCCTTGGGCTGGCAAAATCTTTTTCACCAATTCTGGTGCTGAGTCCATCGAATGTGCGCTGAAGACAGCGCGGCGTTATCAATTTGGACAGGGCCATCCTGAGCGGATTGATATTCTGACTTTTAGCGGCGCGTTTCATGGCCGTACACTGGCGAGCGTCAATGCTACGGGCAACCCTAAATATCTTGAAGGTTTTGGGCCCGGCTTACCTGGCTATGTCAATCTGCCATTTGGTGATCATGACGCGCTGAAGGCTGCGATTACTGACACAACTGCCGCGATTATGGTGGAACCTGTGCAGGGCGAAGGCGGTTTGCGGGCTCTACCTGCAGAATGTCTGCGCGGCTTACGTGAGTTATGCGATGAAAATGGTTTGGTGCTGATTTATGATGAAGTCCAGTGCGGTGCTGGGCGCACGGGTAAGCTGTTCGCACATGAATGGGCAGGCGAAGACGCTTATCCTGATATTATCACTGCCGCGAAAGGCATAGGCGGGGGCTTCCCGCTTGGCGCTTGTATCGCGAGTGAAGAAGTTGCCAAACACATGGTGCCGGGGACACATGGCAGTACATATGGTGGTAATCCTATGGCGATGGCTGTTGGCAATATCGCCTTTGACATCATGAGTGACCCTGCATTTCTTGAGAACGTTGTTGAGATGTCAAATGTGATGAAGCAACAATTTGAAAGCTTGAAAGATGAGTTTCCTGATGTTGTCGTTGACGTGCGTGGTAAAGGCTTGCTTTGCGGGATGAAGCTCAAAAAGAATAATGTCAAAGTGCGTATGGCTTTATTTGATGATGGATTTTTGGTGGGCACGGCTGGGGACAATGTCCTGCGCATGGCTCCGCCGCTTATCATATCGCCAGAACATATTCGCGAAGCCGTTGGCAAGTTACGAAAAGTCTTTACGCAGGCTCAAGACTGGGATGATGTATAGCTTGGCTTAACGTCACAAAGTTTGTCTAAATTTAAAATTTACAGCCCTTGTAAAATTCGGTAGACACGTTTTTTGCAAGGGTTTTCTTATGGCCAAACATTTCCTGTCTTTGGCGGATATTCCATCGAGTGAATTGCGCGTTATTTTGGATGAAGCGCATCGTATCAAAACTGCACGGACGGACATACCCAAAGGCCGCATAGATGCGGACGCGCCTTTTTCTGGCGAAACTTTGGCTTTGATTTTTGAAAAATCCTCCACCCGTACACGGTTTAGTTTTGATATGGCCATGCGCCAACTTGGCGGAGCCTCTATTACGGCGACTTCAAATGATATGCAGTTGGGGCGCGGGGAGACCGTTGAAGATACGGCGAAAGTGCTGTCGCGCTTTGTCGACGGGATAATGTTGCGTGCCAATAATCATAGCACTTTAACGGCCTTGGCGCATAATGCAGACGTATCTGTGATTAATGGCCTGACGGATTATAACCACCCGTGCCAGATTATGGCTGACCTGCAAACGCTCGAAGAACGCGGCGGAGATTTATCTGACATGAGCTTAACATGGGTTGGCGACGGCAATAATGTGGCGGTGAGCTTTATCAACGCCGCTACGAAATTTGGGTATCGCTTGCGAATTTCAACGCCTCCAGATTATGCAGTATCAGGACAAACCCTCGAAGCTGCACGCGGACGAGGCGCCAAAATTGATCTCATTACCGACCCGCGTCTGGCCTGCGCTGATACGGATGTTGTGATTGCCGATACATTTGTTTCTATGGGAGACAAAGACGCCGATAAAAGGCTTGCAGATTTAATGGGCCATCAAGTCACAGACTGGCTGATGAACGCTGCGGCCAAGGACGCAGTGTTCTTGCATTGCCTGCCCGCGCACCGAGGCGAAGAAGTCGCTTCGAGCGTGATTGACGGGCCGCAAAGCGCGGTGTTTGACGAGGCCGAAAACCGTCTACACGCACAAAAGGCAATCATTCGGTGGTGTTTTGAGGCTTAGCAGCCAAAGAACTACCTTTAAGTATTATAAAACCAATTGTTGCCCAAAAAACTTCAAATCCGATTTCGGCGTAGGTCTGAGTTGGGCCTGCACCGTCAAAGGCGAGACCCAATAGGCGGCCCGCCATAAAGGCCACGGTGAGCAGGATAAAGACTTTAGTCAAGGCGATTGGGTTTTGAGAGCGGAGCGCACTGATAAAGGCTGCGAGTCCCATTGCACTCATTGCCATACTAATCGCACGAATTTGGTGCAGCCCAAGCAAATTTGGGTCCCAACCCATAACTCCTGCCATGCCGAGGGGTAGGAACGCCCCGAATAGACCATAGGCTAGGTAAAATAGGCCATTACATATATTATAGGTTTTCATATAGCCTCCTAAGATAGGTTGATAACATACTAAAAATATATGTGCGTAAAACGGGACTCTGGCAAGGAATGTGTTGATATGAAGTGAACTGTGGTGACTGCCTTCTGGCAAAGACGCATTTGCGGCTTGCAATCTGCTCTGTCCCCGCTATAAGCCCGCATCTCGCACAATTGCGAGCGCAGCAATGCAGGCTAAAGGCATGCCTGATTGCTCGAAAAGGCGGTGCTGACGGAACTTCAACCGAACGCGCCATATATTAGGAGACCGAAATGCCCAAAATGAAGACCAAGTCAGGCGCTAAAAAGCGCTTTAAACTGACAGCGAGCGGCAAAGTGAAAGCTGGCCAAGCTGGTAAACGTCACGGTATGATTAAACGTACTAATGACCAAATTCGTAAATTACGCGGGACAACTGTGCTTGCTGATGCGGATGCAAAAGTTATAAAAAAAACATATATGCCTTACGGCAAGAAAAAGAAATAGGAGCGAGTTATGTCACGTGTAAAACGCGGTGTTACGAAACACGCCCGCCACAAAAAAATTATCGATGCCGCCAAAGGTTATCGCGGTCGTAGGAAAAATACATTCCGCATTGCTAATCAGGCTGTCGAAAAAGCCGGTCAATATGCTTATATTGGCCGTAAGCTTAAGAAGCGCCAATTCCGCGCGTTATGGATCCAGCGTATCAACGCGGCTGCACGCCTTCACGGTTTAACATATGG
>JBDVGI010000321.1:0-5519 GCA_039962885.1 Litorimonas sp. | reverse complement strand
ACTCTCTTGTGGTAGAGCTTCTTGAACCCCATCATCAGGATAAACAATCGTTGGTCCAAGATTATTAATCACATCGCGCGCATCAAAAGCGTTGTCCTGTTCATCAGGTTTTGTCCCGCGTCCAAACCTAACCTCAGCCGTAGCACGATATTTAGTAATTTCACGAAGATCAAAGCCTGACCCAACACCGCCAAACCCTCCGCGGCCAAACCCAAAACTAGATCCGCCGAAACGACCAAAACGGCTTCCGAAACCTCGGCCTCCGAATCTGCTGCCGCCCCACCCAAATCTTGGGTGGAAGAAATTATAATTGAAGAAACCATTATTAAACCCGCTGCCCGTGGAGCGAAGCCGAGTTTTCTGTTCAACATCGCGTTCCTGCAATGTGAAATAATCAAAGCCGCGTTCCACTGTTAATTCTGCGGCGCGATATAAAAGGTAATTTTCTACAACATCACGTTCCGTGATCGTATTGCCTGCAAATGATACGCGGGCGCGATCATTTTCAATAACCGTTTGTGAAAATCCATCAAATTTGCCGGGTGCAGAAGCTTCTTGGTAAGGTGTTGCTGTTGCACATGCTCCTAGAATTAACAGTGACGCAACAAGGGCTCCATTTCGAATGATTTTTTTCATATCTATGACTCCATTCCGTTTCAGCAACATCTTTTCCAATTATGTGGTCCTATATAACATGTTATGCCTGAACAGTATCTGAGTAAAAGATAACCAAATATCGGTTTTTTGCAATGCACTTGACTGTGATTAAGCCGTTATCATTTAGAATTGGCGCGGGCCGAGCGTAAATCTATCTTATATTTCACTTCAAAACCTAAGGATATAATACCCCAAAATGTTAAAGACAGCGCACATAAAACAGCCGTTAAACTCATCCAAGCAGGCAACGGTGTGTAGATTAAGCATAATAGTGACAAAATTAACCACGGCAAAATAAGACACAAAACCCACAGATAAATATTTATATTCCCGCCGTTCCTATAGGCTCTAAGCGCTAAAACTACGATAATTCCCATAGGCACAATCGCAAAAGCCCCAAGAAAGAGGCTGAAACCCAAGGCAGATGTAATAGCGAGAATATGGTAATCATTAACGACAAAGCCGGTGAAAAATAAAAAACTTAAAAGCAATGCAAGCCCTAATGCGCAGGCCGCAATAATTGCTGCCAACCTATCCGCAAGACGCCCTTTCGATACGGCTGAGGGCACATCTTCTACAACAGGGCTAACTATGGCGCTATCATCAGAAGCACGATCTAAATCGGTAGACTTTATATCCATATAGTAGCTTACAACGACAAATAATTAGCGTCCAGTTAAACTGACTTCGCTTCGGTGAATACCTTGCCACAAATTCATGGCCAAAATACGTGGCTAGCACGCCGAATGATTAATCATTCGGCGTATCAGGTGTTGTTTTAAGAAAGTCACGCGCACTCGTTGTATCACCTGTTACGCGGTCTTCGCGCTCTCTTTTCAAGGTCTCAAGCGGGCTTAACCGTTCACGCTCACGCGAGGTAGAGTTTTCAGTTTGGCTTTGGACTGAATCTTGGCTTTGACTAGAACTTTGACTTTGGCTTTGGCTAGAACTCTCGCCCTGGCTTGAATTCTCGCCTTGGCTAGCGCCTGATTGTCCGCTTTGCGAGTCTTGCTGATTGCTGCTCTCTTGGCCTTGTTCACCTTCTTGTCCTTGAGACTGACCTTGAGATTGGGATTGCCCCTGAGACTGACCCTGAGATTGTGAGGTCTGTCCCTGATTACCTTGAGGAGATTGCGAGCTGCTCTGACTTGTGCTGCCTTGGCTCGTGCCTTGCTGACTTGAGCCTTGCCGACCTGTATCTTGTTGACCAGTTCCTTGGCCGCCGCCCGCTTTTATACCTTTAATTTGCGCGAGAATATCCGCAACACTGCCAGATGATCCGCCGCGCAGCACAGTCGTGCCCCGCTCGCCGCTCTGACTAGAACCTTGGCCTGCGCCAAAACCGCCCCCGCCAGAGTTTTGTCCAGATGGCGGGTTATTACTACGGCCAGCAACGGCAATTTTTTCGCCGTCTTGATTTTGATCTTGTGCCTGCCCGCCTTGGCCGCCGTTAAGCTCTAAGTCAGTCACGATGATCTTCCAAGCTTCTTCTTCATCTGCAGCTAAGTCGGGATCATTTTTGGCCGCTTCGCTAGGTTCAAATGTCGTATCCACAGGCTCGCCCGGATCACTTTCGGCAATAATTTCAGCGCGCAACTGTTTCAAGTGACGTTGCGAGTCACGCGGCAGGCGCTCTATTGGTGTCAGGGGTTTAATTTCAGATAAACCTTTGCCAACACCATTGACGTTTGGGTCAAAAATATCAGGCGTTGTGCTGCGTTTCTTTTGCGACTTTCGCCAATCTTCTTCAGATTGGTCTGTCTGCGTTGTTTGCGCAAAGGCAGGCGCGGCCTGCACGCAGACCAAAGCTGTTCCAAATGCTAAACTTATCAAAAACGGTCGTATTATCATATCCTCTTATAACACATATAAGCTGACTAGGCTATGAACGATTAACGTATTGATATTGCTTATTTTTCTATCTTTCTAACCACGCGAAAGCCCGTGAAATCATTGCTGTCACCGCGCCTTTGCATCAAGCGCGCAGCAAATCGCAAATCAGATGGGCCAGAAAACCAAGATCCGCCGCGCACAGAGCGTTGATTACAGCTCCCGCGTTGGTCCGCACGGCCATCAGTCGGCGCATCACGCAAGTTCAGCGTATTGCAATCTAACGTCCACTCGGCGACATTTCCGATCATGTCTTTCACACCAAACCCATTTGGTGACAATGTCCCAACAGGCAAGGTTCTATCACTTGCGGGATCAGTACAGTCTTGATTGGCCCAGCCGAGACCGCTTTCTATTCCCGCCCCATTAGCAAAAGCGCATAGCGCCGTTGTTGAGCCGCCTTGCAGGGATTTTGCCTCACCGCCGCGGGCTGCATATTCCCATTGCGCCTCGCTGGGGAGGCTGTAATTAAAGCCGGTCTTTTGCGTCAACCAAGACGTATAGGCCTGCGCATCACTCCAGCTAACATTAATCACAGGACGGTTGTTCCCGCCCCATCCATTATCACTCGGAGTGCCGTTACAACCGCCGCCCGCAACACAAGCGCCCCATTGAGCAAATGTGACCTCGTGAACACCGATAGCAAATAAATCTGTAAAAGTTACAGGGCGCTGCGGTTTTTCATTGGGACGTCCATTTGGCTCATCGTCTGCTGCGCCCAAATTGGCATTACCCGTAGGAAGGCTAACCATAGTTGGACATTCCGAGCAATCTTGAAATTCCCGTCCAGGAGCAGGTTTAAGCTGCTCTATTGCAGCAATCGCTTTGGCCACATGCGCGCCTTGTGGATAGCTCGTCAGATATTGTTGATACCCATCGGCGCGGTTGGCCGCTTGCGCAGCCGCCCAAGCTTGGTTATCTGCTGCACTTGCCGCATCTGCGGCTTGACTTGCCTTAAGACCGTCAATCCGTTTTTGAGCTTCGTCTACCCATTTTCCGCGCGGTTGTTTTGTAAGATAACGACCATAGCTGTCTATCGTATTATTTTGCGCAGCCACATCCCAATCGGCAGCATCACGCGCGGCACGTTCAGCCGCGTCTTTCGCAATAGCTTCGGCGCGGGCTTTAATTTCGGCGATTTTCTCACGCGCTTGGCTCGCATGTAATCCCTCAGGCCAGCTTTCCAGATAATCCTCATATCCTGCGAGGGTTTGGCGCTGCTCAGCAATATCCCACGCTTTATTGTCATAAGCATTGATTTGCTCTTGGGCATCATCTTTATGTTTACCATCTGGGAACAGCGTCAAATACTCACGGTAGCCTTCGAGCGTGTCTGTTTCTAGCGCTTTAACCCAAGCCTGATCATCGGAAGATTTTTTAATTGGAGTGACTTTAGGCTCTTCAGGAGTTTCAACTTGCGCAGGCTTATTGGGTATATTGTTCGGCACAACAACTTTCGTCGCAAGCCAAACGGCTCCGCCGATGACCAATAGCAATAAAGTGCCGCCCAAGAGCCAGCGCACCCATGGCGCGCGCTCGTCACGAATTGTATGGTTTTCACCAAGGTAAACACCTTCGCGCTCATGCGGGGGCTTCCAGTCACTCATTTGGCGTCACTCCAATATTAGGTCGTTCAAGCTTTAACAGCTGTGTTTATAGCAGGGTCTTCAGGCGGTCTCTTAAGGTCAGTCATCGACGGGGTAGCGTCATGCGTCCCGCCCAAGTGTAATATTAAATTATCTAAGCAATATTGCCCTGCCGCATTAAGCGCTCTTTCTTCTTTGGATTGCACTAGCGATTGTATCAAGACTAAAACAGCTGACATAATCAACGCAACCAATGTTGTTGTAAAGGCTACGCCCAAACGCGACGTGACTTGGTAGAGGAAATCCTCGGCCTCAGCATTTTCAGGAACGCCTGCATATTGCAGGGCAAACATAATGCCCATAACCGTTCCGATAAAACCCAATGAGGGGATAAGCCATGTCAAATAACGTAAGATAGAATATTTCAAATCAATCTCATGCATATATAATTCTAACGAAGAGTTCAGCACGGAAATAGCTTGATCTTCTTTACCGCTAACACGGTATTGGTCAATCGTGCGGCTAATCATACGTGGCAAGAAGGATTCACGGGCAAAACGGCGCGAGGTAATACCTTCTTTGATACGCTCAAGCGTTGGCATATCTAGCCCGCGATTATCTGTTGGCAAATAGCCGCGTTTAAGCTGACTTTCTTCATCCGTGGCCGCGCTCCAGCGCAAAAACAACTCACCAAAGCCAATAAATAGCGCCACCCACATAATATTTTGAACCGTAAATGGCCAAAAATCAGCATCCGCATCCAGCAATATTTCTTGCAAAGCTTCATTGGCCGTGTAGCGAATAACTCCGATTAAAACGATCGCAGCAATCACAGCGATAAGAAATACAAATGCGCGGCGCATCCATCCTGATATATTATTCATGTTTCATTCTTCCTTCAACAGGCCTAATCACATACGCCCTTGCGCGCAGATGCAAGTGCAAGAAATTGTCCATTATTGGCAGCAGCTAATCTTTCCATAAATTCTACAGTCCCTTGATAGTCAAAATAATTGCCAACAACAACTGTATGAATTTCTTTGCGTCCCGCATTTATTCGCGTGAGCTCTTGAATAAGGCGTTGCGGGGATAAATTATTATTCGCGCGCGGGTTGGGCAGGCCATCACTAACCAAAAACACCGCTTCCCCAGGGCCGTTTAAGATTTCCGTAAAGGCATCAAGCATAGAAGCCGATCCCCCGAAGGATTGCGTTAATTGTGCCGTGAAATTATCTGCATCGCTTGCAGCGCTCCCGATGATACGCTGTAGACCGCTCGAGGATGGCCATGCGCGCGTTCGCGGGCCTGTATCCGTTTGTTGAAAGCCGACAATTTGGAGACGATGATTATCCTGCAACGAACTTGTAATACGGCTGACCGCTTTTT
>JBDVGI010000320.1:0-10890 GCA_039962885.1 Litorimonas sp. | reverse complement strand
GACAGCTGAATATCTAAGCTATGTCCTGTCGCGTCTAACGTTCATCGGCGCTATTTACGTCGCCTTTGTGTGTGTGCTGCCTGAGTTTATAATTGCTCGCCAAGGTGGCGCTATCCCGCCATCTGTAGCCATGCTGATTGGAGGCATGAGCCTCTTGATTATTGTCTCCGTGACATTAGATACTGTTGCGCAAATACAATCACATCTTATTGCGCATCAATATGAAGGACTTATCAAAAAGTCCCGTATGCGCAGACGTCAGAAATAGGCGTAGGGTATGGCTTTTAATCTCGTACTTTTTGGACCGCCAGCCGCTGGTAAAGGCACGCAAGCGAAGCGCTTAGTTGCTGAGCGTGGTTTAATTCAACTCTCGACTGGAGACATGCTACGCGCAGCTCGTAAATCAGGCACAGAGCTTGGCGTAAAAGTCGCGGGTATAATGGATCGCGGGGACTTGGTGTCCGACGAGATTGTTATTGCCTTGATTGAAGAGCAGCTGGATACCCATAAAGACGCGGCTGGATTTATTTTTGACGGCTTCCCGCGTACAGTCCCGCAAGCCGAAGCTTTGGATGTTGCGCTTACATCACGCGGCATGGCTGTAAATAGTGTTGTCCGCTTAAAGGTTGATGATGAGGCACTCGTGGCGCGTATTGTTAAGCGCTTCGAGGCTGAAGGCCGTAAGGATGATAATCCCGAAAGCTTCAAGGTGCGCTTAGGTAACTATAACGAACAAACCGCACCGTTATTGCCTTTTTATGCGACACAGGGAAAATTATCTGAAGTTGACGGTATGGCAGATATCGAAACTGTGGCAAAAAATATTGCGAGCGTTCTGGATCATCAAAGCGAGTCAGGCACTGCAAAAAAGATAGGTTTTTTCGCACGTTTATTCGGGCGCTAAAATAGACGAGCATTTGTATGGTAAAAACAAATGTAACGGTGCTTGACGGCACCGTAAACAAGGACTAAGTAGGCCGCTTTCGCGGTGACAGAGTCGTTAAGCCGCTCATTTACCATGGGCAAAGACGACATCGCCGAGTGGCGTTATTTATTGAGGAGGCCGTTGTGGCTCGTATTGCTGGGGTAAATATCCCGACTAATAAGCGCGTAACCATTGCGCTACGTTATATTCATGGCATTGGGCCGGCAAAAGCCGAGTCTATTTGTGAAAAAGTCGGCATTTCTGCTGAGCGTCGTGTGCATGATTTAACAGATCAAGAAATTCTGCAGATTCGCGAAACAATTGATGCTGAACATCAGGTTGAAGGTGATCTTCGCCGAGAAGTTGGACAAAATGTTAAACGTCTTATGGATATGGGTAATTACCGCGGGTTACGTCACCGTCGCGGTCTGCCTGTTCGCGGACAACGTACTCACACAAATGCTCGTACTCGCAAAGGCCCTGCTAAGGCCATTGCTGGTAAGAAGAAATAGGTAGAACAAGATGGCAAAAGAACCAGGTCGCGTTCGTCGCGCTGATCGGAAGAATATTACGTCCGGTGTCGCACATGTAAATTCGACATTTAACAATACAATGATCACAATCGCTGATGCGCAAGGGAATGCCGTGGCTTGGTGTTCTGCGGGTGCTATGGGCTTTAAAGGCTCACGTAAATCTACGCCTTACGCAGCGCAAGTTGCTGCTGAGGAAGCTGCGCGTAAAGCTCAAGAGCATGGTATGAACACATTAGAAGTTAATGTGAACGGCCCAGGCTCAGGACGTGAATCTGCTGTACGCGCGCTACAAGCTGCTGGTTTTACGATCACAACAATTCGTGACGTGACACCTATTCCGCATAATGGTTGCCGTCCACCAAAACGCCGCCGCGTTTAAGGGCTGCGTTAGAGAGGGTATCTTCGTTTAATCGAAGGTAAAGGTTTTGTAGGCGCGCTGCATAGCAGGGCGTCAAACGCTTATATAGAAGGCGAACACCGTGATTGAAAAAAATTGGCAAGAACTTATCCGTCCGATCAATCCAGAGATTGAACCAGGACGCGACCCTGAACGTAAAGCTCTGATCATCGCTGAGCCTCTAGAGCGTGGCTTTGGCATGACATTGGGCAATGCTTTACGCCGTGTGTTACTATCGTCTTTGCAAGGCGCAGCTGTGTCCGCAGTGCAAATTGACGGAATTGTCCACGAATTTACATCTATTCCGAATGTCCGCGAAGACGTTACGAATATCGTTCTTAATCTTAAAGGTCTTGCCGTGCGTATGCATGTTGACGGACCAAAGAAATTATTACTGCGTAAAACGGGGCCAGGTCCAGTGACGGGCGCCGATATCGAAGAAACAGCTGATGTTGAAGTTCTAAATAAAGATCACATTATCTGTACTGCCGATGAAGGTGCAGATATTCGTATGGAACTGACAGTAACGTCGGGTAAAGGCTATGTTTCCGCTGCGGCATCACGTCCAGAAGATGCGCCGATTGGTTTGATTTCAATCGATGCGCTTTACTCGCCTGTCAAGCGTGTCGCTTACCGCGTTGAAGATACGCGTGAAGGTCAAGTGCTTGATTATGATAAATTGATCATTGATATTGAAACTAATGCAGCCGTTACGCCCGAGGATGCCATCGCAGTTGCCGCGCGTATTTTGCAAGACCAATTCCAAGTCTTTGTCAACTTTGACGACCCAGAAGATATTTCACGCGGTGAGGAGAAGCCAGAACTTGACTTCAACCCAGCGCTTCTACGCAAAGTTGACGAGCTTGAGTTATCTGTCCGTTCAGCCAATTGCCTGAAAAATGACAATATCGTCTACATTGGTGATTTAATCCAAAAATCAGAATCAGAAATGCTCCGTACACCTAATTTTGGCCGTAAATCTTTGAATGAAATCAAAGAGGTGTTGGCTGCTATGGGTCTGCATTTAGGTATGGATGCGCCAAACTGGCCGCCAGAAAACATCGAAGAATTAGCTAAGAAATATGACGATCACATCTAAGCTCTGCTTAGCCCTGTTTCAGTCGTCCATAAAAAGAGGATAAAGCCATGCGTCACAAAATGGCCCATCGTAAATTAAACCGCACAGCGTCTCACCGTAAGGCGATGTTTGCTAATATGGCCTCTAGCCTTATTGAGCATGAGCAAATTGTTACAACTTTACCAAAAGCAAAAGAGCTACGCCCATTTGTGGAAAAGTTAGTCACGCTTGCGAAAAAAGGTGATCTGAATAGTCGCCGCATCGCAATTGCGCGTACACGCAATAAAGAACAATCAAAGAAGTTATTTGAAATTCTTGGCCCACGCTACGCTGACCGTCCGGGTGGATATATTCGTATCATGAAAGCGGGTTTTCGTTATGGCGATAATGCGCCTATGGCTGTGATTGAGTTTGTTGAGCGTGACGAAAGCGCGAAGGGTAAAGTTGATCGCGAACGCGCTGAAGTGCAAGAGGCTGACGCTTAAGTTAAAGTCTCTCCCAAGCTAAAATTTTAAAGACCGCTTCAGTCATGAGGCGGTTTTTTTATGCGAGGTCAAGATGGAGTTTGTCTTTAATGTAGTGTGATTTTGGTATTTAAATGTTTTTCGAACACTAAAGCGTTAACGAGCGTTAACACTTTGTGAGGCGAACATTAACATTTATAAGTCTATAGAGCTTATGTGGACTGCTTACCAATGCGCCCCGTGTAGGCGGTCCACATTTCACGGCACAGCTCGTAGACCTCTTTATATTTGTTGCAAATTTTAAAGATACCATCTTTCGAAGTATAAATTATCGGCAAAGACGACATTTTCAATTTCGCTAGATGCGTGACTTTACCCCATCAAATACGCATGAAAGCCAAATTCTCTACTGTCTTGTAAAATTCCTACGTCATTGTATTCTTAAGACCGACAGGAGAGATTTATGGTGCAGCTTCGGATTAATGGACAAGTTAAAACAGTTGATATTGATCCTGACACACCTCTTTTGTGGGCAATACGCGAACAACTGGGCCTGACGGGAACTAAATTTGGATGCGGTGCCTCGCTTTGCGGAGCTTGCACAGTGCATGTTGACGGCGCTGCGATACGCTCTTGCGTCACAGCGCTCGGCGATGTTGACGGGGGGGAGATCACAACGATTGAAGGCATAGCCGCGCCTGATGGGACGCTGCATGCCGTGCAAAAAGCTTGGATTAAACATCAAGTGCCGCAATGCGGATATTGCCAGTCGGGACAGATTATGTCCGCTACGGCTTTACTATCTGAAAACCCGAATCCCAGTGATGCAGACATAGAGAGCTTTATGGCAGGGAACATCTGCCGCTGCGGTATGTATTCACGTATCAAAGCTGCGATTAAAACTGCAGCAAAGGAGGTTTAGGCGTGAGCGATGTAAACCAAGCCCAGACGAAAGCGCAAAGAAAAGCTGACAAGAAAGCCCAGCGGGCCAGTGAGAGTCGCGGCAAGAAATGGTCACGCCGTGGTTTCATTACAACAAGTGTTGTTGGCGGGGGCGCATTGTTGATTGGCGTCGGGATTCGTCCGGGCGACCGTACGGATAAGCTAGCCAAGCTCGTTACACGCGCAGATGAAAGCTTGCTAACAACATGGGTTAAGCTTGCGCCTGACAACACGGTGACAGCCATTATTCCTCATGGAGAAATGGGGCAGGGTGTCCATACTGCACTATCGGCTATGCTTGCCGAAGAAATGGAAGCCGATTGGGACACTATGGAGATCATGGAGGCACCCGCAGAAAAAGCTTATGCTAATCATATATTAGCGCGAGAGTTTCTGGTCGATTCTGGTAATATTCCTGGCATCTTGATGGAAACGGTTAATGGTGCTTTTTTAGGTATAACCAAGGCTATTAATTTACAAATTACAGGTGGGTCGACCTCTGTTCGGTTTACAGGTGCTATGGCTATGCAATGTGCAGGCGCAGCGGCAAAAGAACTCTTACTCAAAGCAGCGGCAAAGACGTGGGACGTTTCGGTTGATAGTTTGCGCGCGCAGAAGAGTTATATCTACCATGACGCTAGCGGGAAGTCTGCGCCCTTTGCGGGATTTGCGCAAATGGCGGCAAGCTTTACGCCGAATTTAAACCCAAAACTTAAGGCGCGTAAGGATTACACATTAATGGGCACGTCTTTGCCTCGTGTCGATATTCCGTCCAAGGTCGACGGAACGGCTATGTTTGGTATGGATGCGCAGATTGACGGGATGAAATATGCCACCATCAAAGCCGCGCCTGTACATGGGCAAAGCATTGAGACTTTTGACCCGCGTGAAGCTAAGAAAATGCCCGGCGTACAAGGCGTTTATAATATGGGCGATTATATAGCGGTTGTCGCCGATGGATATTGGCAGGCCAAACAAGCAATTGAGGCCGTAGAGGTTAACTTTACATCCTCCGAGGCTGGCGCTCTCGATCAGGCGGGAGTCTTCGCGCAATATTCCAAGGCGATTGATAACTCCAAGCGTAAGACTATTCATAAATCTGGTGATAGCGCGGCAACTTTATCTAAGGCGGCGGACGTTATAAGCACAGAATACACTGTACCGTTTTTAGCCCATGCCTGTATGGAACCTATGAATGCAACCGCTTGGGTGCGCGGCGGTAAATGCGATTTGTGGACGGGGACGCAAAACCCGTTAGGTACGCGCGCAGAAGCGGCTAAGGCTGCGGGGCTTAAGCTGGGCGACGTGACCTTGCATACGGCCTATATGGGCGGAGGGTTTGGTCGTCGCTCTATTACTGATTATGCGGTGCAAGCTGTAATGGTGTCTAAAGAGGCTGACGTTCCTGTAAAACTAATTTGGTCACGCGAAGAAACGACACAGCAAGACCATTACCGACCCGCCGTCACGAACCGCCTTAGTGCTGTACTTGGTGACGATGGTATGCCGACCACATGGAACAGTATTTTTGTGCATAAATTAGACCCGAAAGAAGCGAGTGTTACGCCCTATAATATTCCCAATCAGATGATTGAATATGTCGAAAGCCCTATGCATATTCGCTTTGGCCCCTGGCGCTCTGTTGATCATACGCAACACGGGTTTTTCATTGAAAGTTTTATTGATGAGCTCGCGCATAAGGCAGGTCAAGATCCGTATGAATACCGCCGGAAATTACTTGCTGGGAAGCCGCGTTTTCTGGCTGTGCTGGACGCTGCTGCGAAAGCGGGAAATTGGGGCGCGCCCCTACCAAAAGGTCAAGCGCGCGGTATTTCTATCGTAGAAAGCTTTATGACCATTGCTGCCCAAGTTGTTACGGTTGACGTTAGCGGCGACATTCCGCGCGCTGTGCATGTGGCGTGTGCGGCGGATGCAGGGATGGCAGTTAATCCCGACGGGTTTAAAGCTCAAATGGAGAGCGGTATAATTTACGGCCTCACGGCGGCGCTTTACGGCGAAATTAGCTTGGAAGACGGCGCGGTGACGCAAAGTAATTTCCATGATTATGAAATGGTGCGCATGGATAATGCCCCCGAAATTGATGTGGTGATTTTACAAAGCGATGCGCGCCTTGGTGGGGCAGGTGAGCCTGGTACACCGCCAATCGCGCCCGCTTTTGCGAATGCAGTTTTTGCAGCAACAGGAAAGCGTGTCCGCAATCTACCGATTGGCGATTTGTCCGTTTATAAAAGCGGAGCCGTCGGAAACTAAGGTTTAGGCTTTGGCGCAGTAGAGTTCGTTGACGTGGATTTTGGCAGATGTTTTTCTGCCAAGTCTTCCATTTCGCCCGCGAGTTCTGTTAGGTCGCCCAGTAATTCACCCGTCATGCCGTCTTCGGTTATCGTACTGAGCATAACCGACATGAGCTCGTTCAAATCAGGCAACCCATTTGCGTCGCGCTGTGATAAAACATCTGAATCTTCGATTTTATTTTTAAGCGTCTGTGCGGATGATTTTAGATTTGTGCGTAGTTTTTCATCCTTCATGATAACCATGACATCGTCTATTAATATGTTGAAGTCGGGCAGCTTTTCTAACATTTCATCCAGCTCTGCTTGGCTTGGAAGCTCTATGTTTTTAAGGGCGTTTTCAATGGAAGCTGTATCCAAAGATGTAGCATTAGGTGAGTTCTGCACAGGCGGTGCTGCGAAGACGGAACTCGAGAGACCGAGCGTTATAAGAGCGGTTATGGTACATATGCTGCGCTTCATATTTTTGACCCTTTTCACAATTTAGCGGCTTACAAGGCCTGAATTATGTATTTGTTAACATAATTTATATGAATATGAGCCGAATAAAGCCAGTGAATACCTCGTAAGTCTAAACAGGGTCTCACGGCTTAGATATACAACAAAATTCCCCTAAAAGGGTATATTTGAGCATAAAATTAGAACTTTCGACAATTTAACTTACGCTATGTTCCAAAACGGCTTAAAACTTGCTAAGAGTTAAAAGACTGTTAGCCGTTATGTGGAGATAGCTATGTTTAAATTGAATAGGTTCTTAAAATTAACCGTCATTACGGCGTTAACCGCAGGTCTACCAATGGGGACGGCTAATGCGCAATTTGGCGATGTTAGCCCTGTTTTGTTGATTGAAAGCGGTCCGTCAGATAACCCCGCATATCGCCGTATGATCTTTGTGAAGTATTTATCTGGTAACCGTGTGGGCGTAAATTATGCGGCCTATAACCGTACGTCATTTATTCAAACGCAAAATACTACGCCAGCTGACATTATAGCTGCTTGCGCCAATGGCGCGCCGACGAGCTTGCGGGAAATACAAGCTTTTAAAAAATCTGAAGCCAAACTTAAACGCGCGGGCGCGCAGCCAGAGGTGAAACGGTTTTGCATCAAAAATGTACAAAAGTGGGAAGGCGGAGGCCGCGATAAATATCTCGACCCAATTTTTGAAGGCATGCCCTACGCGAGCGCACTCAATAATTAAACACTTATAACCTAGCTAGATGCTAGGTTTTTTATTATCTAAATTTCATGCTTTAGAAATCGCAATATTCGACATAAACCGCAGGGTTAGTTCTGCGGTTGAATGTTTTATATGACGCAGGAAGAATATGAAATTTCGGATAGTTTGCCCTGAAACCTCTTGGTAAAGCTTGCAAGTCTCCCTAAATATAGATCTATGAAAACATTTCTAACGACTTTATTTGGTACTCTCTTTATTGCCAGCGCAACACCAGCGCAGGGACAGCTTTTTAGCGGCGGTGTTGATGGCCCAGCAAAGGTTGTTCCCGAGAGTAATTTACAAGTACAGCTTTCTTATTCACCTGTTGTCAAAGAGACTGCACCCGCGGTGGTCAATGTCTTTACCTCTCGAACTGTGTTGCGGCGAACGCGCTCGTCTTTTTTTGATGAGATGTTTGGTATGCGCCGCGCTCCGCAAGAGCGCACAGAAAACTCTCTTGGCTCTGGGGTTATTGTGCGCGGGAATGGCGTAATTGTAACCAATGCTCATGTTGTGAAAGGTGCAGATGAGCTACGGATTGTTTTAAGTGATCGCCGCGAATATGAAGCCAAAATTGTTGCCCAAGACGAAGAAACTGACATAGCGGTTCTACAAATTGATACGGAAGGTGAGATATTGCCAAGCCTGCGTTTGGGTCAATCCGAGCTTGAAATTGGCGATATTGTTCTGGCGATTGGGAATCCATTTGGGGTTGGTCAAACCGTAACTAGCGGTATTGTCTCTGCGTTGGGGCGAACAAATGTCACGGACGTCTCAAGCTTTATTCAAACAGATGCAGCCGTAAATCCCGGTAATTCGGGCGGGGCTTTAGTGAACTTATCTGGAGAGTTGATTGGGGTGAACACCGCGATTTTCTCTCGTTCTGGCGGCTCTAATGGAATTGGATTCGCGATTCCTGCCGAACTCGTGTCGCGCGCAGTTGATAGCGCCTTGTCAGAAGGCCGAATAATAAGGCCTTGGATTGGCGCACGGACAAATGGTGTGGATGCAACTATGGCCGCTGCGCTGGGCATTGACCGAGCGCGCGGAACAGTCATCAACGAAATTTTAAACGGCGGACCCGCCGATAAAGCAGGGCTTGAAAAAGGTGATGTCATATTATCTGTTGAAGGTACGGATGTGAATGATGATAGCGGATTACGTTTTAAACTCGCAACATTGCGGCGCGGGACATCCGTTGATGTCGTATATTCGCGTGATGGCCGTGAACGCACGAAAAAGATACGCATAGACACCCCGCAAGAAAACCCAAAACGTGACATGCGTGAAATTCAAACGCAAAGTCCGATTGACGGAGCTGTGATTGTCAATATGAGCCCTGCATTAGGCGAGGAGCTAGGCTTTGATCCCTATGTTTCAGGTGTTGTGATTAGTCAGGTTAAGGGTCGTTCTTTTGCCAGTGGTAATCGCTTGCGTCCTGGGGATTTAATTCTAGAAATCAACGGCACAAAAATCACATCAACCCGTCACCTTGAAACTCTCTTATTGTCTGAAAATAACCCAGAGGAGTGGAAGGTGCAAATCGACAGAAATGGGCGTATTGGATTTTTACCCATTCGTTACGTTCCAGCGGCAGAGCGTTAAATGCGTTTATAGAGCTGAGTTGCGAAACATATAATACATAAGCAAATTTTAAAATACGTGTCTTTTTTCTAGCCTATGGCGCTGACTTCGCTTAGAGGACAGCCATGAGTTCTGTTCTATATGTAGCCCTTGGCGGCGCGTTGGGGGCCTCGGCCAGATACGGTCTTGGTCAAGTGGCTACGCGTGTTTTTGACGGTAATTTTCCGGTAGGGACATTGAGCGCGAATGTTTTGGGCAGTGCATTGATGGGATTGTTATTTGGCTATCTCAGTAGTGTTGCTAACGGACAAGCCACAAGCGGGCAGGACAATCTGTACCTTTTCCTTGGGGTAGGGCTGTTAGGGGGATTTACGACATTTAGTACTTTTTCCCTCGATAGTATTATGATGCTAGAGCGTAAAGCCTATGGGGCATTTATGAGTTATGCAGGGCTATCTTTGGTTCTGTCTTTACTGGCTATTATGCTGGGTCTGTGGGTGTCACGCGAGATATTTTCAACATGAGCGGTGTTCAACAAATTACAGTGATTGAAACAGATACAGGCTCGCGCTTGGATCGTTGGTTTAAACGGCAATTTCCGCATGTCGCGCATGGACGTGTTGAAAAACTGTTGCGCACAGGCCAGCTTCGGGTCGATGGTAAACGTGCCAAAGGCAATTTACGCATAGAAACAGGGCAAGTTATTCGTGTCCCGCCGCTCCCTGACCCTACGAATGAAAAGAAGCAAGCGCCGGTTAGCGGTTCTGATACGGATTTCATACGTAAGCTTGTTATTTATGAGGATGATGATTTGTTGGCCTTAAACAAACCTACGGGTTTAGCCGTGCAGGGCGGGACAAATACAACGCGCCACATTGACGGTATGCTCCCTGCGCTGGGGGAGGGATGTCGTCTGGTTCATAGGCTTGACCGTGATACATCAGGGGTGCTTCTGATTGCTAAATCCGCGGCGTCTGCGAAATGGGCAGGGCGAGCTTTTCAATCACGCCGCGCGGAAAAAATTTATTGGGGCATTACGAACGGCGTGCCTAAGCCGCAAGCTGGCGAAATTAAAGGCTATATGGCTAAGGGACGTTTGGATAACCGTTTTGGCAATATCCACGAAGGCAAAGAAGTTATGGAAGCCGTGCGTCACGGCGCGCCTGGGGCTAAACATGCTCGCACTCTCTATCAAACCTTGTCCGTAGCAGGCCAGCGCGCCGCTTGGGTGTCCATGATGCCCCTAACGGGCCGTACGCATCAGTTGCGCCTTCATATGCAGCTATTAGGCGCACCAATTGCGGGTGATCCGAAATATATGACAGACCGACCAATGCCCGGCGGGTTAGAGACGCGTTTGCATCTTCATGCGCGATCTTTGACTATCCCTCGAGAAGGGCAAGAGCCGCTCGTGATTTTGGCACATCTTCCCAAACATATGC
>JBDVGI010000319.1:0-8922 GCA_039962885.1 Litorimonas sp. | reverse complement strand
AGCGGTTGTCAGGATCATCAGCATTTTCTGCAACTGCTAAGCCATCGGCGAGCCTTAGTGCTGTTTCTATGGAATCCGCCAGACGTGTTTCAAGGCCTTCGCGAATAACAACGCGGTCAACAACAACATCAATGTCATGTTTATATTTCTTGTCTAAATCGGGTGCATCTTCAATGCGGACAATTTCGCCGTTGATTTTTGCACGTTGGAAGCCTTGCTTCATGTAATCGGCAAAGTCTTTTTTAAACTCGCCTTTACGACCTCGTACAACGGGAGCCATAATATAAAGCTTAGTACCTTCGGGTAAGGTCATAACTCGGTCAACCATTTGCGAAACCGTTTGGCTTTCAATGGGTAGACCCGTAGCAGGGGAATAAGGTACCCCGACACGCGCCCAAAGCAAGCGCATATAGTCGTAAATTTCTGTGACGGTACCAACTGTAGAACGCGGATTTCGGGACGTGGTTTTTTGCTCTATCGAAATAGCTGGCGAAAGGCCTTCAATACTATCGACATCTGGCTTGTTTTGTAGCTCTAGGAATTGCCGTGCATAGGCCGAGAGGCTTTCAACGTAGCGGCGCTGGCCTTCGGCATAGATTGTATCAAAGGCGAGGGAAGATTTACCAGACCCAGACAATCCCGTGATCACGATGAGCTTATCGCGAGGCAGATCTATATTGACCCCCTTAAGATTATGCTCGCGCGCGCCGCGGACTTGAATGGATTTGAGCATTGCCATATGTAATCTCGTTGCTTTGCTGTGGACAAAATTGAATTGTCCACCTTATTGCCGTGGACTTAGAGCGTGTAGCGGTTCAAAACAAGAGTGACAATGCGACCTTGTAGACTCGCTAGAATTAGAATAGAACATATAAAGAACAAACTGATTAAGAGGAAATGAAATGGCCGGTTCCATTAATAAAGTTATTTTGGTTGGGAATGTCGGTAACGACCCCGAAATAAGAACATTTGGAAATGGCGGTAAGGTTGCAAACTTTTCCGTTGCGACATCCGAGAGCTGGAAAGATAAGCAATCTGGCGAAAAGCGCGAGAAAACAGAGTGGCACCGCGTTGCTATTTTTCAAGAAGGCCTTGTGGGTGTTGTTGAACGTTACGTCAAAAAAGGGAGTAAGCTTTACATTGAAGGCAAGCTACAGACACGTAAATGGCAAGACCGTGATGGTAATGATAAATATACAACTGAAATCGTTCTGCAGGGCTATGGCGGGAACCTAACGCTACTTGATAGCGCGGGCGGCGGAAACCGTAGCGGCGGTGGTTATAATCAAGGCGGCGGTGGCGGCTATAATCAAGATAGTGGCTATGGCAATCAAGGACAGGGCGGCAGTCAAGCGGGCGGTCAACGCTCTGCATCAAAGATGGACGGACCAGCAGATAATTTTGATTTGGATGATGATATTCCGTTCTAGGGCAGCATTGTTATTGAAGCTTAAGTCCTGCGTGAATTGGGCTTAAAAAGCTTTCCTGTAAGCTGTTAAATTTACTCTTAAAATTTGCCGTTTGGAGTGCTTACTGTTATACTTTGCATATCCGAATATATCGATTCGAGATATGGGGTTATTGCAAGGTAAAACAACTTGACTGACGAGATAGATACGCCCGAAAACGATCCCTCGGAACCCGCAGCTTTGCCTGACGGAGTTTCGATAATAACGATCGAAGATGAGATGAAACGATCTTATCTCGATTACGCGATGAGCGTGATTGTCAGCCGCGCAATCCCTGACGTCCGCGACGGGCTTAAGCCTGTTCATCGCCGTATTTTATATTCTATGCATGAAAATGGGTTTACGCGCGAAAAACCTTATAAAAAATCTGCCCGTGTCGTCGGTGATGTGATTGGTAAGTACCATCCGCACGGAGACAGCGCGGTTTATGATGCGCTTGTCCGTATGGCGCAGAGTTTCTCGATGCGCCTGCCTCTGCTTGATGGGCAAGGAAATTTTGGCTCTGTAGATGGCGACCCACCCGCCGCGATGCGCTACACCGAGGTGCGTATGGACAGGCCCGCTGCGAGCTTGCTGGCGGATATAGAAAAAGACACGGTTAACTTCCAAGATAACTACGACTCATCTGAAAGCGAACCCATTGTTCTGCCTGCGCGGTTCCCAAACATCCTCGTTAACGGGGCAGGCGGGATTGCTGTGGGTATGGCGACAAATATCGCACCGCATAACCTTGGCGAAGTTATTGATGCGACGATGGCGATTTTAAGTGATGGTGCGTTATCGGACGAAGATTTACTTGCTATTATACCTGGGCCAGATTTCCCAACAGGAGGATTAATCCTTGGGCAAAGCGGCGCAAGGCAAGGGGTGTTAACAGGGCGCGGCTCTGTGACAGTTCGCGCGGTCACGGAAATTGAAGAGATTCGCAAAGACCGTATGGCAATCATCATCTCGGAAATCCCGTTTCAGGTCAATAAAGCGACGATGATCAAGAAAATTGCTTCGCTTGTGAATGAAAAGCGTATTGAAGGTATTTCTGCTGTGCGTGACGAATCTGACCGTGTTGGAATGCGGGTTGTTATCGAATTAAAGCGCGATGCTGTCCCAGATGTCGTGCTAAATCAGCTTTTCCGTTTCTCGCAATTGCAGCAAAATTTCAGCTCCAATATGCTTGCGTTAAATGGCGGTAAGCCAGAGCAAATGAATGTGCGGCAAATGATAGAGGCCTTTTTAGGGTTTCGCGAAGAAGTCATTGCACGGCGTACAAAGTTCGATTTGGCAAAAGCGCGGGACCGGGCGCATATTTTGGTTGGCCTTGCCACGGCGGTCGCGAATATAGACGAAATTATCAAAATCATTCGCGGGTCTGAAAACCCGAAAGCTGCACGTGAAAATTTACTTTCTCGGACGTGGCCTGCGCAAGATATGGGCGCTTTGATTTCATTAATCGCGGACCCGCGTTCGCGTCTTATGGATGATGGCACGATACAGCTCACCGAAGAGCAAGCGAAAGCTATTCTGGATTTACGTTTGTTAAAACTCACCGCGCTTGGCATGGATGAGATTACGGATGAGGCTGAAAAGCTTGCTGCGAAAATTACAGATTTGCTCGATATTTTACGGTCACGTGCTCGCGTTCAAACGATTATACGCGCGGAACTTACTGAAATAAAAGAAAAATATGCAACTCCGCGCCGCTCAAAGTTTATCGAAGGTGGTCAAGATTTCGAAGATGAAGACCTCATCGCTGTCGAAGATATGGTAGTGACGGTGACGGCGGGCGGTTATGTGAAACGCACTGCGCTTGATACTTACCGTGCCCAGCGCCGCGGCGGTAAAGGCCGCTCAGGTATGTCAATGAAGGATGAGGATTACGTCACAACGGTCTTTGTTGCGACGACCCACACGCCTGTCTTGTTCTTCTCCTCGACGGGCATGGCCTATAAGCTCAAAGTATGGAAATTACCACTTGGAGGGCCCGCAACGCGCGGAAAAGCGTTGGTGAATTTGCTACCGCTTGACCAAGGCGAGACGATTAATTCGATTATGGCACTGCCTGTCGACGAAGATGATTGGAAACAACTCGATATTATGTTTGCCTCTCGCTCTGGGGGTGTGCGGCGTAATTCTTTGGCGGATTTCACGCGAGTGAACCGCAATGGTAAAATTGCGATGAAGCCCGATGAAGGCGACGGCATTGTCGATGTTCGCTTATGTACTGAAGATGATGATGTGTTGCTGACAACAGCGATGGGCAAGTCGATACGCTTTCGTGCGACGGATATTCGGCGGTTTGTAGGGCGGACATCTTCTGGGGTACGCGGGATAAAACTAGCGGGCGGAGATGAGGTTATTTCTATGGCCGTTCTGCGTCATGTCGACGTCGAAACGGACGAAGCGCGCGCCTATATGAAGCACGCTAATGCGGTGCGCCGCGCGCAAGACGGAGTAAAGTCTGACGATGAGGCGCAAGGCGAAAGCGCCGCCGATGACGTTATCGTTGAAACAAGTTTGGATGAAGCCCGTTTAAGCTTCTTGCAAGCGCAGGAGCAATTCTTGCTCACACTGGCAGATGATGGGTTTGGTAAACGTAGCAGTTCCTATGATTACCGCTGTATGAACCGCGGCGGGCAGGGCGTAACGGCGCAGGAGCTGTCTCGTAAGGGCGGCGATAGTGCCAAGCTTGTACGTTCATTTACCATTGAGGATGATAATCAACTGATGATTGTGACTGATGGTGGGCAACTTATCCGCTGTCCTGTTAAAAACATCCGCATTGTCTCGCGTAGCTCCCGAGGAGTTACTGTTATTCGAGTTAAAGACACAGAAAAAGTGGTTTCCATTGAACGAATTGAGGACAGCGATGATGAGGGCGAAGATGTAGCCCCAACGCTTGACAATTCTGAAAATACAAATTTAAGTGGTGGTGATACATAAGATAACGGGAGTAGCGGGTGTTTAAGGGATTAAGCCAAGTAGGGGGTTTTCTTTTAGGCAAGCCTGCAATTTCTAAATATCTGGCCCTTAGCTTTTTCAGTTCTATCTTATTTCTATCCGCTTGCGCGACAACGGGCGGACCGAGTTCTAACTCCGCAGGCGCGATTGGTTCTAAATCTATTGATAGAACGGACTTATCGACCGAATTCGTTCAACTTGAAAATGGAGGCAAATACCACCCCCGTACAGGTTTATTATGTCCGCCTGTGATTGGAGGCATGACGCTGGAAAGAGATAATAAATACGGGACAAATGGAAATAATGTGTCCTGCGGTCATTCTGGGGAAGGCCGTGAATTAACAACCTATCTTTATCCTGCTGAAGGATTTGACTTTAGGGCTGATTTTCAAGGGGCCGCCCAAGCTATTACCCAAGCAAGGCCTGAGCAGAAATTTGTCCATGACCCAGACTTTAGCCAAGTGTGTACCTTGCAGGGGCTATTATTGCAGGCTTTGGTTGTGGATGAGGGGCATGTTGAAGGCGATGCTAGGGCTAATTTCAAAGATGATAACGTCAAAGACAGTAACGCTTACACATATGAAACTGCCATCTTTACAAATGATACATTGCTAACGGCCTTGACGCTTCATGAGGTTGATGGGCAATTCCTAAAATTACGCTATACTGAGCTTATATTTGATACATCTGACGAGGTGCGGCGAGGTGAAATTTGCAGAATGCTCGCAAATGTGACTAAAGACAGACATAATGACGTCTTCAACCCACCCAAGCTCTAATCTAAACCGCATATTTTAAAGCTTTCCTTGTTTTAATTTACAACTTCGTAACTGGATTTTTGCGAATGCGTAGATATAGGTGAGGGATGAAATTTGTTCCTATTCTTACGGTTCTTTTGTTTGGATTATCTGCCTGCGGTCAGACGGTGGACGGGGCAGAGACTGTGTCCTTAACGCCAGAAACGCAGCAAATTGTGGCCGGCAATGATACTCCAGATGAAACATCTACGGATCAAATTATATCCGCGGAAAATGTTCCGTATTACATGCCGATATTTGACGGATGGCGCGGCGAATTTATCTCCTTCCCGCTAGGGTTTGCGCCAGAGCTAGATTATGATGGCCATGCAGATGTACGCTTTATGCCGGGTATGTTCTCTGATGGTGCAGTTGATTATTGGAGCTATACTTTTCTATGGTGGCTTGATGCTGATGTCACATTCGATCCAGCCCGTTTAAACTCTGATATTGAAGCTTATTTTACGGGACTTGCAAATGTAGTTGACGCAAACGGAGGGTTGCAAAAGCATCAAGCACAAGCCCAGTTCACAACGCAGACCAGTAATGCACAGGCTTTTACAGGACAGGCCGTGGTGTTTGACGGCTTTGTGGCAAAGGATAAAATTGATTTGAATATTCAAGTGAATGAAGTTTTATGCGAGGAGTACGGCAAAAAGGCCGTGTTTTTTACGCTATCTCCGCAAGATCGCAATACCAAGCTTTGGGAAGAACTTGAAACTGTCCGTCATGGGTTTGCCTGCGTGAAACCTTAAGTGTGTTGATGTGAGTTAAACAAAATTTAAGTCTAGAAATCCACCCTAAGCGCGTTATAACCTTTTCCTATGAACAAACGTATAGCTCTATATCCTGGCACATTTGATCCGATGACACTTGGGCATTTGGACATTCTTAAACGCGCAAGCCGTCTGTGTGACAAGTTGATTGTCGGTGTTGCGATAAACAGATCTAAAAACCCGCTCTTTGAGCTCGATGAACGGGTTGAGATGGTTGAAAATGTTGTTGCGCCGTTTCGAAAGCGTATAGAGGTCGAAGTGTTACCTTTCGAGGGGCTGCTCATTCATTTCGTTGAAAAATGCGGCGCCTCTATGATTGTGCGCGGGCTTCGGGCTGTATCTGACTTTGAATATGAGTTTCAGATGGCTGGTATGAATGACCGCCTAAACCCTGATATAGAAACAGTTTTTTTAATGGCAGACCCGCAATATCAAACTATTGCCTCGCGTCTTGTTAAGGAAATCGCCCGCCTTGGCGGGGATGTTAGCCAATTTGTAACCCCCGAAGTCGAAAACCGATTAAAGGATAGATATAAATGATGAAACGTATTTTAACTGGTCTAATGTTGAGCGCGGCTGTTTTTGCTCAACCTTACACAGCGCATGGTCAAGACGATGAAGGTTTTCAAGCCCCAGATGCGGACTGGCGCGATGTTGATCCTGAAAACTTAGTTTTACTTTATACGGATTACGGGCTTATTGGTGTTGAGCTTTATCCTGAAATTGCCCCTAATCATGCGGAACGTATTCGTGCATTAGCCCGCAGTGAGTTCTATGATAATGTGCCGTTTCACCGCGTGATTGAGGGTTTTATGAACCAAACGGGTGACGGGGCCAATGGGAATGGAACGGGCGATAGCGACCTTCCTAACCTTTCGCCAGAATTCACATTTCGCCGCAGTGAAGCGATGAATGTAGCCATTGTTGGAACGCGCGTTGTCGATGATAAACGTATTGATGTTGGTTTTTATAAAGGCTTGCCTGTTGCGACTAAGCCCATTAGCCAAGCTTTTTTGACCAAAGATAGTAAGGTTGATGCTTATGGATTGCATTGTAAAGGCGTCACATCCATGGCGCGGACAAATGACCCAACATCGGCGAATGCCCAGTTTTTCTTGATGCGGGCTAAATATGAAAGCCTAGATCGGCAATATTCCATTTGGGGGAATACGGTTATTGGGTATAAATATGTAGAGCGGCCAAGAGTAGGTGATGTGAGTTCTAACCCTGATTTCGTACCTGATAAAATGAATAAGGTACGAATTGCATCTGACTTGCCCGAAGGCGAACGTCCGAAAGTCAAAATTCTAAGAACTGATAGTCCTAGTTTTGCTGAATTTTTAGAAACACAGAAAAAGTTTAGTGGGAAGCTTCCTGACATCTGCAAAATTGTGATTCCAACTCGGGTGGTGGACGCAGAAAGTCTCGTAACTGACGATAAAGAGTAACAATATGGCTGCGTTCAGGGCCTTGTAATTATTGTTGTTATTGTCATGTGAAATGATACAAAGCTGACAGCGTTTAAAGCGATGTTAAAGGATATATAAATGCTCAATAAATTTAAATTGGCACTGATTATGGGAGCAGTCTGCTTTGCCCAAGCTTGCGCGAATGATACGGCTGAAACGCATTCCTCTGAGCCACAAAAAACTGTCGCAACTGCCGCTAACGCTCAGACGGATTATGATGCACCTGCGAGTGCATGGCGTGATGTTGACCCTGAAAATTTAATCTTAATTGATACAGCTTACGGGGTTATTGGCGTAGAGCTTTACCCAGAGATAGCGCCGCTCCATACAGACCGAATTAAAGCTTTAGCCCGCAGTAAATTCTACGATAATGTTCCGTTTCACCGCGTGATTGATGGTTTTATGAACCAAACAGGAGACGGGTCAAATGGGGACGGGACTGGCGATAGTGACCTGCCAGATTTACAGGCTGAATTCACGTTTCGGCGAACATCGAATATGCCCGTAACCCTAATTGGCGCACGGCAAAATGGGCAAAATGCCATTGATGTTGGCTATTACAAGGCGATGCCGATAGCAAGCCAACCTATTGTACAAGCGAGCGAAACTTCGGACGGAAATGTCGGGGCTTTTGGACTTCATTGCAAGGGCGTTACCTCTATGGCGCGAACGAATGATCCCAATTCGGCCAATAGCCAATTTTTCTTAATGCGGGCCAAAGCAGAACACCTTGATTCGCAATATACGATTTGGGGAAACACAGTACTTGGGTTTGAACATTTAGAGAAGCCTACAGTCGGGGCTGTCGGACAAAACTCTGACTTTGTACCTGACCAAATGAATAATGTTCGTGTGGCAGCAGATATTCCAGAAAATGAACGTCCAAAGGTTCAAGTTATGAAAACAAGTAGTCCAGCATTCAGTAATTACCTGAAAACAAAGAAAAATGCGGACGGGGTTTACCCTGATATTTGTGATATAACTGTCCCTTCTCGCACTTTATAAATTTAACTTACTAGAAAAGAGACTAAAATTATGGCCGAAAAGCTAACAATGACCGTTGATGCAAATGACGGAACAACAGGTGATGTTGTGATTACGTTGCGCCCTGATGTTGCACCAAATCACGTCAAGCAAATCACGACACTCGCAGAAAAAGGCTTCTATGACGGCCTGACATTTCACCGTGTTATTGACGGGTTTATGGCGCAGGGCGGATGTCCTGATGGAACTGGTATGGGCGGCGCTAAAAAGAATGTCCCTGCTGAGTTTAACAGCACGCCGCATGTACGCGGAACCTGCTCTATGGCACGTTCGCAAAGTCCAAATTCAGCGTCTAGCCAATTTTTCATCTGTTTTGATGATGCTAGCTTCCTAAACAACCAATATACGGTTTGGGGCCAAGTTGAGAGCGGTATGGAATTTATTGACGCGTTGCCAAAAGGTGAGCCGCCAC
>JBDVGI010000318.1:0-4049 GCA_039962885.1 Litorimonas sp. | reverse complement strand
CATCTTCGGAGTTATCGTCTTCTTCAGGTTGGGCGAGGTCTTGGCCCAATTCAAAATCTTGGATGAGTTGCTGTACTGACTGACCAAAGGCTTCTTGATCTGCGAGTAAATCTTTTAGGGACGCAAACCGCACGGCCGCTTTGGCGTCAATATCGGTCCGCCATACTCCCATAATACCATCGGTTGATGCCGGAAGTGTGCGGCCCATGAACGCCTCGCGGGCATAAAGGCCAATAGCTTCGGCAAAACTTGTATCGTCTTTGGTAATTTCTGGTTTATCAAACCCGCGCCGTGACGCACGTGCGTCCAGCGCCGCCATAAGATTATCACCAAGGCCAGATAAATGTTGCGCGCCAAGGGCTTCGATGCGCGCGTGCTCCATCGCTTCAAACACCATACGCGCAGGTGAGGCTTTGGGTTGCGCGCGGTTATGCAGAGCAGGGTCATGTAGTGCGATTTTTAACGCAAGCGCATCGGCCTGACCGCGGGCCTTGGCTATCATTTCGGGTTTGGGGCGCGGCGGCAGGCTCGGCAGCATGATTTGGTCTTGAACCAATCCCGCAACGTCCCCGCCATAACTGACGTCTATGTCAGGCTCATGGGCAATAGCCTTTGTCGCTGCGCCAAGGGAGCGTTTGAAATTATTTATGGGGGATTGAGCGGTCATTTACAGTTTTTAGTTTTATAACCTTTTGACATAGCTTCTTTTATTATGGGTATGTGTTTACCTGCAGTGGTGTCTCGCACAAATACCTCCACCTCTTCTACCTCGCCATTGCCGCCGCGGCGCTTTCGGGTAAGTCTTCACTAAAGGCGCGTTGATAAAATTCGGCGATAATTGGGCGTTCTAGCTCGTCGCATTTATTGAGGAATGTTAGGCGAAAAGCTTGCGCAATATCGCCGCCAAAAATTCGTGCATTTTCTGCCCAATTCATCACCGTACGCGGAGACATGACCGTGGAAATATCGCCCGCGATAAAGCTTGCGCGGCTCATATCGGCCACGCGTACCATAGACGCGATGAGGTCTTTGCCCTCCACCGTATCATAGCTAGGGGATTTGGCTAGAACAATAGCCTCTTCTTCAGCGTGAGAGAGATAGTTAAGTTGGCAGACGATTGACCATCTATCCATTTGGCCTTGGTTAATTTGCTGCGTGCCGTGATAAAGTCCAGAAGTATCGCCAAGCCCGACTGTGTTTGTTGTTGCAAATAGGCGGAAGCCTGCATTGGGTGTAATCACGCGGTTTTGGTCAAGCAATGTTAGGCGGCCTTGGGCCTCTAATACGCGCTGTATGACAAACATCACATCAGGGCGTCCTGCGTCATATTCGTCAAAGACAAGCGCGACAGGATTTTGCAGGGCCCACGGCAAAAGCCCCTCGCGAAACTCTGTGATTTGTTTGCCGTCTTTGAGGACAATGGCGTCCTTGCCAACCAAATCAATCCGCGAGACGTGGCTATCGAGGTTAACCCGCACAAGCGGCCAATTTAGCCGCGCTGCGACCTGTTCAATATGGGTGGATTTGCCTGTACCGTGATAGCCTTGGATCATTACGCGGCGATCATGGGCAAAGCCTGCGCAAATCGCTTGGGTGGTACGATCATCAAAAATATAGGCATCGTCCACAGGCGGAACATGTTCGCTGGCCTTAGAAAAGGCAGGAATGTCCATATCGAAATCGACATTAAATGTATCGCGCGCATTGACGGTAATATCAGGTGCGATAATTGGGAAGGCGGTATCTGTCATGGAAATATCTTATTCATCTTAATGTTCAAGCGAGTTATGCCAAAAATGCATTATTATGCAAGCCCTGTAGATTTGAGAACCTTATGGGCCTTGACCACGCGTTGGAAACTTTCTTCGGTTGTGCGGTCACCTTGATTGGCATCGGGATGTAGTTGTTTGACAAGCTGCGTGTAGCGCTTGCGAACAATTTCTTTGGTGGCGGTATCATCAAGGCCCAAATCATTGAGAGCTTTGAGTTGCATGGTAGAAAAGCTTTTGCGGCGCGGAGCTTCGACTTGATCTGCAATTTTGCCTTCGCCAAAGATATTATACCCTTCTGCGGTCGCTGCAGTGGAGCCCGCTTTGCGTTTTTTTTGTGCAGATGCGCGCTCTGCCGTATTTTTCCGCACATCCCATGTTGGCCGGTGACCGTGGCGGGCCCCAACTTGCCATTCGGCAATATCTTGATCGGTCATACCAGAGAAGAAATTCCAATTCTTATTATATTCGCGTGCATGGGCGGTACAAAAATTATAATATTCGCGAAGTCTGTCTGGTCCTTTTGGGGCTTTGCATCCGCCCATAGCCACGCAACCTTCCCAATCACAAGGTTCCTCGCTAGGTTTTTTCTTTTTCTTTGTTCGTGCGACACGAATATCAATGCCTTTGGGTTTATATTCGTTACCTGCCACGCTATGACCTCTTTAAATGGGATTCGAATTAGGACTGCACAAAATGGGCATTATCACGGCATCAATCAAGCAAAAACTTGAAGAAAGGTTCAATCCGTCACAGTTAGAGGTTATTGACGAGAGCGATAAGCATGCCCATCATAGCGGAGCCGCCCAACATGCGGCAGATGGCGGCAGCGCGGAGAGCCATATTCATGTGATTATCGTCAGTGAGGTTTTTGAAAATATGGGCATACTTGCCAAGCACCGTGCGGTTATGGACGCCGTTGCAGAAGAGGTCGCCAAAATACATGCGTTTTCAGTCGAAGCCCGTACGCAGTAGATTTAAGCCTCAAAATATTAGCCGCGTTGATCAGGCTCAAAGGTTTTACGCACCCGCAAGCTTTTAATTTGGTTGCGTTGGCGGATTAAAACCTCAAACCGATAACCGTGATAAGCAAAGGTTTGCCCCGCTTCGGGGATAGTTTGGCTTTCATGTATAACAAGGCCCGCAATTGTGACGGCCTCCTCATCAGGCAAGCTCCAATCCATCGCTCTGTTTAAATCCCGTACAGCGACATCGCCGCGCACAACCGCGCCGCCATCTTTACTGCGAACCACACCTGATAATTCTTCGTCATATTCATCTTGTATGTCGCCGACGATTTCTTCGAGAATATCCTCAAGTGTGACAACTCCCATCAAGGCGCCATATTCATCAACAACTAGCGCAAAATGCTCTCGTTTTTGCTGAAAGGCCCGAAGTTGTTTAACTACAGAAGTCGTTTCAGGCACAAACCAGGCATCACGCATGGTCTTTTTGATATCAAAATTGCTCATATCACGGCCTGTCTTAGTAATGACCTTCAGCACATCCTTGCTGTGCAATACGCCAATGACGTTATCAGGATCGTCGCGGTAAACAGGCAAACGAGACCGTCCGCTGGAGAGAACGTCTTTTAAGATTTTCTCTGGTTTATCATCTACCGCCACCATGTTGAGATTCTTGCGGTGGATCATGACCTCTTCGATGGTTAGCTCGCCAATTTCTAACACGCCGTAAATTTGGTCGCGGGCGCGCTGAGCCATTTCTCCGTCTTTTAAGTGAAGATCAACTGCGCCTTTAATGTCATCAGCGGCACTCCAAGCTGAGGCATCACTTTTCATACCGAATATTGCAAAGAGTCCGTTCACGATGATCTGTACAACAGAGACGATGGGCGCAAAAAGCCTGACGATGAAATGTATTGGCCGCGCGACTTTTAAGGCAAGCTTATCGGGGTTAGATATAGCGTAGGTTTTAGGTAAAACCTCGGCAAATATCAAAATCAAAATAGTCATAACAGCCGTAGCTGCAATTAAGGCGACACCGCCCGCCCCGAATAAATTTGTAAATAAAGCCGTTGTTAAAACGGACGCTAAAATATTGACCAAATTATTGCCCAATAATATCCCGCCTAATAATCGTTCACGCATATTAAGGAGCTTAGCAACGACACTCGCGCGTTTATCGCCGTCCTTTTCGGCTGTATGCATACGCACACGAGAGGCCGCGGTGAGGGCGGTTTCCGAGCTTGAGAAAAATGCTGAGCAAACCAGGAGCGTGAGAATGATAGCGATGAGGATTAGGTTCTCGCTTTGAAATAAG
>JBDVGI010000317.1:0-6300 GCA_039962885.1 Litorimonas sp. | reverse complement strand
GTCCTTTAATAGTCAACGTAACCTCACCATCACCTTCTGGCTCTGATGGACGTACAGCCTGCGGAGCGCTTGGCACAATCGGAGCAGGCAAAACGGGTTGGCTTTGCGGCGCTGGGGTAAATGGCGCAGGCCTAGGCACAGACGGCGCAGGGATATAAGTCTCAGGCGCTTCGACATAGCTATCTTCAGGGAATGGAACAGCTTGCGGAGCGCTTGGTAGCACTCGGTCTGCCGCCATAGGATCAGCAGGACCAGCATATTGCACCCGTACTTGACCTAATCCATGAGTTGTAATGCCAAGAGCCGCAGCAGACGCTTCTGATAAATCAATAATGCGGTCGCCAATAAATGGTCCGCGATCATTAAGGCGAACAAATAATGTTTTTCCATTTTCTAGGTTCGTCACATGTAATATGGAATTAAGCGGCAATGTTTTATGCGCAGCTGTTAAGTCATTTTTGTTAAATGTCTCACCCGTAGCTGTTGGTTTTCCGTGAAATTTATCGCCGTACCAAGAGGCTGTACCCACAACATCATAGCTAGGCTCATGCTTAGGTGTATAAGATTTCCCCATAATTGTGTATTTGTTACCAACGCGTTGGTGCTTGTAAAGATCTGTATCAACGCTGGCTTGGTCAAAACCTTGGTTTTGTCTCGGCAAATTCTGCGGCACAGGCGTTGCGATTGCAGGCGGAGCAATAGGGGCAGGCGTGAATGTTCTTGGGCGGCTTGGTAAGGTTGGTAAGGATGCAAATTGCGTCGCACCTTTTCCGATTTTATATGTTATGGGAGCGCCCTGTGTAACTTTCGTCACATTCGATGTTGCGCACCCAGTGACGGTTGCGCCAGCTAGTACAGTTAAGCATCCAATTTTAATCAAGCTTCGCTTACTCATAGTTCCATCACCTTTATGCCCCTTTAGGGATATTAGGAAAGCTGCATTTATCTACGCATGTCTTTCATCACTATTTGGTAACCTAAATGAGTAAGTTTAAATTCGCGTGTGCAAACAGGATTAATTCCGTCTTTAACGGCATGGTGTTCAAAGCGTTAACGCGCTTCAGATTATTAAATAAGATTTATCGGTTTATAGACAAAAACGGCTTGAACCCGCCTGCAAAAAGCCTTAGAGCCTGCATCGCAGAACCTTGCAGACCCCATTAGGGCGGGTGGCAGAGTGGTTGAATGCACCGGTCTTGAAAACCGGCATAGGTGAAAGTCTATCGGGGGTTCGAATCCCTCCCCGCCCGCCACTACTTTCCATTAAATAATTGAAATATATGCATATAATGCAGATCATTGCGTATGCCCCCATACTTATGCCCTGCCATCGGATATCAATGAAGGTTGTATTAAAATTTATTAAGGCAGACGGTAGGAAAGGAACAAAGCATCGCAAGGGTTACTGTAATGTGAATCAGCGATGCTTTGCAGAGTGTATAATTGGCATCCGTTTAGTGGTGTAAAATTTTTGTAGCTATGCTGGTTCTAAGCTATCTATCCACGACTCTATTTCGGAAAGTTTCCAGCGAGTAAATTGACAACCATATTTGTAAGGGCGAGGAAAATTATCATCTTCACACCTTGATTTACTCCAAATTGCACTTCGGCTCTTAATACCAGTTATTTCTAATATGTCTTTTATGGTCAATAATTTTCAGCCATGGCTTATTTCTGTTGTGCAAATGAGAGCGCGGCGTTAACAGGATTAGTCATTTATGGACCATCAAGCTTGACGCTGATATAGTCTACCGGCTCTCTGTCATCATCAGGTTCGCCGGTTTCATTCCAAGCAACGCCGAGATCACACAGCCCAAGTTTAACAAAGTAATCTGGCGCGTTTTCAGTTTTCTTATCAATATTGAGAACAAAACGTACTTTTCGGCTCGTCATCATTGTTACAACCGTGCCTTCATGGCCGCCTTTATCCATGGTTTAAATGTATCTATATTTGCCATAATTTGCCATATCGAAGGCCTTTCGTATTGTGGCTGTTAGATTGAAACAGTTACGCCAGCTCTCGCTTGGTCTTTTTAAATCCAGCATCACTGGCTAAAAAACTGGCAAGCATGGAAGGGATAGGAGCACTTATGGACTGTTTCTCTCCATAAGTTTTCTCATAGATGGCGGCATATGCCTCCAAATCTACATTTAGTTCGTGAGACAATGTCACTGGAACCTTCACAGGCTTATGCGTCACTATTTTTTGTAGTTTTAAGTTGGTTTCCTGAGTCGTAAAAAAAGTCAGGCCTGCGAATGGCGCTATTTTACCAAATATAGGCTCTGGCTATTCAGGCTAGCTATTAAAAATACCGTAGCGTCACATCATGACCTAAATTAAAAAAAGGGGGCTAAAGCCCCCTTACCAATTCAATTTATAAGACCAATTTATTTGAACTTATATGTAGCTGAGGCACCGAACCAACGCGGCGGGCCAAAGAACTGTTGATTTAGGCCTGCAACACCAGAGAAGTCAAACGTGTAAACACGGTACTCTGTATCAGCCACATTGTTAACGAAGCCTGCAAGCTCATATTGATCATTGTCGCCCACAGTATACGCTAAACGCAAGTTAACAAGCCCATACGCATCTTCATTCGATATGTCAGAGTTTGTAATATCAAAGAACTGTGACCCTTGATAACTAAAGTCAACTGTCCCCTTCAACTTACCACCGAAGGCTGGCTTTTCATAGCTAAGCGCACCATTGATAGAAAAATTAGGCGCCAACACAGCCTCAACATCATTGATCACTGTCCCTGCATTATTATCTTGAACACCGTCAACATCTGTATCGAGCAAGCTAATTCCAAGATTGGCTTCAAGTCCTTCTGCTAAGTAAGCTGAAGCTTCAACTTCGCCACCGAAGAACGTTGCATCGGCATTTGTAATGAACTGTGATAGGCCTTGGAATGTCAAAGCTTGGAAGTCATTATAATCATAATAGAATGCTGATGCATTTAACCGGAAACGGCCATCAAAGAACGTATTTTTGACGCCAAATTCGTAAGCATTAAGTGTTTCAGAGTCGTAGACGACTTGATCAACTGTAACCCCATCACTCGAATCTAGGAAACCTGTATTAAAACCTGCACTTTTAAATCCGCGATTATAAGACGCATAAACCAATGACGTGTCAGTTGCTTGATATTCAATAACCGCGCGACCTGTAACCGCATCATCATCAATATTGTTCAGGTCAGTGTCTAAACCACGTGCGGCAAGGCCTTCGTCTGTAAAGTCGAAGAAGTTACCCGCAGTTGAACCAAAGGCTTCAAACAAAGATAAGTCTGGCAGTGTATCATCCACAAGTCCTGGAATAGCGAAGAAATCATTAAGCAAGGGACCAGCTGGCGCAGCATTCAAATACTGAATATCACGACTATCATTTGTATAACGGATACCACCCGTCAGTGTTAGATCATCCGTAAAGTCATAATCAAACTGATAAAACGCAGCAAAAGACTCTGTATCTTGCTCATAATTAACATCAAATGTAATAAAAGGTAAAAAGTCACCTGAAATAGGTACATTCACCAAACTTGGATCAACTGCAATTGGATTGCGTGATGGATCAATAAATTGCGCTCCACCAAAGTCAAACAAACCACCATCAATGAACGGCGTACCGCCGTTTAATAACCCGCTTAAACCGCCTTCAAATCCGCCGTCAGCACCTGGAAGATCATCAAGGAAATCTACAAACTCAAGCGTTTGATTTACAACAACGGACTGATCATTTGTGACGGTTGAGTTAAAGTAAAATCCACCACCCTGCCAGCTAAACTTACCATGATCTCCAGAAAAACGAATTTCTTGAGAAAATTGGTCAGATGATGAATCAAAGTCAGCATTAATACCCGGTGTCGGTCCTGCGTCCGTATCTTCTTCATAAAGACGGTCTGTTTCACTATATGACGTAATAGACGTGATAGAAATTGAATCTGTTAGGTCGTAATCCACTGTTCCAGAAAACGTATAAGTTTCAACTTCTAGCTCATTGCCTGCTCTATCTTGCGTGACAGTAAAGGGATCACCGTCCGTATCAGCAAACCCAAATTGATCGACGAGTTGGTCGGGGAATACTTCGTTGAAAAAACTTCCCGTCGGCTCTTGTGCAATACGACCTGCTGAGACATCGTTCTGTGCATAATCACCCCGTAGAAGGATACTTCCGCGCTCCTTAATGTCAAAATTAAGTTGCCCACGCGCGGCAAAATTATCGGACTCATTCCCGTCTGATCCCAAAGTGTTTTCAACGTAAGCGTCCTGGCGGTTACTCGCGATAGATAAACGGCCCTGAACACCATCGAGAATTGATCCGCCAATAGCTGATTCCGTTTTTAGTTGACTAAAACTGCCGACTGTAATCGACGTAAAGGCTTCAAATTCTTCCGTTGGCTTCTTTGAAACAAATTGAATAAGTCCACCTGTCGCATTACGTCCAAACAATGTACCTTGTGGTCCACGAAGAACCTCTACACGTTCTAAGTCAAAAAGCTGGAATGTTTGCGCAGGCAAAGCCGCGACATAAACACCATCATTATAAACACTCACTGGGCCTTCATTATTATCATTGAAATCATTTAACCCAATGCCGCGAAGCGTAATAGACGGGTTATTACCTTCACCAACGGGTGTACCGATGTTCAATCCTGGTGTTTGAGCGGCAATACCAACACTCGTTGTAATGCCACCTTCGCGAATATCATCTCCAGAAAACGCTGTCACCGAAATCGGAACGCTCTGCAAACTTTCCGATTTCTTTTGCGCGGTAACAATAATCTCATCATAGCTCTCTTGAGCCAATGAGGGCATCGCCATTGCAAGCGCAGATAGCGCTCCGATAGCAGTGGTTAGCTGTAAACGATAATTCATTAAATTCCCCTTAGCTGAAACTTTAGTAATAATTCTTTTGAGAAATTGCATGAAACAACAACTCCGCCTTTGTCATATTCGGACATTCTTCACGAGACCGTTACAGCCCCGTGAGCGGTGTGATAAATTTAACACATTTATCACACGCTTTTCAAGGCGGCTACTCCCCTCTCTACGCCCGTCAAACAGTCATGCAAACAACTAACGACTTAGCTCATCAGCCTTCTGCGTTCCAATGCGGCTTTGCACACTAATGGTGAATCAAATATCTAAAACTATCGTTTTACCTTTTGGTGTCGCCCTAGAACAGCAAGTCACAATTTTGCTCGCTCTGTCTTTCTTTGACAAAACAAAGTCGCGGTGCTCAATATCCCCGCTAACAACATTCAATGTACATGTGCCGCATAAACCGTCTCTACATTTTTGGGTCACAGGTAGTTGATTTTCGGTTAGGACATCCGCCAAAGTTTGATCCGCGGGCACATGAATAGACTGACCTGTAGATTTTATGTCTATATCGAAAGCGTGGTTTTCATATTCAGGGAGATCAGGAACGGTAAAATATTCCTTTCGGAGATTGTCGTCATCCCACCCCAGTTTTTCGCCTGTAGACAAAACAGCTTCCATGAAATTTACAGGCCCGCAAGTATATAATATTTTCCCTGTTTTTGGTTTGCCTATTAGAGCCTCTAAATTAGCACGCGTGCCTTCATCTGAGATATGAAGTTTTACATTTTTGCTCCAAGGTTGGTTCAATAAGTCCTCTATGAACCCAGCTGTTTTGCGCGAGCGGAAGCAGTAATGTAAGTCGAATTTTGCATTTATCGCATGGAGTCTATGGGCCATCGCGATCATAGGCGTTATCCCAATTCCGCCGCCAAACAATAATGTCTTCGTCGCCTTTTCTTCCAGAGGAAAGTGATTTCGCGGGCCTGTTACAGGAACGATCATGCCTTCATGAAGGCGTTCATGCGCGCGTTTCGATCCCCCGCGACCTTCAGGCTCTTCTAAAATACCTAAGACGTACTTTTGGGTATCAGCGGGGTCACCCGCGAGGCTATATTGGCGTGTATAGGGCGCATCAATAATAAGGTCGATATGACCGCCCGCAGTAAAGGGTGTTACATCACTGCCATCTCTGTTCTTAAGTTCAAATTTAACCACGCCGCCGGCCATCATCTCGCGTTTAGCAATCTGCAAATATTGAACGTCAGGAATGTCGTCAGCAATTGTGTATTGCGGGACAAGGTTCTCCGTGTCGCCTGAGGCTAACCTAGCTTTGTACGCGTCAGGTGATAGAAGATTTTCATAATTTTCAATCGCTGCGTTTCTGTCCATAGGAAAAACGACAGGTATCGGCGGAGGCGCTAGATCCGCCGTGTAAGCCGCAAGACTTTGGTCTTCATATTTTAAATCAAGATC
>JBDVGI010000316.1:0-6267 GCA_039962885.1 Litorimonas sp. | reverse complement strand
GAATTATCATAAAGTCCTCACCGATGACTTGAAAGTGATGGACGCTGCTGCGATTACATTAATGCGAGAAAATAACATTCCTATTATCGTCTTTTCGTTGCATGATAAAGGCGGATTTGACAAGGTGATGGCAGGGCGAGGCGTATGTACCATAATTCAGTCTTAATTTTGCCGCCCTTAAAGTAGATGAGATGTAGAGCTAAGCGACGCTTTTAACGTAAGGCGTAAAGAGATGGAAACAGGAGGGCCAAATGGCCGCAAATTTTAACCTCACGGATTACCGTAAACGGATGGACGGCGCGCTTGCGTCTTTGCGAACAGAATTTGGCGGGCTGCGGACCGGCCGCGCAAATGCGTCTTTGCTGGATAAAATTACAGTATCAGCTTACGGGTCTGAAGTCCCGCTTAATCAAGTAGGGTCTGTGACTGTCCCAGAAGCCCGTATGTTGATGGTCAATATTTGGGATAAAACCCAAATTGGAGCCGTTGAAAAAGCTTTGCGTCAATCAAACCTTGGTATCAACCCTATTGTTGACGGACTAAGTATTCGCATTCCAATGCCGCCTTTAACGGAAGAGCGCCGTAAAGACCTTGCAAAAGTTGCAAGCGGGTTTTGTGAAAATGCGAAAGTTGCCGTACGTAATGTACGCCGTGATGCAATGGACAGCCTCAAAAAGGCTGAAAAAAGCGGTGACATGAGTGAAGACGAACAAAAAGCACATGGCCTAGATGTACAAAAAGCCACGGATGCTGTGATTGCAGATATTGAAAAGGCTTTAACTGCAAAAACTGCGGAGATTATGCAAGTTTAGATGAGTAATACGCCGACATATCTGCGTAACTTTCCTGCGCATATTGCCATCATCATGGATGGGAATGGCCGCTGGGCAAAAGCGCGCCAACGCCCTCGAGTCTTTGGTCATCGCAAGGGTGTGGAAACGGTACGCCGTGTTGTTGAAGATGCATCAAAGCTAGGCGTGAAATGCTTGACGCTTTATAGCTTTTCAACAGAAAATTGGACACGGCCAAAATCAGAAATTACGGCCTTGCTTAATTTGTTAAAGCAATATGTGGAAACAGACTTAGCTAAGCTTGATGAAAATAATGTGCGTGTCCGTATCTTAGGCTCGCGCGCAGGCTTGTCTGATGAATTGCTTGAGTTAATTGACCGTGTTGAGCTCACGACACAAAATAATGATAAATTTTCGCTCAACATCGCTTTTAATTATGGCGGACGGGATGAAATCGTCAGAGCCGTTTCCCGTGCTATACAGGATGGCATTAAAGCTGATGATATAACCGAGGCGGCGCTTGAGAGATATTTAGACACATATGGATTGCCTGACCCTGATTTAGTTATCCGAACAAGCGGGGAGCGCCGCATTAGTAATTTCCTATTATGGCAAGCCGCTTATGCTGAGTTCGTATTCACAGACGTCTTGTGGCCAGATTTTACGCATGAAGATCTAAGCCAAGCGATTGCTGAATATCAAATGCGTGAACGGCGGTTTGGAAATATCGCCGTACCTGCTAACGCCTCTTCAGAAGTCGCTTAGGATTTATAGTGTCAAATGCTTCATCCGATAACCCGTTGACTGTGCCGCCCCCTAAAAAGACGTGGAAGAACCTAGGGGTTCGGGCTGTGACTGGCTTTTCCTTGGCTATGATTTGCGTGATTCCATTGTACATTGGAGGATGGGCGTGGGCTGTGCTTGTGGCCTTATTTGGCGGGCGAATGATGTATGAATGGGTGAGGATGTCTGACCCGAAACCAAATTTAATCACTTATATAATTCCAATATTGGGCCTTGTTGTTGGGGTTATTTATACGACACAAGACCAACATGGATTTGCTGCTCTTGCTGTGATTGTAACGGCGATTTGCGCAGGGCTAGGCCGTATGCGCCGCGGCGGTGTATTGTGGTCAGCTTTAGGAATTTTATATATTTTAGTTCCGGCGCTAGTCATGATAGCGCTACGCGGGATGCAAGCTGGCTTTGCGACGCGAGGGTTTTCGCTACTTATCTTCGTCATACTCTGTGTTATTGCCGCAGATGTCGGTGCGTATTTTGGCGGATCTTATTTTAAAGGTAAGAAACTTGCTCCTACATTGTCACCTAATAAGACATGGTCAGGGGTGATATCAGGATTTGTCTTTGCGCTTATTGTCGGGGCGCTAGTGGCGGCCATAATTGGGCTATCGCCAGTTTACGGAATTATGCTTGCGGCTCCGATTGTGATACTGTCGGTTTTGGGAGATCTTCTTGAAAGCGCGCTTAAACGAAAATTAAATGTAAAAGATAGCGGCGGCTTGTTACCTGGGCATGGCGGATTGTTAGACCGTTTGGATAGCTTAATGATGGCAGTTGTAGGCGCGGCAATTTTACTTTATCTCCTCCCAAATATTTGGCCAATTTAAAGCACTTATGACAAAAACAGTTACGATTTTAGGATCCACTGGATCTATTGGCGATAGTACGCTTGATATTATATCGCGCGCGCCGCAAGGCACCTATAAAGTCATCGCGCTTACGGCGAATAATAATGCAGAAAAGCTTGCAGCACAGGCTAAGAAATTCGGTGCCGAGTTCGTCGCTCTTGCTAATCCTGATAAAGCAGGGGAGTTGCGAACGCTATTAGACGGGACGGGAATTGAAATGGGGGCGGGGCCGCAATCTCTCATCGAAGCCGCAACGCGCCCCGCTGACTTTACAATGGCCGCGATCATTGGCGCGGCAGGATTAGAACCAACTCTAGCAGCCGTTAAGCAAGGTAATCATGTTGGATTGGCTAACAAAGAATGCCTTGTCTGTGCGGGCGAGACATTCATGGCAGCCGTCAAGCAAAACAACGCAACATTGCTACCAGTAGATTCAGAACATAACGCTATTTTTCAAGTCTTAGAATCAGATCAACCTGCGGGTATAAAGCGTCTCATTCTTACAGCTAGCGGTGGCCCGTTTCGGGAACATAGTTTTGAGCAACTCGAAAATGTAACGCGAGAGAACGCGCTAAATCACCCTGTGTGGAGCATGGGGGCAAAAATCAGTATTGATAGTGCCACATTGATGAATAAGGGACTTGAGCTCATAGAGGCGAGTTATCTATTTAACAGACCATCAGCCGAAATTGATGTGATTGTTCACCCGCAATCTATCATTCATTCTATGGTGGAATATATTGATGGGTCGGTTTTGGCACAACTGGGCTCTCCTGATATGCGAACCCCAATTGCTTATGCAATGGGATGGCCAAACAGGATCAGTGCTCCCGTTCAACGCCTTGATTTTACTCAAATTTCCGCATTAACATTTTTTGAACCCGACACGATAAAGTTCCCAGCTTTGCGCTTGGCACGCGAAGCGCTAGAAACAGGCGGGCAAGCGCCTACCATTTTAAATGCAGCCAATGAAATTGCTGTGGCGGCATTCTTGGACGGTAAAATTACTTTTTTAGATATTGCTAGAATCGTTGAAAAAACTTTGAATAAGCATGCAGGGCATGCTGACTTTTTAAAGGCTCCAGATACAGTCGAGGCTGTAATAGCCGTTGACTTCGCCTCACGCGCGACTGCAGATGAAATCTTGGTATAAAACTGAATATGACATGATTGTAAACTTGTAAGCACGGGTAAAAACGGGCACAAGCTGTCTATTAAATTTTAAGGATTCATGGCTTATGTTAATTGGCCTGTTTAATACAGTGCTTTTTGTTTCAAGCTTTGTGCTTGTTTTGTCTTTTCTCGTTTTTTTTCATGAGTTAGGGCATTATTCCGTTGCGCGGTTTTTCAAAGTCACGGTAGAAAAATTTTCCATCGGATTTGGCAAACCTATTGTTGCATGGACGAGTAAAGCAGGTGTGAAATGGTCAATTTCGCGCATACCTTTGGGCGGGTACGTTAAATTCGCAGGAGATGCTGGCGCGGCGAGCAACCCTGATACAACGCAGCTTGAAGCTATAAAAGCGAACATGATCAAAGATGGTCATGATATATCCACCATTTTTCATTTTAAACCGATCTGGCAACGCGTTTTAATCGTTCTGGCAGGCCCTGTTGCGAATTTTATTTTAGCGGTCTTGATTTTCGCTGCACTTAGTATGGCGATTGGGTCTCGGCATATAGACACATTTGTCGGTGCCGTTACGCCAAATGCCCCCGCTGCTGCCGCAGGGTTTGAAGTTGGGGATAAAGTCCTTAGCATGGACGGGAAGTCCACGCCGTATTTTCTGGATATACTACGTCATGTGCAATTACGAGCGGGTTCAGATATTGAAACGGTTGTTCTACGAGATGGCCAAGAAGTTACCCTCACGGTTCGGCCAGAAAAGATAGAGCAACGCGATTTTGTCGGCGGCATAACACATGTTGGGCGTGTCGGCCTTGGAACGGATACTTCTCGGCCCTTTATTTACAAACGTTATAACCCTGCGCAAGCCCTTGCCTTCGGGAGGGATGAGGTCGGGGCTACCCTTGCGGGGACTGGCACATTATTGAAACGTATTTTTACAGGTAAGGAAGATACGAAACAACTGGGAAGTGTTATTCGCATCGCGACCATAACAGGAATGTCGGCAATAGATGCGGTTAATAATGATCGGCCTGTCTCAGATCGAGTAAAAGCTCTTTTTATTCGTCTTTTTTCACTCGCGGCTTCTATTTCGATCGCATTAGGTGTCGCAAATTTAATGCCAATTCCAGTGTTGGACGGTGGACATTTGCTCTACTACGGCTATGAAGCGATAGCGGGTCGTCCGCTCAGTCAGAAAAAACAGGAGTTGGGGTTTCGAATGGGGTTTGCAGTATTGCTAGCGCTTTTCGTTATGTTGACAATTAATGATATCGGCTATGTAAATAGCTTTTTCTCCTAAATGGACGTCTTATGAGACTTGATTTAACATTCATAACATTGCGATTGCGGGTTTGGCTCGCCGTAGCTTTTGTGACGATATTTGCTGTTATGACTGGCTTACCTATGAATGCGGGTGCGCAAGATGCGCCTGCCGCTCCGGCAGCCGCAGCGCCGCAAGGACCGCCAACTGTTATCAGGTCGATTCAAGTTGCAGGTAATCAACGGATTGAACCCAATACGATTGCATCTTATCTCTTATTTTCACCAGGTGATCCTTACAGCGAAGTGAGAATTGACAGCTCGATTAAGACATTGTTCCAAACAGGTTTGTTTGCTGATGTGGCAATCGACCCTCGTGACGGGAATGTGTTGATTGAAGTCATTGAGAACCCAATCGTCAATCGCGTGATTTTAGAGGGAAATAAAAACCTAAAATCTGACAAAATTACGGACGAGATTGATGCAGAACCGCGGTCAGTCTTTACGCGCGCAGGCGTGGAAGAAGACGTCACGCGTATTATTGAACTTTATCGCCAATCAGGACGCTTCGCCGCGACAGTCGAACCAAAAGTCGTACAACAACCCCAAAACCGAGTGGACTTAATTTTTGAGGTTACAGAAGGTCCTGTAACGGGCGTTCGCAGAATTAACTTTATCGGAAACGCTGAGTTTTCAGATAGAAGTTTGCGCAAAGAAATCGTTACATCTGAATCAGCATGGTATAAGTTTTTCAACTCGAATGACAATTATGACCCTGGACGTCTCGATTTTGACCGTGAGCAAATACGAACCTTTTATACAGATCGCGGTTTTGCCGATTTTCGAATTGTCTCTGCTGTGGCGGAACTTACACCAGATCAAGAAGATTTTTATATAACTTTCACGATGGATGAAGGCTCGGAATACCGTTGGGGCGATGTTAGCGTCGAAGCCGATTTAGACGGTCTAAGCACAGACCTTCTTGAAGCGTCGCTGCCAATTAAGTCTGGAGACATTTACAATGCTAGTCTTGTTGAGGCTGCTATTGATAATTTGAACTTTTTTACAGGGACGGCAGGTTATGCCTTTGTAGATATTCAACCACGACCTCGTAATAACCGCGCTGATAAGACAGTCGATCTTGTCTTCAATATTGTCGAAGGACCGCGAACCTATGTTGAACGTATTGACATCGTCGGTAACGTCACAACGCTTGATTATGTTATTCGCCGCCAATTAGAGTTAGTGGAGGGGGATGCCTTTAATCGGATTTTACTCAATGCTTCACGCAACCGCGTTCGGTCTTTACGGTTCTTTGAAGATGTTGAAATCACAGAATCGCTAGGGAGCGCGCCAGATAAGGCGATTGTGGAAGTAAAAGTTACTGAGCAGCCGACAGGTGAATTATCTTTTTCTGCAGGATTTTCATCGCAAGATG
>JBDVGI010000315.1:0-1353 GCA_039962885.1 Litorimonas sp. | reverse complement strand
TCATCCATATTCGTATGAATAAGTTTCGGTGACAGTCCGATTGTCGTCTTAGACCAAAAATAAGCAAAGACAGCTCCATCCGCCAAAAGCGTTACCCACGCTTGCCGCTGGGTCTCGCTCATATCCTCAATTTTAATCACGCCTCGTCTCCCATAAGATGTAAACTATTTTTTACATAGGGATAAAAAAGGATAATGTAAAGTATTTTTTACATACGTGTTGAGTAATTGACTTCAATACTACAGTTTCTAAGTCAAACGGACTCGCTATTATCGGTTGGACTGATTTATCAAGTTAGAAAACTTGCTAATATGATTAGCGTCCTAATAAACTCGCCTTGATTATCTCTGAAGGGCAGGCCACAGGGCTCGATAGGGCCAGCGATATCCCGGAAGACGTCACGAACAACTCCAAACTGTATGTTGCGAAAATTACTAATTTTGAGAGTTTTAAGCCGCACGTTAAAGTTCACTAAGTCCCTTGGGCAGTCCTCAGAACCCGTTATTGAAATCCAGTGTTGAGGGATATCCTGGATCTACCCCGCAACCATAATCGTCGTCGGCGTTGATAATAATAGCTCCAGAAATTATGGAGGCCCGCTTTGACGTTGCCGCCCAATTTAGAAATTGAGACGTGCTATCAACTTGATCATCATGTTTGGCATGTGGGAAGCCCAGCAACTCTTTTAGGTAATCCGCCATCCACGGTGCATCTTCGGGTATATGCATGTGCCCCGCTTCAATTGTCGCGCTTTGGGCTTCCATGCGTACAAATTTATCGCCTTTGACTTTAATCCCAATGGGGTAAGGCACTCCAGTCGTCCGGTCATCCATTAACGCTTGATATAGAGATAACCCTATGCCGTCTTTTTCAATAAGTACGGATTTAGCATTCCATTTCAGGCAATGCGTGTTTATGAGCTTCTTTAACGCCGGGAATTCTTTCTTTATTCGCAAGACATGAAGGAGATAATAGTCTTTGCGCACTTTAAGCCATGTAGTACAAACGGACCAATCGGAGTTAGCAGTGGTGGTGGTTGCGATATCCCAGCTTTGAACAATCTGTCCGTTAGCACCTGCGCTAATGCGCGAGAGTTCCTCAGGTGTATATCGGGGTATCCAGTGTGGCCGTATTAGGTTGCCGTCTAATGGAAGTGGGTCTTGCTGATACTGCGCTGAAAAACGCTGCGAACCGAGCTCCTGTTTGAGGCGGTCCAGTTCATTGCGACCTTCGCGAATATCATGCAATAGATCTCCAGCTTTACGGCGATAAAAGCGAAGCGTTTGCTTGTCTGGACTATGCCCTATCGCGATTTTCTCATTCTGGACCGCTATTGCAGGAAGATTGAGGTGA
>JBDVGI010000314.1:0-8783 GCA_039962885.1 Litorimonas sp. | reverse complement strand
CAACGGCAGAAGCTACACGGTCACAATATAGTTCTAATTCCTGCATTGACGGGGCAATGATTGGGCCGTCAATATCCATCTGCATACCGTCTATGATTGCAATAAAGTCGGCTTTTGAAAGCCCATAAAGCGATATTGCCTCTTTAAGAATGGTAAGAATAGCTGCATTTGGCATAGTTTTATCAAACTCTATATCTGCATTAAAGAGATCGTCTATTTGGCCGCGCCATATATCGAGGGCTGTATGCTTGTGGCCGCGCTCCATATCTCCATCTGCGATGTCATCAACTTCGCGGCAAAAAGCGTAGACAGCAAATATTGCTTGTCGGCGGTCTTGCGGTAATAGGCGCATAGCCCAAAAGAAAGAGGTGCCAGAGCGCTCTACTATTTCTTGCACATCTTCATGTGCCCAAGCCATATCCGTTAATGCCCCGTGTGACATATTTGCCTTGTATTAATTATTCCGCTGTTTCGTTTGCTCTTATTGAGCCGCGTAAATTGCACCGCTATCAGATTTTCCGAGTGCCTCCAAGGCTGTATTGACAATATCATTGGCCATAAGACCTGCTTCTACATATTGATCCGTTGGAGACCCATGCGAAATAAATTTATCAGGAATTGTCATCGGACGTATTTTCAAGCCTTTATCAAGCGCGCCTTTGCGAGCTAAGTGCGTTAAAACATGTGCTCCGAATCCGCCAGATGAGCCTTCTTCTATGGTGATTAAAACTTCATGCTCACGCGCGAGACGTTCAATTAAATCTATATCTAGAGGTTTAGCAAACCGTGCATCTGCAACTGTGGTAGACAGTCCGCGCATTTCTAGAGTTTCCGCAGCCTTTAAAGCTTCGCCAAGACGTCCGCCAAGAGATAATATCGCAATGTTTGTACCGTCTTTTAGCACGCGGCCTTTGCCAATTTCTAAAACTTGACCTGCTTTCGGCAGGTCGACGCCTAGGCCCGTCCCGCGCGGGTATCTTAGCGCGCTTGGCCCGTCATCATATGCCGCCGCCGTGGCAACCATATGCATAAGCTCAGCTTCATCTCCGGCGGCCATAATCATCATGTTAGGTAAGCAAGATAAATAGGCTAGATCAAAACTGCCTGCATGTGTTGCCCCATCATTTCCAACAAGGCCAGCTCTATCCATGGCAAAGCGGACTGGTAAATTTTGCAAGGCCACATCATGTATGACTTGGTCATAGCCGCGTTGCAGAAATGTTGAATAGATCGTGCAAAAGGGTTTCATGCCTTCGCAGGCTAGCCCTGCGGCAAATGTCACAGCGTGTTGCTCGGCAATACCAACATCAAATGTACGCTCAGGGAACGCCGTGCCAAATATATCAAGCCCTGTGCCGGATGGCATGGCAGCTGTGATCGTGACGATTTTATCATCGTTTTTGGCATGCTCTATCAGGCTATCCGCGTAAACCTTTGTATAGGTTGGTAATACACTCGCAGCTTTGGGGGCCATAACACCAGTTTCAGGACAAAATTTACCAACGGCATGATAATTTTCTTTGTGCGGAGTTTCAAATGGATGGCCTTTGCCTTTCTCCGTAATGATGTGCAGAAAGACTGGGCCGTTTGTCTTGTCTCTAATCGTTTCAAGAACGGGGACAAGGTGATCAAGATTATGTCCATCAACAGGTCCTATATAATGGAAACCTAATTGTTCAAAAAACGTCTGGCATTGTGCGAGTTCTGTATGACTGGTTGCGCCAGAGTTTACGAGAGTTTCGATATGCTCTGCGATTTGGGTATCTGTCATCAAGCCGCGGCATTGAACAACAGAGTTGAGGTAATTTGTTAGGGCGCCTTCGGCGGGCGCTATCGACATGCCATTGTCATTTAAAATAACGAGAAATTGGCTGGCTGATGCTCCTGCATTCAAAAGAGCTTCATAAATCATCCCGCCTGTCGCAGCTCCGTCGCCAACAACGCTAATGACTTTGTTGCTTTTGCCCGCGAAATCTCGACCAATCGACATGCCAAAACCTGCTGATAATGAAGTCGAGCTATGTCCTGCGCCAAATGGATCATATTCTGATTCATAGCGTTTCGTGAATCCATAAAGCCCGTCTTTTTGGCGAATAGAGCGGATGCGGTCGCGGCGGCCTGTTAGGATTTTATGTGGATAGGTTTGGTGACTGACATCCCAAACGATTTTATCTTCAGGGGTATTAAACACATAATGCAGAGCGGTTGTAAGCTCTATAACGCCTAACCCTGCGCCAAAATGTCCGCCAATCCCCGAAACAGCATCTATCATTTCAACCCGTAGTTCATTTGCCAAAGCGGGGAGGTCGCTTTTTGAGATTTTTTTCAAATCATCAGGTGTATGAACAGTATCAAGTAAAGGCGTTTTTGATGTCATATTATAAGCTAAATCTTATTTATAAGCTGAGTGATAGTCTAAGTGATAATCGCATTTATATTGCTACTATGCTAGAGTTTTCAAGCCGATACAGCAACGGAAACTTTTAGTATGAATGGAGTTTTGTGCATAAAATATCAGTCTCATATATCTTTCCGTGAGCTATGGGTTGCCATAAACAAGATATGCTATCTTCAATGGCTCCTTTTGAAAATTCGTCAAGGCAAATATCAATTTATGAGGTCGATTGAACATGTCTCCAATGAAAAAATAAGTGCATGATGGGGTATGAATATCTTTTCCGTCAAAATTACAGGCATTTTATCTAAAAAACTCCGTCCGAAATACTAGGCGCAACATCCTGTTTTATGGCGCGCTTGCAAGTGTGTTTATAGAAAGATAATACATGAGAAATATACATAATAATGCCTCAAATGTACCAAAATATAGAAAATTTGACTGCATAAAGGCGGTAATCTTAGCCATGGCTTATAAATCTTCTAACTTTATGGGTTAAGCCTTCTATTGATTTGAAAGGGATTGGCTTCATCAGAATAGCGTTATAAATAGCTCATATTTTGGATGAAACTGCTTAATTCGTCGAAATACTGGGCGCATGTTTTACACAATGCCACTAAGGGCTCACGCCTGAAACAAACTTTCACACTTATGTATAGCGCTTTGGGCTAACTACTATTTTATGAAGACAATTATTGACCTGAAAATTATGATTTCCGTAGATTTTCGTGAGGCCATGCAATTTAATGTAACCATATGTGACGTCATAGCGCGCCAGACCTACGCGGTGTGATCGCCAAACATTTCAATATCGTTAGTGTGTGTTTTTGAATCAATGCTTACACGTCCTGCGTTAGAATCCTAGCAACCCTTTGATGGATGTTATGGCCATAGCAGGTTTAGAGAGCTTGACCCGCGTGGCTATTGGGTCTTTCTTATAAAGGCGCTGCGCTAGCGTTTCAGCGATTTTTTGAATGACCCGCGTTTCTGCTGCGAGGTGTTTACTTTGCATTGCGGGGGCGAGAGTTTTTGAGGTGACCAGTAAAGCTTCAGTACCTTTGAGCATTTTATTAAAAACCTCGCGCAGGGCAGGCGAGCTTTGTTTCGCATCAAGAGCACTTTCATCAATATTGTGCTCAGACAGCCAAATTGTTGGTATATAAACCCGGTTCATTTCGTGATAATCATCTGCGGCATCTTGCAAGTGATTTATGATTTGTAGCGCATGACATAACGCGTCAGAGGCAGGGTAGAGCGATATGTCTTCACCATGCAAATCCAACAAATAACGTCCGACTGGCGCGGCAGAGCGTTGGCAGTAATCTATTAAATCTTCCCAAGTTTCGTACCGTGATTGCACAGAGTCTTGATTAAAGGCGGAAATCAAATCGCGGCAATGTTGCGCGGTAACGCCTGTGTCCTCTAGGGATGTTTTTAGCAAATTTGCTGTGCTTAACTCTGGCTCTGAACTCCCTAAAGTGACAGCCTCTTCAAATGCTTTCAGGCGTGTAAGTTTAACCTCTGATGACAAATTAGGATTATCCGCAATGTCATCTATCGCACGCGCGAAATTATAAAACCTGCCCACATGAGGACGTAAAGGTTTGGGCAATAAAAAAGAGCCAACAGGGAAATTTTCTGTACTCGCATTTTTACCAGATGGTGTTTCAAGCATGTTATCTCGTTTAATATTGTCTCAAATCGAATTCTGAATCACAATTTTATAATCAGTCTATAAACTGTTTTAATGATGAATTGGTTATATGCCACTATAGTTTTGTTCTATTTCGTTAATATAGTAAGAGGTGAAATCCTCCCGTAAATCCCAAAAAACACTCTATGAAAGCAAGAATAATCTGCCGTATTTACGTATAGAATTATAACGAGGAATTGGTTAAAGATATTAAATCAATCATTCATTGTGTGAGGTACATTACAATGCTGCAAAATACCGCAACAAAGCCGTTTCTTTCTGAAAAAGACAGGCCAGAGCTTTCGAACTTTGCGTGGGAAGACCCCTTTTTGTTGAATGAACAGCTCACAGAAGACGAGCGCCTTATCAAAGACAGCGCGCGCGCATTTGCCGATGAACATCTCGCGCCAAAAGTCATCGAAGCTTTCGCAGACGAAGTTGTCGATGCTTCTATATTTAAAAAAATGGGAGATTACGGGCTTTTAGGAGTAACAACTCCAGAAGAATATGGCGGTGTTGGCGCAGGTTATGTGGCTTACGGACTCGTAGCACGTGAAATTGAACGCGTGGATTCGGGCTACCGTTCTATGATGTCTGTGCAATCGTCCTTAGTTATGTATCCAATTTACGCTTATGGCTCTGAAGCCCAGCGCCAGAAATATCTACCTGGCTTATCTGCGGGTGATTTGATTGGTTGCTTTGGCTTAACCGAACCTGATGCAGGTTCCGATCCTGCAGGAATGAAAACCCGGGCTGTAAAGACAAAAACAGGATACACGCTCACGGGCTCTAAAATGTGGATTTCAAATGCACCCATTGCAGATGTGTTTGTCGTTTGGGCGAAGTCCGATGCCCATGACGGGAAAATTCGTGGGTTTATATTAGATAAAGGTATGGCAGGCTTAACTGCGCCCAAAATAGATGGAAAATTCAGTTTGCGTGCATCAGTCACTGGCGAGATCGTCATGGACGGGGTAGAGGTCGGCGAAGATGCGTTATTGCCAAATGTACAAGGGCTTAAAGGGCCGTTTGGCTGCTTAAACCGCGCACGTTACGGGATTGGTTGGGGTTCTATGGGCGCGGCGGAATTTTGCTGGCAAGCTGCGCGGCAATATGGTCTTGATCGTCACCAATTTAACCGCCCCCTTGCGCAAACACAATTATACCAGAAAAAGCTCGCAGATATGCAAAGCGATATAACTTTTGGCTTACAGGGAGCCTTGCGTGTAGGGCGCCTTATGGATGAGGCTAAAGCTGCGCCAGAAATGATCTCTATGATTAAACGTAACAATTGCGGCAAAGCCCTTGATATTGCAAGGCAATCTCGGGACATGCATGGCGGAAATGGTATTTCTCAAGATTATCAAGTTATTCGGCATATGATGAACCTTGAAACGGTCAACACCTATGAAGGCACACATGATGTTCATGCTTTAATCTTAGGACGCGCGCAAACGGGGCTCCAAGCCTTCTTTTAAAAGTTAGTATCAACCATGCAAAATGATAGAGCGCAGGTCGTTCATGAGAATTTTCTAACGCGTGTCAAAGCAGGGGACTTTCCTGCTCTTGAGACCTTAAGTTTAGATGACTCTGGCCTTACAAAACATGATTTAACCGATCTTTATCATGTGCAACTCTTAAGCCGTCATCTTGACCGAACCGCGCGGAAATTACAAAAACGCGGGCAGGCGTTTTATACTATCGGGTCATCGGGGCATGAAAACACCGCCGCGATAGCCCGGGCTTTACGGCCAACGGATATGGCTTTTTTGCATTACCGTGATGCCGCATTTCAATTGAGCCGCGCGCGGCAAGTCTCGCAAATATCTGGGGAACAAACACCGCTGTGGGATATGCTGCTGAGTTTTTCAACTGCCGTGGAGGATCCAATTTCTGGAGGGAGACATAAAGTTCTTGGTTCCAAATCTTTATTTATCCCGCCGCAAACATCTACGATTGCCTCACATTTACCCAAAGCCGTTGGAGCTGCATTTAGTTTGGCCATTGCCAAGCAAGTAAAGCCTGAACATCAACAGCTCCCATGTGACGCAATTATCGCCTGTAGCTTTGGAGATGCCTCCCTAAATCATTCGACGACACAGGGCGCGCTTAACACGGCAAGCTGGGCAGCCTATCAAGGCTCGCAATTGCCAATTTTATTTATTTGCGAAGATAATGGCATAGGAATTTCCACCAAAACCCCTAGCGGTTGGGTGGAGCAATCCATAAGCAATCGTCCTGCGATAAAATATTTCACATGTAATGGCTTGGATGTATTGGATACTTACCGTGCAGCCAGAGCAGCATCGCATTACATTCGAACGCACCGCCGACCTGCGTTTTTACATATGAAATGTGTCAGGTTATATGGCCATGCAGGGCCAGACGTTCAGACGGCTTATCTGTCTAAGGACGAAATTACGAACACAGAATCCCGCGACCCTCTCTTACATACGGCGGCGCATTTGATTGCCAGTGATGTTTTACCTCAAGAGGCAGTCTTAAATATGTATGAGAGAACGGCCAGCCGTGTTGAGCGCGTCGCGGAGCAAGTTATTAAACGCCCCCGCCTTAAAACTGCAGATGATGTGATGGCCTCAATTATTCCCGCACGGCGTGGCAATAAGCCTATCAAACAGAAAAGTAAAACCGCCCGTAAAGTTGTTTTTGGTGCGAGCGATATGCGGGCGATGTCTCAACCACAACATATGGCGAAGTTGATAAATTTCGCCCTGACAGATTTGATGCTCTCTCATGATGAAATTGTTATGGCGGGCGAAGATATCGGTAAAAAAGGGGGTGTTTACGGGGTTACGCAACGCCTGCAGCCTCGGTTTGGAAGACACCGCGTTATAGACACGTTGCTTGATGAACAATCTATATTAGGGCTGTCCACAGGCATGGCCCATAATGGATTTATTCCAATGCCTGAAATTCAATTTCTAGCCTATTTGCACAATGCCATAGATCAACTTCGCGGTGAAGCGGCCACTCTGCCATTCTTCTCTAATGGGCAATATACGAACCCAATGGTTGTCCGTATTGCAGGGCTTGGCTATCAACGAGGCTTTGGTGGGCACTTCCATAATGAAAATTCACTGGCAGCACTTCGCGATATTCCCGGCTTAATTCTAGCCTGTCCATCAAACGGTGAAGACGCAGTGCTTATGCTACGCGAATGTGTACGCCTTGCCCGCGAAGAGCAACGCCTTGTGGTGTTTTTGGAGCCTATCGCGCTTTATATGCAACGCGACTTACACAACGAAGGAGACAATGGGAATTTATACGATTACCCTATGCCAGATGAGGATAAATCCATTGCGTTTGGTGAAGTAGGAACACATGGTAATGGATCCGATTTAGCGATTATCACTTATGGCAACGGCGTCTATCTCTCTCGGCAAGCGCAAAAAATATTAGCCGATAGCCATGATATCAAATCAACTGTTATTGATCTCAGATGGCTTTCGCCTTTACCTCAAGAATCTTTACTTAAAATTCTGAAAAATAAAAATAACATCCTAATAGTTGATGAGTGCCGTGAGCAAGCCTCTCATAGTGAAGCCCTTATGGCGCTACTGACAGAGGAAGGTTTCAAAGCCTCCCGTCTTGCTGCAAAAGACAGCTTCATTGCGACTGGCCCTTCATATGGCGCGACGATGCCAAGCCGAGACACTATCATCGAGGCAGCATTAAAAGAGGTTGCATCATGAAAGCTAAACAAAGTGTACTCGTGATATGCCCGGGTCGAGGGGTTTATAACGCAGCCGAGCTTGGTTATTATGCACGTTATCACGGAGACAAACCTCAACTCCTACAGAGTTTTGATGCTATCAGGGCTGCCAAAGATCAAGTTACGATTGCTGAACTGGATTCATCACAACGGTTTTCCGTATCCAAATTCACACGCGGCGATAACGCGTCAGGTCTTATCTATGCCTGTTCCTATTCAGATTTTTTAGCCATAGATCGTGAAAAATACGACATTGCGGCTGTGACAGGTAATTCTATGGGCTGGTACACAGCATTGGCCTGCGGCGGGGCTTTGACAGGGCAGGCGGGGTTTGATGTGGTCAACACTATGGGCACAATCATGCAAGAACATTTAGTGGGCGGGCAAATCATCTACCCTATTGTAGATGAAAATTGGCAAGAGATTACAGGTATTAAGGACAATGTTTTAAAGCTCATAGACCGAATTGATGGATTGTTTTTATCCATACGGCTTGGCGGGTTGATGGTGCTGGCGGGCACAGATGAGGCGCTAAAGCAAGCTGAGCGTGAGTTAGAACCGCGTCAAGACCGTTTCCCTATGCGTCTTGGCAATCACGCCGCATTTCATACTGATTTAATGGCAATGCAATCTGATCTTGGCAAGCATGCGTTACCTATCTCGCTTTTTGCGCAGCCCCAAATACCGATGATTGATGGTCGAGGGCATGTTTGGATGCCAGATGCCGTCAATATTGATGCGCTTTGGGACTACACCTTTGGACATCAAGTTACGCAAACATATGATTTCACGCGCGCTGTGCAAACGGGCTTAAAGGAATTTGCGCCAGATAAAATCATTATTCTGGGACCTGGTAAAACATTGGGCGGAGCGAGTGCCCAATCAATGCTGGCTATGAATTGGCTTGAACAAAATACGAAATCTGACTTTATTACGGCGCAGAAAAGTCAGCCTTATATGTT
>JBDVGI010000313.1:0-1371 GCA_039962885.1 Litorimonas sp. | reverse complement strand
CACATCCCTATCAGCTTCAGCCATTTCCACGCGCGCAACTATAGCTTGCCGGACTTTGACGCCCAAGGCATTTACAGGTGGATTGTCAATCTCAATAATCGCAATACCGTTCTCAACGGCGTATGTGGAAACATCTGTCATAATAATTCCTATTTTAGCACTTTAATATTTCAGGCAAAACTATCGTGGTGCCATTTTAATCGCGCCATCAAGACGGATAGTTTGACCATTAAAATATGTATTTCGAATAAGTGTCTCAGCCAAATCAGCAAACTCATCTGGCTTACCCATACGTTTTGGAAAGGGTACAGACGCGTTCAGACTGTCTCTAATTTTATCAGAAACACGCTCCAAAGGTGGCGTTGCGAATATACCTGGCAATATCGTATTTATACGCACACCTTCATTGGCCAAATCACGCGCAATCGTCAAAGTCATGCCGCATATGCCACCTTTACCCGCTGAGTAAGCGACTTGGCCGACTTGGCCTTCTACGGCCGCTACTGACGCCGTATTAACGATGACGCCGCGCTCCCCATCCTCTAGAGGGTCAAGGGTCAGCATACCCGCAGCAGACGCAGTAATCATTCGAAATGTCGCGATTAAATTAAGCTGTATGGATTGCTCAAAGGCATCAATCGGGTGACGTTTAATTTCGCCTGTTTTACGGTCCCGCGAAACTGTCTTAATCGCAGAGCCTTTGCCAGCACAATTAACTAGAATACGTTCTTGGCCATTAGCGGTGCGCGCTTTTTTAAAAGCCGCGTCGACCTGCTCATCAGACGTTATATTCACATGACAGAACACCGCACCGATTTCTTTAGCGACATTTTCTCCCTGCTCGGCATTCATATCGAATATAGCAACTTTTACGCCCGCTTTGCAAAGACGTTTGGCGGTTGCTAACCCTAGTCCAGAGGCACCGCCCGTGATGACGGCTGACATGTCGTGATAGTTTTTCATAAATTTATCCAATCGTGCCTGAACTTCGTAGCGCTGCTATCGAGGCCGCGTCATGACCTAAGGCCGTTAGCACATTATCTGTATCCGCTCCCGACTGCGGGGCTATTTGAGGTTTAACTGAAGGCGTCCCCAAGAACCGCGGCGAAGGGGCTGGCTGCACAACACCATCAACATTTACAAAGGTTTCACGCGCTACATTATGTGGATGGTGCGGGGCTTCGGCCAGTGACAGAACAGGTGCAAAGCATACGTCTGTCATTTCCATGATGTCGCACCACTCATCGCGAGTCTTCAAAATGAAAACACGCGTCAGCTTTTCCGACAAAGACGCCCATGCCGCCTTATCACGCTGAGCTTCAAAGGCAGGGTCGTTGACAAGACCCGTTTTCTCTAATAAGAGCTGATAGA
>JBDVGI010000312.1:0-2032 GCA_039962885.1 Litorimonas sp. | reverse complement strand
GTATCCACAGTCGGACGGCGCGTCGATGAATCGCAACCTTTATGTGATGCGCGCTTGCTCGATGGCTCGCGGGTTAATGTTGCGATAGCCCCCATAGCCGTTGACGGCCCGCTCGTCTCTATTCGAAAGTTTTCAAAAAAGCCTTTAACTTTAGATAAACTCGTCGAGTTTGGGGCCATTCCTGATCCTGTCGCGCAATTTTTATGGGCGGCCTGCAAAGCCCGTGTGACCATCTTAATTTCTGGCGGAACCGGGTCTGGTAAAACCACCTTATTAAATGCTTTATCACAATCAATTTCTGAAAAAGAACGGCTCATTACAATCGAAGATGCCGCGGAATTACAGCTTCAACAACCACATGTAGCTCGCATGGAAACACGCCCGCCCAACATAGAAGGCAAAGGCGAAATCAAACAGCGCGGCCTTGTAAAAAATGCGCTACGTATGCGGCCTGACCGCGTGATTTTAGGCGAAGTTCGCGGCGAAGAAGCATTTGATATGCTGCAAGCTATGAATACGGGTCATGAAGGATCTATGGCAACGTTGCATGCCAACACCCCTCGCGATGCCCTTACTCGTCTTGAGCAAATGGTCGCTATGGGAGATATGAAAATCACACCAGAAGCTGTTGCGGGACAAATCGCATCAGCCGTCGGAATTATTGTGCAGGCCACACGCCTATCAGATGGACAACGCAAAATCACCTCTGTTGCCGAAGTCACAGGGATGGAAGGCGCCGTCATTCAAATGCAAGAATTATTTAATTATACACGCACAGGCACTGGCCCGAAACATGAAGTCATTGGGGAGTTCCGCGCAACAGGTATTCGCCCGCAGTGCCTCGACGAGATTATAACTAGAAACATCCCATTACCCGACGGATTATTTGAACCAAAAGTTCTATCGGTTGGACGCCAATCAGATATGACCATAAAAGATCGCGTCGGTTAATGCATGTAACGCCTATCTATATCATCTATGCCTTGATTTTCTGCGCGGGGTTTCTGGCTTTGCAAGTTATCATCGGGGCTGGGCGGCACGCTGCCATGCGCGTCAAATTAACCAATGACAGATTGCGTCGTATGAAATCCGAAGACTCGCAATCGATTATATTAAATAATATGCGTAACTCACGGGGATTAAATCAAGGTGGTGATTTTGAACCCTTATTTCATTGGATTGGCCAATTAGTTCTGCAATCAGGATTGCCCTTAGGTCAAAATGGCATATATTTCGCACTTGTTGGATTTTCAGGCGCTTTATGCCTCACGGCACTTCTCCTAAAAGGGACGTTATTATGGGCTTTAAGCGGCGCCATAGCGGGCTTGCTCTTACCGATTTTCATTTTGACATTTTTGGTTAAGCGCCGCCGCAACAAAGCCGTCGCCCAGCTTCCTGAAGCGTTAGACGTAATTATCAGATCACTCTCTGCGGGACATCCTGTCCCCGTATCTATGGCTCTTGTAGCACGCGAAATGCCTGACCCTATCGGGAGTGAATTTGGCATGGCCACTGACGAAGTTTCTTTTGGGTCATCAATTAGCGCCGCCGTACAACGCATGTCAGAGCGTGTTGGGCATGATGATTTCGAATTATTCTCAGCAATGATTAGACTTCAAGAGCGTACGGGGGGCAATCTCGCAAATCTATTAAGATCGAACGCTAAAACAATTCGCGACCGACAAAAAATGCGTCTGCGTATCAAAGCAGCATCGGCTGAAGGCCGTATGTCTGCGATGATATTAAATCTAACTCCTCTGGCCTTATATTTTGGCATACAGGCTATAAGCCCTGATTTTTACGGCGCAGTTAAAGACAATCCTGCCGTGACATATATGTTTTGGGGCATTGCTATTTGGATGGGTATTGGAAATCTTGTTATGCGCAAAATGATTAACTTCAAGATTTAAGAGTACGACAATGTCCTTAGATCCAACAAATGCTATCACAATTATAACCGCAAGCGGCTTTCTTGCTGTCTCATTTGGATTGTGCGTTTTTGCTATTCGGAACGCTCTACGTCAAAATCAAC
>JBDVGI010000311.1:0-3298 GCA_039962885.1 Litorimonas sp. | reverse complement strand
AAACCTTCACTCCCACGTTTGAGCCGAGAAAAAACCCAACTCCCTTCACGCAACCGTTCTAATATCCCCGCAGATTCTAATGATTTGATGTATTGCGTGACGCGTGGTTGAGACAAATTTAGGATTTGCACAAGCTCACTTACCGTAAGCTCACCATATGATAGCAGTGCTAAAATACGCAAACGGTCAGTATGACCAAGCGCTTTTAAAGCTGTCGCGAATTCTTCCATAGATACACCATACTCATTTTAAATCATATGTATATAAAAAAATCTTTATATTCTTATGCGTTTTAATATTTCACTTGAAATTCAAGACTGCCCTATCTCGCAAACTTAGATAATAGCCGAATATAGGCCACTTGATAGGAATTGCTATTTTCTGTGACAGCCCAACTATTAACTGGCCACCCCTCGTTAAAATCAACATAAGACTTCGCTGGCGGTTGATTGATAAGGCTTTGCGCAATCGGTGCGCGGCACAGTTGGTTATTCTCGCGGCTACCGCATGTCCCGCGCGCGCAGCAACTATCAACCTCATAACCATCATTTGGTCCGCCCACTAAAAACCCTGGAGCTGGGCCATAGCGAGAGCTGCGGGTATCATCATAATCACGGCTGCCATCTTTAAACCAAGCATGGAAGAATGTATTCACAGAGTTCTCTGCCCCCAAGCCCTCCATATTTGATAGATAGACTTTCCCGTTCGGGTTAACCCCGTGCAAATAGTGTAAATAATGACTTGCTGCATTTAAATAAGCCGCTTTGGGCTGCCTGCCTACATTAGCAAGAGCCGCTTGAGTGAACACAGACCCGCGCCGCGCTTTGACCCCGTTACTGCCCCACCAATATCCGTCCGTATACGCTCCGTAAGCATCCTCTTGATTGACCACTGCGGGTAAAGCATTATAGGCGCCTAATATATTTTGCCCATAATCTCGTAGTATACGGTTTCGAAATTGCGCCTTAACATTAGCTTGCCGTGCAAAATATAACAGCGCAAATGCCATATCGCCTTCAAACCCGTTGGGACTATCTGCGCTCATCGGGTTCACCGCCCCGTAGGCCCGTTCTACAACATTTGCAAAATCCGTCTCCCCAGTCGCCGCAAAGAGATAGCTCGCAGCTATTAAGCGTTTTTTGGCATATCTTTGCGCCTCTACCTCTTGTTGCCCTGCGCCTAAGCCTTCGGAGTTGGAGGCGGCATCATTGTTTTTAAACACAACTCGTGGGTATTTTTTTGCCCAAGCCCAAGCCTGCCTAGCGCGGCGTTCATATTTCAAAGACGCGCTGCGTGAGCTACCTTGCGTTTGGTACACTTTGGCGGCCAAAGCAAAAGCTCCCGCAGAAGCTACCGTCGCCGATGAGTTTGCAGGCCCGTAATAGCTTGCCCCCTTCGCAGATGACGGCGGCGATGCACTATCGCGCCCTAAAATAGACAACATAGACCCATCTGGGTTTTGCATGCGTTCCAGCCAGTCCAAACCCCATGTCACTTCATCCAAAATATCAGGCACGCCATTCCCAGATTCGGGGATACCAAAATCATCCGTCCAAACATTAGGGTTTTCAAGATAGCTATTCAAAAGGCTAGTAATATATTCCGCAGTCCAGCTCGTATATTGATTGTAATCCCCCGCATCGTACCACCCTCCGCGCAAATCTCGCGTTGTGCTATTGTCACTCTTGCGCAGAAATAACCGTGCTTGAGTGTCTTGCCCTCTGGCAAGGTGGCTGGCTTTATCGGAAAAGCCTGTTGGCGCGAATGGCGCACGTTTTTCAAACCCCGCGCGTTGCAGATAAAAGGTTTTAAAAGCCGCCTTTAGAACTGGCGTATAAATGTCGCTACGAATTTCAAACGGGTAGCTATTAACGCGGCGGTCAACATCCCGAATAACATATCGCCCTGGCGTGCTCACGCCTGAAAAATCAAACACCCAAACCTTGTCGCCAGAGGCGTCATCCACACGGCCAGACTTCCACGACATGGGCGCGCCTTGATAAACAGCGCGGCCTGTTTTCACATCAATGACGGCGTAGTTGCTTGAGGGCGAGAACTTACGTCCCGCATCCCGCCCAATTTCAGGCGAGCGAATAATGGCTCGTTTTTCTAATTTAGGTAAATATCCAAATTGATCTACTAAGATTGGCGGGATATTTTCGGGCTGCGCTTGCGCACTGCACGCCGTCAAACTTAGGGCCGTAATGGCCAAACATAAGGCAAAGATATATTTCAACATATGCCAACTATGTCTGAATTTGACTCAAATGTCTTTGAGAAACTTACGCCTCAAACATTTCATAATGCGCGCATGTACTGTCCCAGCGCGTAAAAAGCTTTTGCGCCGCAGCAGGAATATGGGCTTGGATATAATCCTCTCCCATGAAATTTTTGACTGAGGCAAGCTTATCAAATTGAAGAATCGTCGCAAATTCGACTTCGCCGGCGACTTCATCAGCATCGCGGCGAAGCATTTTCACGCCCAGAAGGCCATTTATGTTACGAGAGAATATGTCGGGGATAATCGTCCCTGCCAGTAATTGTGCATATTCATCGGCATCTTCGGGCCGTGTCCATCCTCGCCAAAACCGAAATATCATTATCTGTCAAATTTCACGAATTTAAGTTTTTTCGGCATATCGGCATCATCCCCCAAGCGGCGTTTTTTATCTTCGATATAGTCGGCAAAGTTACCCTCAAACCATTCCACATGACTATCTCCTTCATAGGCAAGGATATGCGTTGCAACACGGTCAAGGAAGAAGCGATCATGGGAAATGACCACGGCGCATCCTGGGAACTTTTCTAAGGCCACTTCTAGCGACGCCAATGTTTCTCTATCTAAATCATTGGTTGGTTCATCGAGCAATAATAAGTTTGCAGGCCGCGTTAGCATTTTGGCCAAGTTCACACGGTTGCGTTCCCCGCCCGAGAGTTGTCCGACATTTTTCTGTTGGTCAGTTCCCTTAAAATTAAACGCCCCCACATAAGCCCGAGACGGCACTTCGCGTTTGCCCATTTGAATGATATCAAGCTTGTCAGAAATTGCTTCCCAGACGTTCAAGCTATTATCCAAAGCATCGCGTTGTTGATCAACATACCCTAACTCGACAGTCTCGCCGACTTTAAATGTGCCTTCGTCAGGTTGCTCTGCGCCTGTAATCATTTTGAACAAAGTTGTTTTACCCGCACCATTGGGGCCGATAACACCAACAATGCCGCCGCGCGGTAGTTTGAAGGACAAGTCTTTAATTAAAACTCTATCGCCAAATCCTTTACTAATATTATAGGCCTCCAC
>JBDVGI010000310.1:0-7550 GCA_039962885.1 Litorimonas sp. | reverse complement strand
CGTAGTTTCTTCTTGTACCAGGTATGCGGTACCACCAAACCACGGGACCATACCGTAACCACGAAGGTACCTTCTACGAGTAGCACTATCATTATGTACCCTGTTGGTACCTTGTGAATGGGTTTATGGGCCTTGGGTGCCTTTGGCGAGGGGGCGGCAGAATTTGGCGGAAAGGCCAGTAAAATTCTTGGACCGCTTGGTGTGGCCGCAGCAGGGGCAGAGGTTTACGGGCTTGAGAGCAAGCTGCGGGATTACGAAGAATTTGGCCTTGTTCCCGAAGAGGCGATGCTGGCTTATCGGGCCAACCTAACCGCGCATACGGCGCAGGCCACGGTTGATCCATCTTTGGTTGGCGGAGAGGTGGTTGTCCAAGCCGCGCATGATCAATGGGCAAAAGCTTATGGCATTTCTGATGAGGTCAAAGAAGCGCTAGAGCCGGGCTCGTTGTTAGAAGATGTTTATGATGCTACGCAATGGTTAGAGGCGCAGGCTAGCGCTGCTGGTATGGCCGTCAAAGATTATGCGGTAGATCGTTTCCATAATCCTGAAAAAATCGGCGATGATTTAGAACGCATTGGGGATGCGGCGCTAAACTTTGGATCTGATGTTCTTGAAACAACAGGACAGGCGGTTGATGCCGTTGGTGATTACGCGGACGCGCGCTGGAATAACCCTGCCTTGTTTGCCGATGATGCGCAGGCTGTTGGAGGGGCGATTAAAGATGGGGTCATGGGGGTATGGGGATCGTTATTTGGAAAAGATGAGCCGAGTTCATTGGAGCGCACATTGGAAAACGCTGGAGCGACCCCGCCTTTTATCCCTTATAGCCAAGGGGTTGAACAATTTGTCAATGACCGAGAGACTCTAAATGCGCAAGATCCACAAGCGCAATGGACAGAAACCCGCGCTGCCAATCACCCCAGTGCCGAAGCTATGCTTGTCCGCCTGCATGATGCGGGTATTGAACGTCTACCGAGCGATATAATTGCGGGCGAAACGGCCCGCGAACGTGTAAGCGATGTTTTGACGGTCACACATGACATAGATAAAAGCCTGAACCTACAAGCTGATAATAACCGTGACCAAGGCCAAGGTCAGGAACAGCTACAAAGCGAAGGAACGCAAAATCAAAATGTTACACATGCGTATACCCAAGAGGAATATGACTACGCATATGACTGATATGTTGAAATTTTAGGACTACATATACAAATACGACCATTATTATGATAATTCGGCACGTTTCTTGTATACCTTTATAATATAATGGGACATAATTTTAGGTAAGAGGGCATATGAGACAGATAACAACTTTATCAGTGATGCTAACTGCAACGTTCTTCGGTGCGTTGCCTGCCTATGGAACAGTGATTAGTATTGATAGTTCTGGTCGTGTTGAGGTTAAAGAAGTTAAAAACTACCTACAAAAAGAATTAGACGCAAAAAATGAAACAGCTTCCAAAACGCCTCCCCCGATTATAAGTCTTGATGCTGATATATTAAACCCAAATCAAACAAATATTTCGGCTCCTCCCGTTATTGCCCGTGTGATTACACCGGCAGAATCTAATGGCGATCAAGACGCTATAGAGGCAGAAAGTCCTTTACAGGCAGATATTGACGATCAGGTTCAAAGTTTTGATTTTGAACTTATCCCTTATGCCGCATTTATCGCGCAGGAAGCCGGTAAGCATGACACAATTGATGTTGCGCTGATCGAAGCGGTTATTGAAGCCGAAAGTAATTATAACCCGAAAGCGGTGTCGCCCAAAGGGGCCATGGGCTTGATGCAATTAATGCCAGCGACCGCGGCGAATTATGACGTAGTCAATGCTTTTGACCCATCGGAAAATATCAAAGCAGGGACGGCAGAATTGGCACGTTTAATGGATGTGTATGAAAATACAAGTTTGGTCCTTGCCGCTTACAATGCTGGAGAGCAGGCGGTAAATAAATATGATGGCATTCCGCCTTACGAAGAAACGCAGAATTATGTCGTCAAGGTATTGTCTAAAACCTTCGTTAAAAGAGAAGATATATCGAGGTCCCAAGCTTTACTGAAAAATATAACAGCCTCTGATCTTGAACCTGAAGCTGAAGATAATAAAATTCGCAAAATGAAAGTTTATAGCTTTAATTTTTCTGATAAATAAAATCAAAAACAGACATCAAATTCCTAAACGCTTCCCGAATATTTGACAATATTCTTGGGTTCGAAGGAACCTTTATTTTTCCTTTTTTAAGTCTCCGAGTAAGTTGCTGAAATCATCATTTGGTGTCTTTTGGCTCTTTACAGGTTTTTGCCCACCTCGTCCTAAGAGGCCTCCTGAGGGAGCTTTACCGTCTGAGCGGATTTGCGCAGCTATATCTGGACCTGCTATGTCTTCTAATGTTGGCGCGAATTTTGGATCTAAATTAAGGGTAGGGACATCAGTTTGCCCTAGACCAACACGTTTTTTCATAGCGGCGTCTTTGAAATATTTTATTTTATCCCCTAAAATTGGGCGCGTGCCCTCTGTAATTAAGATGAGTTTATCGGGTGACATTTCGCGAACTTCTTGCGGAAGCATCAATTCCCGCGCTTGGCTTTGCCGCGAAACAGAACGGCCTTGTTTTGACCGTGATTTTGATACGGTTTCTATGGTAGTTTTTCCTAATGTTTGCGAGACATAATTCGTCGTTTGTTGATCGTTCGAAGCAAAAAATATCTGATGTTTAGAGCCTTGTAAAATTTTGTCACGGCCCGCAACACTATAGCGTTGATCAAGTTGAGAAAGCCCCTGAATAATAGCCATGATACGAATATTAAAAGAGCGCACAAATGGCAGTTTATCAACTATCCCGTCCATTGTACCGAGGCTCTCAAACTCATCCATCAGAAATAAGACTTTGTGTTTATCCTCTTTACCGGGTTCCTTGCGAAGTTGGACGGCAAACACTTGTTCAAAGAACAATGTTAATAATGGGCGTAAACTCGAAATGTCTGCAAGGGATACAACAACGTAAATTGTCATTTTGGTTTTTCGTAGCGCAGAAATATCAAAATCCGTGTGGCTGGTGGCCGCATCAATAGATGGGCTGTTCCAAAGGCTTAAGGCTCCAACAAGGCCAACTTTTACGGATTCGGACATGCGTTTTTCTTGTTGCGAGAAATTAGAAAATGTACGTTGCGCGGATGGATCAAGTTTATCACCTTCTACGGCCATTATACCTTTGACAATATCTCGGGTGTCGTCTTGGGTTTGTAAAAATCTTAAAATGTTTCCGACAGAGCAAATTTGTCCATCTTTATCGAGTAAATAAAGTGCAAATGCGACAAAGAGGGCACGGCCTTGTTGTGACCATGTCGGATCTTTATCATTATCAGGTAGAATGATCTGCGCGATGTTTTGAATATCATTAAACCGCTGTCGGGGGTTTGGGTTTATAGCATCAAAGGGGTTGAATCGGTGAGAAGTTTCTGAAAATGGAGAGAATACAAAAACCTGTTGCCCGTGTTGATGGCGAAACCCTGATGTAAGTTCATAATTTTCGCCTTTTATGTCCAGAACAACCGCAGACCCGTTCCAGTTAAGCAGGTTAGGAATGACAATGCCGACGCCTTTACCTGATCCTGTGGGAGCCGAGACAAGCACGTGAGTTTGCCCGTCATCCATCATATATTGCCCTTTAAATTTCCCAAGTATTAAGCCGGAACTTGAGCGTAATCCTGCTTTTTTTACGTCATGTGCGTCTGCAAATTGTGCATTCCCGAGATTTGTGAGGGCTCTGTTGCGGAAGAATTTTAGCAAGCCGATGATTGTGACAAATGCTAACCCTGCGCCTGTATAGGACGCACGTTTAAAGAGGCTAGGCTCATTCCATAAAACGGCCAAGGACACAGGCATTGTCCATGGCCTTGCTTGCATTGGGTCAATTCGAAGGGTCAGGAAATAAAGCATTCCCCAGATCCATAAAAACAGAACAAAGCCGAGTGTGAAAATTAGAACTTTTTTATATGACCTAGGCATGTTTAAATTGGATCGCACTAATGTAGCGGCGCGACCCCTCCCTTTTTAATTGGATGACTATGTCTATCATACTTGAAACATAATCTTTAATTTCATCGCGGCTTAATCCTAAATTCGCTTGTAAAACCATTAAAGAGAGTTGCTCTATGGCGCCAGCTGGGCTGTCTGCATGGAGTGTACATATAGAGCCTGGATGGCCTGTATTAATTGCCCTTAGGAAGGTATAGGCCTCTTTACCGCGTAGCTCGCCCAATATAATTCTATCTGGCCGTAATCGTAAAGTGGCTTCTAAAAGATCTTGTATTGTGACCAAGGATTTCCCTTGATCACCTTTGGCCGCAATCAGGTTTAACAGATTCCCATGAGGGGCGTTAACTTCGCGTGTATCCTCAATGGTAATGATACGCTCATCCATTGGAATTTCTTGCAATAAAGCATTTAAGAATGTCGTCTTCCCCGTGGATGTCCCGCCAGATATAACCATATTTTGATGCGATCTAACCGCCAAAGTCAAAAACTTCTGTACATCTCCGTTTTTAAGAGCGACTTGCAATGCCTTAACTTCATCAGACACCGCGATTTCACGTGTTAATGTCGTCATGTCAAACGCGCCTTGCTTTGCGTAATCATCCAAATTCATACTGTGCAATACTTGCTTTCGGATAGATAAGGCATAGCCGTTAGGGGCGGCAGGGGGGGCAACAACTTGCACGCGTTCGCCCGTAGGCAAAGCTGCGGATAGTAGCGGTCTTTCTTCATTAATTAATTGATCCGCAGATGCTGCGATTTGTCGTGAAAGCTGCGCAAGTAATTCTGATGTTAAATCTGGTACATCAAATTCTTCGCGCGGCTTTCCGGCCGCTTCAATCCAAACTTTTTGAGGTCTGTTGACAGAAATCTCTGATATCCCTGGCGCATCAAGCCAAGGACGCAAAGGTTCAAGGTATCGCGTTAAATAATGACCCGACCTAAGAGCCATTAGGGTTGCGAACCTCCAACGTTATGGAAACTAATGTCGCGGTTTACAAAGATTGTTATTTCTGACCCTTGATCTACATGAATTGTTGGAGGTCGACTAATAGAGTTTTCTAGAGCAATTGAGGCCGCGTCAGAAAAACTTTGTTGAGACCCATTAATGATATTGGTTGTTTGATCATTATCGGTACCAATCGCTTCGTCTACCAGTAAGGCCGTTATAGGACCAATGATGGATAGAAATGTTGCGGCTCCAAACCTTTCGACGAAATGTGTATCAACAACTCCGCCAAGTCCCGCAACGCCAAGCTGATCCGTACCGGGAGAGCCTAGGTCGGCGACAACGCCGTCAGGACGTTCTAGTCGTGACCATACGACAAACACGCGAGATTGACCATTAGATAAGTTAGATCTGTAACGTCCTATCAAGCGTGACCCTTTTGGAATTACAATGACTTGCCCTGTGCGGCCATAGATATTTTTGTCTACAACAGCGCGTAGCAAACCCGGTAAATCAGAGTTGATGGCTGTTTCCAAAACGCCTGAAATGAATGTACCTTGCGTTACTAAGGTTTCTTGATTTTCCAATTTTAAGGCCGTGGCTTCTACAACTTGGATATCACTGGCATCACGTAAAAACCGTTCATTTGGATCTGATAAAACTTGATTAACTTGCGTCTCATCTGGAATGTCCCCAAATCCAAATGGAGATCCATTGGGCCCATTTTGCAAATCATTAAGAGCAGGCGTTGCTGTTAAATCTCCGATACCTGATGCGGATGAATCCAGAACAAGCATCTCGGATTGGCGACGCCGCTTTTTCTCAGATTCGATAGCTACTAAACGCTGCCGTTCTAGTTCCGTTTTTTGCTCTTCGAGCAGAGCGAGTTGACGCAATCGTTCAAGTTCCAATGGATTGAAACGCGAAGGTTTTGACTGAGTTTCAGGCTGAGGAGTGGGAACTACTATCGGCTCTGGAGCCGATGGCGGCACTGGGAGCTCAATATTGGCTGTCACAGGGCGAAATTGTTCTATCTCAGGAACATCGCCGGTCCGTCCATTTGAAAACAGTTGAAGAATGAGCAAAAGTAATAACCCACCAACAGCCGCTATTATGAAGAAGATAGAGGTTAATCGAGAATTTTTTGTCGCAAGTGGTTGAATATCACGATCTGTCTCAATGTCCTGAGGGTATTCTTCTGGAGCGCGGGCCATTTTTAAGCACCACTCTGTGTGAAGAGCGATTTTGCGTCGCTAAAGCTGTCATTGAAAACGCAAGATTCATCTTCCCCTCGGCGCAGCGTGAATTGGCGTCCAAGACTTTCAACAACAACATATCCATTTTCTAAATGATAATTTACCACAGATTCATTTCGGGATTTATCGACCTCAAAAATCGCAGGTAGGTCAGACATGTCGCGGAATTTAAAATAGGTGAATTCTCCATTATCAAAGACAGTGCTTGGAGCAAGGCCGTCCTCGCCTTTATAAGAATAATCAAAATTCAAGTCTTTAGGCGCGCCAACCGCGCTGATGCCCGTTGAACTAATCTCACTGGCTGGCGCGTAAGGCCTTGCGCCGGTTGGAACAAAATTTCCTCCGCTTCCAGCTGGGTTTACACTTGAAAAATCGAGAACACTATCGCCAGGATAGGAGAATTTAAGCATGTATGTAATGCGCGAATCTCGGGGGGAGTAATCTTCACCTGCAGTTAACTCGAAATTATATATGCGGCGATCCGTAATCACTGTCATATTGGTCGTCGCTTTTTCCTCTACAGGCTTGATGAATAAAATATTTCCTGCATTATTTGGGACGACTTGCCAAGCTACAGAATCGCCAATAGAAATATTTTGGATCTTTTCATAGGGGGCGAATCTAATGGTGGTTTGATAGCCATAATAGCCCGTCAAAGAGATCACATCATTTTCATTATAAACTACGTTTTTAACGCGTTGATCTGCAGATAGTCCAGATGGCGTTGTTTCCGCAAAACTTGGAGTTATCATTATGCTGCTGGAGATCGTAAGAGCTGCCGCTAATAATAATTTTTTCATGGTGTTTCCCTCTTCACTAATAGTCTTGTTTTATTTATTTATTTGATATTTTCTTGGTCGACCCGATACGTCAGAACAATAAAGCCAAGTGGATTTATATATTTACGTTTCAACTCAATCGGTAAATTCTGGAAGTCGTAAGTTAACGTTGCCACCCAATGATCTTCAACCAATTGATTGCGAATCTGCGTATTCGTACTAAAACGAATTGTTGCGCTTTTATTCGCTTGATTGGGGACAATACTTTTTACAAGAACCTTACGTGTCACGTCGGCTGTTAATGTTTGGTTCTCTTCTTCTAACGCAGTTGCATACCGTAAGAACTCTGTGCCTTCTGTACTTAATTGTAGTTTGAGATAGCGCGCTTGTAGATCATTTATGTCGAACGTCTCGCGTGCAATGATGTAGGAATTAATTTCCCCCAATATAATGGATTCGTTCTCAGTTAAGGGATTGTCTTGATTGTAATTAAGTTCGCGAACAGACTCCGCATAACCTGTCGTTTTAT
>JBDVGI010000309.1:0-4615 GCA_039962885.1 Litorimonas sp. | reverse complement strand
AAGCTCGGGAACATTTTTATGACATGCTGCCTGTTCTTAAGTTTATCGTAACGGGAGGTCTTCCTGCAACTGTAAAGGCCGGCATTACGCTTCGTGGCCTTGATGTTGGTGATCCAAGACTTCCTGTGTTGCCCTTATCTCAGGAAAAAGAAAAAGAACTTAGCGGCTATATGAAAAAGTTATCTGTCACAGATATCACTGCATAAATATAAACGTGCAAGATATGATACCAGATGATTTGAAGCTTTCAAAAATTGAGGTGGAAATTCTTTTCCGCCTCAATTCTGGAACCTTTACTGGTGAAGAGTTATATAAAAATTTAGATATAAAGCAGGTGCGTTTCGACAAAGCCATAAAGATTTTATGGCAAGGCTGTTTTCTTAAAGGTAGATTAGAAGACGGATGTTGCGGCGCCCCTTGTGGACAAGATTGTGTGAGCGCTTTCAAAAATGAGCGCTCATGGTTGCTCACCAAAAAAGGCATGGCTGCACTTCAAAAACAACAGATATAATGGAGAACACGGCACATTCGTATGGGCAGTAAGCCTATTATATTTAACCCTCTGAAACTGATAATTGGTAAAAACAACCTCAACCATCTGTAAAATTGACATTCATATAAGAGGCATTTTTACGAATAATATTTTCAATAAGCTTACCCCGATGCATTGCTCGGTAGTATGAAAGTTAGCGGGAGCCAACATGTCTAACATTAATCATAAAGCAAATAAAACAATATCACGGCGTACCATATTAAGGTCAGGATCCAGCCTTGGTTTAGTTGCGGCTATAGGCGCACCCATACCGTTTCTTTCTAATCTAAAGCCGGGACTTGTACCTGTTGCGCTTGCACAGACCACTCCATTTGATGAGTACGGAAAGTCGGGGCTTACAGTTTTAAATGACCGCCCTCTCAACATGGAAACACCGCCGCATTTATTGGATGATCGTATAACTCCTAGAGAACGTTTTTTCGTCAGAAATAATGGCCTGCCGCCCACAGTTGATGAAGCAGCGCTGGAAAATTGGACGATTACAATTGACGGCTTAGTCGATAAACCTCTTACATTTTCGATTGATGATCTTAAACGTCAATTTGATACAGTTACTCTCCAACTCCAAATGGAATGTGGGGGGAATGGTCGGAAGTTCTACGAACCAGGCGCTTCAGGTAATCAATGGACATTCGGAGCAATTGGTTGTGCTGAGTGGACGGGCGTTAGACTTAAAGATGTTTTGGAGTCCGTAGGCGTTAAACCTGAAGCTATATATACAGCGCATTATGGTGCTGACAGTCATTTATCAGGAGATAGTTCTAAACAGCCTCTATCGCGCGGCATGCCCATTTCAAAAGCCTTAGACGAACATAACATTATCGCATGGGCAATGAATGGCGATTCCATACCAGCCCTTAACGGCGCCCCCCTAAGGTTAGTCGTACCCGGTTGGCCTGGCTCATGTTCTCAAAAATGGCTCACTCGAATTTCTTTGCGAGATAAAGTCCATGACGGCGCCAAGATGATGGGTAAAGCTTACCGTGTGCCTGCCTTCCCTGTCCCCTCGGGTACAAGTGTCAAAGACAAGAATATGAAAATTATCGAGTCGATGCCCGTCAAATCTCTTATTACCTTCCCTGAAACAGGCACAAAAATAAAACTTGGAAACGCATTTGAGATTCGAGGTCATGCTTGGGCGGGGGATTTAAATGTTTCAACCGTTGATATTTCACTAGATTTTGGAGCTACGTGGAAAAAAGCAACCTTAGAGCCCCCCGTCAACAAATATGCATGGCAACATTGGTCTGCTATGCTGACATTACCTGACAACGGGTATTTTGAAATTTGGGCACGGGCAACCGATAGCAAAGGACATATGCAACCCCCCGTGACACCAGGGTGGAATCCTAAAGGTTATCTCAATAACATGCAGCACCGTATAGCTGTTTTCGGTATCTAAGTATGAAGCTCAATCCAGCCATCATTGTATTGTCTTTTTTGTTTGCTTTAATGATTGGCTTTATGTGGGTAATTTATCCTCGATATACGGATATACCTGATGTTACAGATTTAAAACACCGAAATGTAGACTTCGTAGCGTTGGCGGATGAGTGGCGCAAAACACCTTCTTATATTGTAACATTCAATGCCCTGGACCCGTCATATGAAGTCACGACATCTACTAATAGTTTATTTGACCCTTCAGATGATTATTTTGGACTACCTCGTGACAATCAAAAGACATTTGAGCTTGTAGAGGCTTACTGTACCGCCTGCCATAGTCTCAGCATAGTCATGCAGCAAAAAGCCACCCCCGAAAGATGGGAGGAATTGCTAGACTGGATGGAGAAGAAACAAGGTATGCAAAAATTACCCCCAGAGGATGAAATGCTCATTCTTGAATATTTATCTACGCATTTTTCTAGCTCTCAATAAAACTTTATACTTTGCTTTATTGACCAAGGCGAAGTATCGGAAAGCGCATTTTTACATTCCAGTAAATTACCAACAATTTTTGCTATTGAAAAGACGAAACAGATGAGTGCTGAAAACCTTCAGAAACCACAAAGCAGGCACCTTAAAGCCTTGCTGACATTCATTGGGCTTTTGCCGATAGTTTATTTTATTCCGCCTTGGATCATCGAGCATATCTCCAATAACAGAAAAATTGTAACTCTTCTGACTGTTGGAATTATCGTGCCCACAATAACATATGCTTTTCTTCCAGCTTGCTTTTGGACATTTGAAAAATTTAACGCAAAAAATTAGGAGCCCATATACTTAGATAGCCAAATAACTGTTGACATTTTTGGCTAGTTATGTTCTATTATACTTAACAAAGGATAGTTAAGTGTCAAAGCCAGAAAACATAAGTCTTTATCAGTTCTTCGAGAAATTCCCAAATGAGGAAAGCGCTCGCCTATATTTCGAGAACAAAAGATGGTCCGATAAGACTATTTGCCCTCATTGCGGAAGCGAAACCGTTTCCGAATGTAAAAATCATAAGCCTATGCCTTACCGCTGCAAGTCTTGCCGTAAGCATTTCAGCGTCCGCACTGGAACTGTCCTAGCAGAATCACGCCTACCACTTCATAAGTGGCTTATGGCTATGTATATGATGACAACAGCCCGCAAAGGTATCTCTAGCGTTCAAATGGCTAAAGAGCTTGGCGTTACTCAAAAATCAGCTTGGCTCCTATCACAACGCATCCGTGAATGTTGGATGGGCAACGACGGCAACAAAGACAATGACAGCAATTCAACCGTTGAAGTTGATGAAACATTCATTGGCGGCAAAGAAAAGAATAAGCATAATAACAAAAAGCTAAAGGCTGGGCGCGGTTCAGTTGGTAAAATCGCTGTCATAGGTATGAAGAACCGTTCTGGCGCTGTTATTGCCCATCCTATCCAGAATACTAAAGGTTATACCTTGAAGGGCTTTACAACTCTAATGTTGAACAAGGGGCTACAGTCGTTACAGACGCCTTTAAAGGCTATAAAGGGCTTAAAGGATATAATCATCTAACAGTAAATCATTCAGTTGGTGAATATGTTCGCGGTAAAGCTCACACAAACGGAATTGAAAGCTTTTGGGCATTACTTAAGCGCGGGCATTACGGTATCTATCACTATATGAGTCCTAAGCACTTAAACCGCTATGTGAATGAGTTCGCTTTCCGTCATAACACTCGCGAGATTGGCACAATGGGCTTTATCTCTTCAACTATCACGCGCTCCGTTGGAAAGCGCATCAAATATGTGGACCTTATCAATGGCTAAAGAACCTAGAATAATAGAGCCATTAAACGCTGACTTTGATGAATTAGGGAAAGCGCTAGTGAAAAAGAACAAGCATAATGTTCCGATTGCAAAGGTCAGCGGGACTATACCAATAGGAAGCGTCGAGATTGACTGCGCCGTGCTTGATAATGAAACACGAGTCCTATCTGCAAAGTCAGTATTCAAGTCCTTCGGAAGATCACGCAAGGGCATGAATAGTAGGCTTGAAGTAGATGGGACCAACATACCCCCTTTTCTAGCCGCCAAGAACCTAAAACCTTATATAACACAAGAGGTTATGGGGTGGACCAAACCTGTCGAATATATGGACGGAAATCAGCTAAAAACAGGATATGCGGCGCGCTTATTACCGGTGATGTGCAAGATATATCTTGACGCAAGACGGGATGGAGCGCTTACATCATCACAAAAGAAACTCGCGGACCAATCCGAAATACTTCTGACTGCATTTGCTCAAGTTGGCATCGACGCCCTTGTCGATGAAGCAACGGGTTATCAATATACTAGAGAGCATGATGCCTTAAGAATTTTACTAGCGCGGTATGTTGAAGAAGGTATTAGAAAATGGGTCAAAACATTTCCCGACACCTTCTTTACAGAGTTAGACCGCCTGTATGACAATGAACCAACCACATCAAGTAAGCGACCTCAATACTATGGACATTTTATCAATAAGTATGTCTACGGACCTATAGAGCATGGTTATTTGCGGCCAGAGCTTGATAAAAAAACACGTGGCAAAGATGGGAAAAGAAGTGCCAAGTTTCATCAGTGGCTATCCGATGAAGGTAAGAGCGTTCTTATGCTTCAATTAGGTAG
>JBDVGI010000308.1:0-3110 GCA_039962885.1 Litorimonas sp. | reverse complement strand
TGTTGCACCAAATCTGAGGAAATCTAAGGGTACAGGGATGCAGAGGGGCATTATCCCTGTGTTTTCAGATACTTATGATTCGGTGAGGGTATTAGAATGGCTCCGCAAGCAGGACTCGAACCTGCGACAAGCTGATTAACAGTCAGCTGCTCTACCAACTGAGCTATTGCGGAATACCGTTCTTTAGAAGGATTTGGTAGTCCTTCATGGTAGGCGCGCCTCATAACAGAGATTCTGGCATAGACACAAGCGTAATATTACCTCAATTTGCAAAAAAATAAAATATAAAATAAATTGCCAAAAAAAAGGGAGCACAAGGCTCCCAAAGGTATTAGGTGAATGGTGGGTGTCCCCTAGAGGAGACACGTTCCTTATTAACGAACAAGGTTAATAAACGATTAAGCGTTCGAAAAAAATTGAGATTTGATTCAGATGTTTAATAATTATTAGAGTAGGCGAAGATGAAGATGAAAAAAATTACAACATATTCAGAGTTTTGGCCGCATTATCTGCGCGAGCATAGCAAAGCCTCGACGCGCGCTTGGCACTATGTCGGAACCCTGATGGCTTTGACCCTCTTGGCTGCGTTAATCATAACGGGCAAATGGGCGCTGCTGCCACTGACTTTGGTGAGTGGTTATTTCTTTGCTTGGATGAGCCACGGCTTGATCGAAAAAAATAAACCTGCAACATTTACCTATCCGCTATGGTCGCTCGGCTCTGATTTTAAGATGTTATTCTGTGCCGTAACAGGGAAGATGCCCAAAGAGTTAGAGAAGGCAGGGGTAGAGATTTAGATTGGGATATTGGAATTTGACGAAGGGTCTTTGAATGTAGCGCTATAGACTATGAAATCAATTTAGCCGCATGAACATCTATCTGAACTCTCAAGATTAGGGAAGTATGACCAGCGAAAATCAGAATACAGATAAGGTTCCAGTAAAGAGGAGCTTTGCCCAAAATAGCATTATCATTAGCTCTATGCTTCTTTGCCTTGGCGTCGTTTTTGTTTCAGGTCAAGCCAATGTATTGGGATATCAATATTTGAATACGTTTGATTATTCTGATTTTCTAATCTCATCAATATTGTTAGCTCCATTCTTTATCATTGGTTTGTTTATCCTTACGGCCATTGGAATGTTTGTAATGCAACCAGTCTTTGAAGTTTCTAAACTTAGGCAAAACCTTAAATCAAGTGAGAAGACATTCTCCCAGCTAACAATAAAATCCACTTTTAAGTTGGTTTATATGCTTAATGTATTGGTATGTTTTACGGGGTTCGTTTTTTTTGCCGAACATAAATATTTTTGGGCAGGAATAGGTCTGCTGTTCATTTCAATAGGGGGGGTGAAGTTCTTAGAGGCATATTTAATCCGAAAGCTCTCAACTGGAACTAAAATTATTCATGATGAAGAAGAAGAAAAAGATGGAGTAGCCATAGTCCTCAATAATACGTTTTCGGAACTCTTAGGGACACCTGGAGGATGGATTATGACGATAATACTTATTTTTATTTTTGGTCACTTGAGTATTACCTTGCAAAATAAGAAAAACTTGGATGCAAAGTTATACTTCTTAGATGATGCTGCTGCTGTGGAAGTTAATATTTTAACTTCGAATTCAAATGTATTGGCTATTTATTTTGATAAAAAATTCAAATTATTCCTAGAGCTAGAATAGCAAGGATAGAATATGATTATCCATTCATATTGGAAAAAGAACTGCCTTAGCACTTTTTTAATTTCGGCTTTCAGGAAATGGTAGGAATAAGACAGTGACCTACTTAAGGCGGTTAAGGACGCTCCCCTCAATGCCCGCAATGCCTCCAAACCCGCTACGCTGAATAAACCACAGCTCCGTCTTTAATTGTGTGTACGGCTTTGCCTGTCATGCGGCGGCCATCGAAGGGGGTGTTTTTGGAACGGCTTTTGAGGGTTTCGCTATGGCACACCCATGGTTGATTTGGGGCAAATATGACGAGGTCTGCTGGCGCGCCTTTGGCGATGCGTCCTGATGGCAAGCCTAATAATTTGGCGGGATTGCATGTGAGCGCTGCAAGGAACGCCATAAGATCAAGCGCGCCGTCTGCGACTTGCGACAGCCCTGCTGCGAGCAAAATTTCCAAACCGACAGCCCCGCTAGAAGCTTCGGAAAAGGGAAGGCGCTTTTCGCCTGCGGGGCGCGGGTCATGGTCAGATACAATCACGTCAATCGTGCCGTCATTCACCGCTCCGAGCAAGGCTTGGCGGTCATGTTCTTCACGTAAGGGTGGGTCAAGCTTGGCAAAACTACGATAATCGCCAATGTCTATTTCATTGAGCGCAAGGTGATTAATTGACACCGAACAGGCGATGTTTTTCAGGTAATTGGCCTTGGCGCGGCGAATGGGGTCTAAGGTTTGCGCAGAGGACACCAAATCAATCAACAAGCGGCCTCCTGTTAGCTCTGCTAAGGCAATGTCGCGCTCTGCCATGATGCGCTCGGAGATAGCAGGCGCGGCGCTTAGGCCAAGGCGGGAGGCGAAGTCGCTCTCATGGGCCACGGCGTCTTGCGACAAAGTTGGGGTGAGGGCGCGGTTGGCTATCAACGCGCCGAAGCTAGCTGAGTAGGCGAGCAATCTACGCATGATTTGCGCGTCTGTAATGGGAACGGGGCCGTTGGAGAATAGAGCTGCGCCCGCATCGTGCATTAAGCCGATTTCTGTCATGGACTGGCCGTCCAAGCCTTTGGTCAGGGCTGCGCCGATATGAATGTTGACAGGTAGATTTTCGCTGCGCCGCTGCAGGAAATCCACAAGAGACAAATCGTCAATAACAGGATTTGTTTCTGGCATAATCACCATAGATGTGACGCCGCCTGCAATCGCGGCTTGCGAGGCAGTTGCGAGGGTTTCGCGGTTCTCTCGTCCTGGCTCGCCTGTGGTGACGCGCATATCAATCAGGCCGGGGGCGCAGATGAGGTTGTCACCTTTTAAGATCTGGCCGATGACCGTCGTATCAGGACCAAAATCGACGATCTTGCCATCTTGCATAGCGACGTTTCCGTGTGCGTCATATCCGCTTTTAGGGTCGATAATGCGGATATTGGTTACGGTGAGCGCGCTCATGATG
>JBDVGI010000307.1:0-14121 GCA_039962885.1 Litorimonas sp. | reverse complement strand
AAACCAGCATAAAGCTAGGTTTTGGGCGGCAATCCCTTCAGGAAATTTACGCTCTAAAGCCTATTACGGAGCATATGTAGCAGCCGTAATAATCTGTCCTGTTTCTGGGCCATGAAATAGAGCCGCATAAGCCATTCCGGTTTCTGCTTTAATTTTCGTCGAAATAGTCTCACCTTTCCAAGGCATTTTCGTCACATCCGTAACAACATTTGTAAGCCGTAGGTTTCGCCCGCCATTCTCTCCGCGTTTAACAGCAACATCGTGAACACCTGGCATATAACTAACTACAGCAACAACTGACCCTTTGGGCGCGTCACCTTCAATGCTTAAAGTTCCATTTTTAATTAGAATACGGCTTGTCATGCCATTGTCAGGCATCTGCGTAGATAAGACATCGCGCTGTGCAAAGCGTGCACCATGCTTGGCCCCGTTCAGAATAATTTGCGGTGTATAAATGTTAGACGTCCCAAGAACTTGGCGGTATTCACGTTGGCGTTTGGTAAAACTTGGATCACCAAATGTGTCTTTCCAACCTAAATAATCCCAATATGTAACCCCGTAAGTCAGGGCCAATACGCCGTCTTGTTCTGCAATCTGGCCAACAAATTTATTAGCTGGCGGACAAGATGAGCAGCCTTGTGAAGTAAAGAGTTCAACAACCTGTGTTGGCGCAGCAATGGGTTGGTTTGTTTCCACCTCCTCGCTATTGGGCGCGGCCAATGATGACGCGCTAAACATGGACAAAACCGCCACAGCAAAGAAGGTATGTAATTTCGTTTTCATAATGTCTATTAACCGCATATCGCCTAACACTCTATAAACAGTTATATCACATCACTGTGAAAGATATGAGAGCGTTACTAGGCTGTTATCAACCACGACATTAAAACCAAATTTGTTCTTACATAGACGGTATAGCTTGTTTCTTTTTCTTCTCTTCAGCGTCCAAATCAGGCTCACCATCGGCCGATAAAAGAACAGCAATCCAACGCGTTGTAGGAAATTGCGCCAAAATAATCATGATGATCACCGTGAGCGGTGCAGATAAAAAGGCTCCTACCCCGCCCCATAAAGCGCCCCATAATGATAAAGACAACACAACTACAAGCGCAGAAAGATTCATAGAATCTCCCATCATTTTGGGCTGTATTGTATTTCCTATCACAGTTTGGGCGCCAAATAACACACCTGCTAAGATCGCAACACGCCCCATACTATCAAATTCTACCAAGGCAAAAATACACGGCAATGCCACGGCTGCGAGACCGCCAATAATGGGGATATAATTCAAGATGAAGATGACTAGCGCCCAGAACAAGGCATTATCCAATCCTAAAACTGTCATCCCAATATAAGATATAACCGTTTGCAGCAGGCTGATAATAGTTTGCACGCCAATATATTTTTCAATGGAGCTCCGGATACGCTCCCCGACTTTAGCAGCTTGCATGCGCCGCACTGGGTCTGGAAATAAATCATCCAATTTTTTCGGAAAAGACGACTGCGCGGCAAATAGAAAGGCCACATAAAGTGCAATTAACATAAAGCTCGATAAAACAGATTGTATCGCTGCGGCAAAACCGGCGAGCCCTTTTTGAAGCTTAGACGTTAAACCAAATTGCTCATCAAGTGATGTAAAGGATAGATTATCTCGTCCTGTGATATCGGACAGCCACGTAAATAATGACGCAATTCGGGTTTGATAACGCGGGGCTTCGCGCGCAATGTCCGTGGCTGTATCCACAACAACCAACACCACACATATGATGCCTAAAACAACTGTGAACATTGCAACAGACAATGCGAGCCAATACGGAAATTTCGTCGATAACCGATCCAAGAAGCGCGCAAATGCATCAATAATCAACCAAAAGAAGATCGCCAGCGCCAAAGGTGTCATAATATGACGCGTCAAATATAGAGCTGTGACAACGGCCATAGCTGCCATAAATAAAATACTTGTTCGCACGCTTGTATCAATCGTCATAAAACCCCCAAATTATACCGACTATCACTATGACAACATTGCATTCATCTGCAATCCCCCATAACAAAAAATAGTTCAATTTATAATGCTGTAGAATTTGGAAGCTAATATGACAGACCGTATTTTTCTAGGCAAAGATACTGACGGGAATCGTCAGGACTTATTGCTAAAGCTCGCTAATCGCCACGGCCTTATTGCTGGCGCGACGGGGACAGGGAAAACCGTGACGTTGCAAATTCTCACAGAAGGTTTCTCAAAAGCTGGCGTCCCTGTATTTGCCGCCGATGTAAAAGGGGATTTATCAGGTCTCTCGCAAGCAGGGTCCAAGACCCATAAGCTCCATGATAAATTAATCGCGAGAGCCAACAAAATTGGCATGCTCGGCAATGATTACGAAAGCTTGCTCAATGGGAATGATGGTTACACATATGAAGCCATGCCAACCATCTTCTGGGATTTACATGGCAAGCAAGGTCACCCTGTCCGAACAACTATTGCAGAGATGGGACCAACACTTTTGGCGCGGTTGATGAATTTAAATGACACGCAAGAAGGCATCCTAACCATCGCCTTTGAACTCGCCGATGATCAAGACATGCTATTGCTCGACATGAAGGATTTGCGCGCCCTACTAAATTATATTTCTGACCACAAGGCCGAGATCAGCCGTGAATATGGCAATGTCACAAGCCAGTCTGTGGCCGCCATACAGCGCAACCTATTAAAACTGGAACGCGCTGGCGCGGATGAGTTTTTTGCGGAGCCTGCGCTCGAGCTCAAAGACTTCATGCAAGTCAAAGACGGCCATGGCACTGTTTCAATTCTGGCAGCAGATGAGCTGATTAACTCCCCTCAACTCTATTCAACTTTCTTGCTTTGGCTTCTATCGGAACTTTTCGAAGACCTTCCCGAAGTCGGCAATCCCGACAAACCAAAGATGGTTTTTTTCTTTGACGAAGCGCACTTGCTTTTTGAAGATGCTCCCAAAGCCTTAGTGCAAAAAATAGAACAGGTCGCTCGGCTCATCCGTTCCAAAGGGGTTGGCATATATTTCGTCACGCAAAACCCAATGGATATCCCCGATAGCGTCTTGGGACAACTCGGCAACCGTATTCAACATGCCCTGCGCGCCTATACGCCCAAAGAACAAAAGGCCGTACGCGCCGCCGCTAGCTCCTTTCGTGAAAACCTCAATTTAAATACTGAAGACGTCATCACAGATCTGGGCGTTGGCGAAGCGCTTGTATCCGTCTTGGATGCCAAAGGTGCGCCCAAAGTTGTGGGCCGTACACTTATTCGCCCCCCCGCATCCCGGCTTGGGCCAGCGACACGCGAAGAACGCGAAGCTATTATCGCAACGAGTGATCTCAAAGACAAATACCAAAATGTTGTCGACCGCGAAAGCGCCTATGAAATGTTAGAGGCCCGCACAGAGAATTTGAAAAAAGAAACCGCAGACAAGGTCGAAGCCGCGAAAAAAGCAGACAGAAAACCTACAAAGAAAACGAAAGGAAAATCAAAACGCAGCTCCAGCACAACGCGCCGCAGCGGTCGCCGTAAAAAATCTCCTGGCGAATTTATCGGCTATGAAGCGAAATTAATGGCGCGGCAATTAGTCCGCTCTCAGGGACGCAAAATTCTACGCGGCGTACTTGGCTCTCTGATGCGCAGGTAAGTGGGTATCATAACATGAAAACCCGTTTTGCGCCGTCCCCGACAGGTTATCTGCATCTTGGGCATGTCATGGCTGCAAAGGCGGTTTTTGATTTTTCGGTAGACCGTAACGCTCAATGTTTACTGCGTATAGAAGATATAGACCAGACGCGCTGCCGCCCTGAATTTACGCAAGCCATATTTGACGATTTAGGCTGGCTAGGGTTTTCATGGCCCCAGCCCGTTCGCCTCCAAAGCGAGCATATGTCTGATTACCAAAGCGCCTTAGCAACATTACGAGGGCAAGGTTTACTGTATGAATGTTTTAAGACCCGAAGTGAACTCGCCGCCGCCTGCCCTGCTCCCTTATCGAAAGCTGAACTTGCGCAAAGGCTCAGCGCTGGGAAACCTTATGCATTACGGCTCTCCATTAAGGCTTGCAAAGCCTCGCTCTCGGGCAAGGCTCTTAGTTATATAGATAATGAGCAGGAAAAGATCATCAATTTGGACAAGCTTGAGGATATTGTTGTAGCCCGTAAAGATATTGGGACGAGCTACCATATCGCTGTCACGCATGATGACATGGCCCAAAACATCACCCACGTTATACGCGGCGAAGACCTCCAAGACCAAACGCCCTATCATGTTTTAATTCAAACCCTAATGAGCTGGCCTGTGCCAATTTATCATCACCACACTCTTATTATGGATAAAGAAGGGCAAAAACTATCCAAGCGTAGTTTTTCCGCCTCCATCGCCTCAATGCGCGAGCTTGGCCATACCCCGCAAGATATTCTAGCAAGAGCCGTAATTTAAAGGCAGTCTTAATTTAAAGACAGTTTTGGGTCTTCACGACTTGGCAAAATTCATTATGGATATTGGCCAAACTTAAATCATGCACAAGCTGGGCGGGGTAAAATGTACCGTCTGCACCCGTTCTATCAAAGGTCGCGCAAGCATCTTCGGCCAATGTCACGTCAAAGCCTAAATTCCCTGCCATACGCACAGTTGTAGACACGCAATGATTGGTCGTCAGTCCTGCGATAACAAGTTTCTTTATCGCGTTTGCCTCAAGACGGTTTTGTAAATCTGTACCGATAAAACAGCTATTCACGCGCTTGATAATATCAGGCTCATCACCTTGCGGAGCCAGTGCAGATTTATACGCGCCGCCCGCTTGATCAATGCGCAAGGGACTATTTGGATCGAGGCTGTGGTGACGGCAGTGGAAAACCGGCGAGGCTTTAGTCCGCCACGCAGCTAGTAATTGGAGCGCTTTATCTTCAGCATCTGGATTGTTACGCACGCCGCCCCACACGCCGTCCACGTCAAACCCAGTTTGCCAATCAATTAATATGAGCGCTGCTTCTGTCATCTATATTCCATGTTTTATAATCATTTTATTTGCACCACCTTAAACTAAAACGGCGCTAGATAAACATCATAAGATTGTTATAAGCATATATGGCACAGGCAGATTTCACATTAGACATATGGTATTTTGCGGGTCTGTCAGGAGATTTACGTAAAAGCCAAATGATCCGCCGCGTCATAGCTGGGCAGCCAATCAATCTAGGCCGTGATGAAACAGGGCAAGTTTTTGCGACTACTGACATTTGCCCGCACCGCGCCGCGCCGCTCTCATCTGGCTGTATTAAAGACGGTACTGTGGAATGTCCCTATCATGGATGGCGTTTTGGCATTGAAGACGGCGCCTGCAAAGAAATTCCCGCCTTAACGCGCGAGCAAGGCTTAGACACGCAAAAGATAAAACTGCGTCTCTATCACGTGCGCGAAGATGGGCAGCTTATCTGGGTCTATATTCCTTCGAACCCCAAAGACCACTCAACGCCGACAATAGAGCCTGCGCAATTTCCATTTGCCTCCAGAAAACCCGCCATCCAAGACTCTGTGATACTCAATTGTCATATCGATCATGCGATCATCGGCCTTATGGACCCTGCCCACGGCCCATATGTTCATCGCCAGTGGTGGTGGCGCTCAAAACACTCCATGCATGACAAGTCCAAAGCCTTCGTACCTTATGAACGCGGCTTTACAATGGCCGCCCACAGCCCTTCATCCAATAGCTTGGCCTATAAGCTACTCGGCGGGAAACCCGTCACAGAAATCACGTTTCAACTTCCAGCGATTCGTACCGAAGAGATAAAGGTTGGCTCTAAAACCGTTTTATCATTTACCGCGCTCACCCCGATTGACGAAACTCGCACCGAAATTCGGCAAGTTTTTTTCTCTGACCATTTTATCTTTAACTTGCTGCGTCCCATCATAAAAATACTTGCCGCGAAATTTTTACGGCAAGATAGTGATATGGTCAATTTACAGCAAATGGGCTTGAAATATAACCCATCATTGATGCTCATCGAAGATGCGGACACACAAGCGAAATGGTATTTTGCTTTGAAAAAAGAATGGACCAAAAGCCGTGCTGATAAGCGCGACTTTAAAAACCCTGTTAAAGCTAAAACTTTGAAATGGAGAAGTTAATGGCGAAACTGCTGAAATGGAGCGGCGGGATTATAACCGCGCTTATCACCATCGCCGCCATTTATGTCTTCGGCATATTAGTTCCAGCAACAGACGCCAATAAAAATCGCGTCATAGCTCATGCGCCCTATCCCGTGTCCCATGAAGCCCAAGCTCTGCATGACAGCCTATTTATTGCCGACCTACATACAGATAGTTTATTATGGCGGCGAAATTCCGCCAAACGACAAACACGCGGTCATGTCGACTTACCGCGTCTACGCGAAGGCGGAGTGGATTTCCAAGTTTTCTCAGCCGTCACCAAATCCCCGCGCGGGTTAAATTTTGATGATAATGATGCCAATGCTCCTGACGATATTGCCCTATTAGCCAAAGCGCAACTTTGGCCACCACGCACATGGAAATCTATTTATCAACGCGCGGCTTACCAAGCTAAACGCCTACACAAAATAGAAGCCGTCCCAAGCAATAAATTTGTTATTGCGCGTAAAGCCTCTGACTTTAACCAAGCTAATGGCACGCTTGTAGGTGTGTTATTAACCGAAGGGGCACACCCGCTTGAAGGCAAGATTGACAACATCACAAGGCTCTATGACGAAGGTTACCGCGCGATGGGTTTACAGCATTTTTTCGACAATAAACTTGGCGGGTCTATGCACGGAAAGTCCAAAGCGGGTCTAACCGAGTTTGGGCGTCAAGCTGTGTTAGCTATGCGAGAGCGCGGAATTATTATTGATGTCGCCCACAGCTCCGAAGCTGTCGTACGCGAAGTATTGGCTCTAACGCCTGATGCAATTTTTATATCTCATGGCGGAACTGTGAGCCATTGCCCCAAAACGGCCAATCGTAACTTGCCTGATGATGTCTTAATCGAAATTGCCCGCCGCGGCGGCATTATTGGTGTAGGATATTTTGACGGGGTTATTTGCGATACCTCCCCCAAAGGTATTGCAGAGGCCATTATTCATGCCAATAAATTGCTCGGCCCAAATGCTGTTGCTCTGGGTTCTGATTTTGACGGGACTGTCACGACCCGTCTTGACACATCGGAACTGGCAGCGATCACGCATGAACTTCTTAATCAAGGCATGTCTTATGCGCAAATCACCCAAGTCATGGGGGAGAATGCCCGCGCATTTTTTGTCCGTGAATTACCACAATAAATGCCCAAAGTACCTGATATATCCGACCCCAAAAAAAACATTCCCGCCAAAGCATGGGCCGTCTATATTGTACGCTGTGCAGATGGCAGTTTTTACACGGGCATTAGCAATGATGTAGACAAACGCATAGCAACCCACAATGCAGGAAAGGGGGCCAAATATACATCGCGCCGTACGCCTGTGACTTTAATTTATTCCGAGCCAAGTGAAAATCGCAGCACTGCTACCAAACGCGAACGCATCATAAAAAAATATTCGCGCGCTAAGAAAGTTAGCTTAATCGCAGGCGCAGAGACAAAGGCCTAAAGCACATCACCCTCAAGCTCATTAGCAAGCTGTTCAAGACGGGTTTTGACAGCCGGCAGTTCAGGGTAAAGCGCATGAGACTCGCGGTAAGCCTCCAAAGCTTCTTCTTGCCGTCCCAGTTGCTCAAACGCATTACCTAGTGTCCAAAGCGCATAAAAATGGCGCGGCTCTAGGGCTAAGGTTTGGGCGGCTTCGGTTAAGGCCCTCGAATAATTTTTCTCTTCTAGCGCAAGACGTGAAGACCGCGCCCATCCTTCTGAATAGTCAGGTGCAAGCGTGGTGACATGGTCAAACATGCGGCGCGCTTTCTTATTTTGACCTTTGGTTTGCGCGTCTGAACCGCGGCGCAACACCAAATTGACAGAGGCTGAACCGCTATCTAGCCAAATGACCCAGATTTCTTCGGCGATTAAATTGGCATCTTCGGGATTGGTTTCATCTTTGAGTTTTGCAAATAAATCTGTCAAACGCATTTCACGTTCCGCGTTTGAACTTAACTGAGAATAGTCGGGCTTATCGGTTAAGCTTTCTCCGTCAACGCCGTCAGGGATAATATCGTCTTCCTCACCTATCTCGTCATCTAAATTGGGGGGGGTGCGCAATATCTCGTTATCCAATACATCATCACTAGGGTTTTGAGGAATTTCTAATATATCAGGCGCCTCAATTTGCGGATCAAATGGCTCCAACTCAGGCTGCGGCAAGTCTGGAATGTTAATGCGCGGACGAGCATCTTCGTCCTGAGGGGCTTGCGTTTGCGCGTTTGCAGGCACAATCATCATTGCAAATGCGGCCAATAGACTGGCACATAAACTTAAAAATGAGAAAAAAGTGGTTTTTAGCATAGCCAATATAATGACGCCCCAAACCATTTCTGGCAAGGGGCGTATTATGACAAAGGTGCGAGATTAACGCTCACACCCTAGTAGGAGTGTTTGGATTAGCCCTGACGAGCTTTAAAACGTGGGTCCGTTTTATTAATTACGTAAAGACGGCCTTTACGACGCACAATTTGGCAATCGCGGTGGCGGTTTTTCAGAGATTTCAGCGAGCTACGAACTTTCATGGCTTTTAGCTTTCATAAAGCGAGTAAATAAGAAGCCGCGATATATGCTCCGCAGACGAACAAGTCAAGCCGCAAGTCAGAGGTTATTATAGTTAATCTGCATTAACCATAATAGCTAATTTGTCATAAAATCAGCCCTAGCCCCGTTAGCTCTGTCTTGCTAGGCAGGTACCATGAAAAAACCCGCCCTATCTATAAACTTTTTACTCTCCGCTAGCTTTGTATCGACCAGTATTATATCGGCAAGCATTATATCAGCTTGTGCCAGCGCGCCTCAAGCGCAGGCAACGCCTGCCGAGCAAACCCGCGCTGCACAAACTACAACGCGGGTTCAAAACGCCCTAACGCAAGAGCAAAAATTTGCAGCTTGGAAAGTGGATTTCATCAACCGCGCTGCGGCTAAAGGCCATGACAGAGCCCGCGTTGCACGCATCATAAACCCTGCGCAAATTAATGAGCTAGCACTTGACCGTGATAGTAAGCAGCCTGAATTCACTAAGCCCGTTTGGTCCTATGTTGATAATGCAGCGTCAGCGGACCGTCTCAATAAAGGCCGCGCGAAACTCGATGAAGCGGGAGGTGTATTCACGCAAATCGAAGCGCGCTACCCTGTACCTCGCCATATATTGACAGCCATTTGGGGACTGGAAACCGCCTATGGCCGCATTATGGGCGACCACGACATTATTAGCGCTCTGTCCACCTTTGCCTTTGAAGGTCGGCGGAGTAAATTTGGCGAGCAGCAATTATTCGCTGTGCTGGACATGCTCAAAGCGGGAGATGTGCGCGAAGATCAACTCGTTGGCTCTTGGGCGGGAGCGATGGGCATGACACAATTCATCCCAACTACATTTCGCGATTACGCTGTCGATTTTGACAAAGACGGAAATAAAAATTTGTGGGAGAGCCAAAGCGACGCCCTCGGGAGTGCGGCGCATTATCTGGCCCGTTCGGGGTGGCGTGCAGGTGAACCTGTCATGGCGGAAGTCAAGGTCGTGGATGAGTTTGATTATAGCCTTTTAGAAGGGACAACAAAAACCGTTAGCGAATGGACCGCTCTTGGGGTCTCGCCCATCAATGGAGAGCGCTGGAGCCCAGAGGCGAATTTCTTAAACGCTAAAATCATAGCCCCTGGCGGACACCGCGGACCGAAGCTTTTAACTTTTAAAAATTTCGACGTGATTAAGCGCTATAATAATTCCACAAGCTATGTCATGGGCGTCACCGTGCTGGGCGAAGCCCTACGCGGGAACTCCGCGATACGCACAGCTTGGCCGCGCGGTGATAAGCCTCTCTCATTTGAGAATAAAAAAAGCATGCAACGTAAACTTACGCAGCTTGGCTACAGCACAGGCGGTGTTGACGGACAAATTGGCCCTAATACGCGCAAAGCTATTCGGTCATGGCAAAAATCAAATAGTCTCCCCGCAGATGGATATATGGAGCAATCGCTCTATCAGCGCCTGATGGCGCAATAGTTTCGGCTATGTCAAACAAAACTGAGCGGCAGTTAAAGCTTAACAAAGCGCCTGCTTCTCTCACACAATGCCCTCTGCCTTCGCTAGATTGGTCACGCCCTCAAGCGCCTGCGGCTCGTGATTTTGGAGATATTTATTTTTCCATAGATGGCGGCCTAGAAGAAACCCGCACGGTCTTTCTGGGGGGCTGCGGCTTACCCGCTGGTTGGCAAGGTAGACGCCATTACACAATTGGTGAATTAGGCTTTGGGTCTGGTTTGAATTTCCTGACGACTTTACAGATGTGGGAACAGTCTGCGCCCAAAGATGCGCGATTGCATTTTATATCCATCGAGAAGTTTCCCTTTGATGCCGCGCAATTACAAAAAGCTTTGAGCCTTTGGCCAGAGCTATCTAAATATGCTGCGCAATTAATATCTGCATGGCCTGGCCGTGTAAAAGGATTTCATCGCCTGCATTTTGGGTCTGTCACGCTCACCCTTATCCATGATGATATCACACCTGCATTAGACACGTTAGATGCCCAGATTGACGCTTGGTTTCTTGATGGATTTAGTCCGGTTAAAAATCCCGATATGTGGTCATCCAGTATCATGATGAAGCTCGCAAGCTTAAGCGCGCCGCAAGCGCGTCTCGCTACGTTCACAGTCGCAGGCACTGTACGCAAAGCTTTATCCGGCGCAGGGTTTAATGTTGAAAAAAAGACAGGGTTTGGCCGTAAACGCCACCGCCTTGAAGCCAGTTTTCTAAAACCTGTCTCCGAAGGCATATCCATAAAACGCGTCAACAAACCCGCCCCGACTATCATCGGTAGCGGCATTGGCGGAGCGGCATTAGCACGGGCATTTATGCGCAGGGGCATTGTTCCAAAACTTATCACGCAAGGGAACGGACATGCCGCCAGCGGAAATGCCGCCGCCCTCATAAAGCCTCGCCTTGATTTGCAAGACCGTCCAGAGAGCCGCTTTTTCTTAGCTAGCTACCTTTATGCGCTCCAGGCTTATGCAGGGGCAGATAACATAATCTCCCGCGGAATTACCCAAATCCCTAAAACAGACATGGAGGCTGCGCGGTTTAAAAAAATCACGGCCCAAGCGCCGATAGACGTCCAACATTTGAACTTTGAAAACAACCTATTGTCATACCCACAAGCTTTAACAGTAAAGCCTGCAGACATAATAAAATCATGGACAAACGGCATAGACATAACCCACCAAGAGGTCACATCTTTAGACGACATTGACGGGCCTGTCTTTGCGGCCATTGGTTACGGAATAAAACCATTTTTAGAAAATGGGTCAGATATTTTTAAACTCAACCCTGACAAACCCGAACTGCGTTATTCACGCGGACAGGTAAGCTGGGCGGCCTCGTCAGATAAAGTCAGCGGGACGTTAAGTTATGGCGGTTACGCTATACCGATTGCAGACCGTATTTTAATTGGTGCAACACATGGCCCTGTGGTTGATGATCCTTACGCGCTTCAAACCGAAGATGATGCGAATAATTTATCCCAATTTCAATCGGTCATGGGTCATTCGTTGCATCCCGCAGACCCTTTAGCGTCTCGCGCTAGCGTGCGTGTGGTTAGCACTAATACATTGCCAATGATATTACACCCCAAGCCTAATCAATATATTTTAACAGGACTTGGCTCTCGGGGGTTTGTCTTTGCCCCTCTTCTGGCCGAAACAATTGTTAGCCGCTGGCTGGGCGAGCCTTTACCCGTAAGTTCCAAAGTTTGGACGCGTTTTGGGCCCCGATGAATTATCGGGAGAGAGACTCCAAAAAAGTCATCAACACCCCAAACGCGTCCGTAAAGACATAAGGGTTTGAAGGGAACCCTTATGCTTTAAGTCAATCTGTCTTAGGCTTACTTAACAACAGTAACATCTTTATAACGGGCGATATTTATTTCCGCAGAACCAGAGCGCGATTGCTTTAAAGTTCCGCTAACCTCTGAGATTGAAATATCAGACGCGCCGCTCACTTTAGCTTCAACATTAGTTGCCAATCCGCCAAAGTTCACACTCGAAGACCCAGAGACTGATACTTTCAATTTATCGGCCACGCCGCCTTTAATGTCGACATCACTGGCCCCGCTAATGCCAATATGAATTGGCCCTGTGACACTTAAAATATCAATATTAGATGAGCCGCTGCCTTGGTAATCTAATCCGTCAGAGACATTGCCAACATGCGCATTTGTTGCGCCAGACAATTTCACCTGCGCTACGCCGTCAACATCACTCACCCGCATATCACTTGATCCCGACAGGTTGGATTTTAAGTTTTTCACATTATTTGCCAAAAACTCACTTGCCCCAGATAGATCCAAATCCAAATCCTCCACATCCTCTATTCGCATTTCGCTAGAGCCTGATATTTTAATTTGACCCTCGCCAATGTTTTTGGCCGTAAATTGCGAGGAACCGCTTAAACGTGCTTCCAGTAATGATGCAACAGCGCCGACCTCAATATTTCCGCAACCCTTGGAACTCGCTTCAAATGTCTGCATATCAGGGCTACCATAAATAAAAGGGACGGAGTTTTTTAATATAACTGTGACATCATTTGGAATAGACACATGTAATTCTGGATAGTCCGACAAAGATTTATAATCTACCCGCCGAGTCACAGATAAACGCCTGTTATCGCCCGAGCCTTTACATTGTATGCGCGTGAGTTTTGCGTAGTCCCCAGACAAACGAACATCATCACTTGCGCTGCGTTGAATATTTAATTCATCCTCGCCACGGGTAACCTTGACATCAACACCTTCAGAAGATTGTGACCAATGAATTGTTCCCACAAAGTCTTCAATAATGAATTGGCTCTGCGCAAAGGCTAAATTTGGCACAATCATCAGTGCCGATGCGAGGTAGAGTGTTTTTAATTTAAACTTACGATTATCTATCATTTTAAAATCTCACATTTATGGTTTTGCCAGACTTCAAGCTCATGGATAGACAGCTCATAGCTTGTTTTTGGATATTTATATTTGTGCTTTCACCGCCCAAACGGGCCTGCAAATGCGATATATTTAGAGTGATTTCTGCAACAGGGTTCTCCAAATTTAATCCCCCTATATTTGGCCCGAGCATAGTTAGGCCGCTGATTATCATTACTGCTTTTATCATAACGTTCTCTCCCTTATTATGATTTAAGTCACGTCTAGCTTTTTAAGTCATGCCTAGCCTTCTAGGTCACGAAAATCGCGGCGCAATTTCCACTCTTTTGATGTCACAGACCGTTCTAGATCCTGCATACGTGTTTCAAGTGAACGAAATTTTGACTTCACATCGCGAAACTTTGTGGCTCTCATTGGGGCTTGGTTTACGTCTTGCGCATCGCTATAAGACTTATGTCCGCTTGGAGTTTTCGTCCGGGCTTTTCGCATTTCATAATACTCGCGGCGATAAGGTGCGCGTTTATCTGATGGAATAAATATCCAAAGAATAAAATAGGCGAGTAATGGGAAGCCAAGAACTAACACTAATATTACAAATAATATCCGCATGACCGTATGATCAATTCCGAAGTAATCTCCAAAGCCAGAGCAAACTCCGCCAATCACACCATCTATTTTATTTCTACGAAGTCTTTTACTTTCGCCAAAATATTCTGTGTTATTATCTACGCTGTCCCAATTACCCTCATCAAAATTTCGGTGTAACTTTTGTCTATATCGTTTACTCATTTCTCTCTCTCCAATCTGGCACTTCATCATCTAATATACGTTCTAGAACTGCAGCGCGTTGATCTAAAATATCAGCAATTTTCGACATTTGTTCTAGCTCTGCCATTTGGTCACCGCTCATATGGTGGACCATTTTTTCTTTATGTTTGTAATATGATTTCAACATGCCATGCCCAATGCCCATCACGATTGCGACTATGGGTATAAAAATTGCGAAAATTTCGGGGTTCATACTCTCTCTCTCTCTCTCTTTTATGAAA
>JBDVGI010000306.1:0-14989 GCA_039962885.1 Litorimonas sp. | reverse complement strand
CATCATGATACGAACAATCGCGGCGACTTCCATAAAACCGCCAATACTTCCGCCGTGTAAAGCGGGTAGGGTGGGGTTGCCAATATTCTCGTGCTTATAGGGCAATATAAGTGTGAATGCCTCATCTTGAAAATGCGGCTTTATACCCAAAGATCGCACATAGGGTATGCCGTCTAAAATGCGGCCTATGTCGTCTTGGTCAAGCGTGATGGGAGGATTTTGAGCCATTAGGTTGCCCCATCTTCGGTTATGTTCATAAAGGGGCCTGTGATCATGAAACAGGCTTGTGCTGTGGCAATGGGCGTGTCTTCATCGCCGTCATGGGCCAAGGCACGAATAAATGCGACATGTTTGGTTGTCTTATAACAATGGGCTTGCCCAATAATTGTCTCGCCCACTTTGGCCGCGCGCATGTAATCAATCCGTAAGGATAATGTCGCAATTGGAGCTATACCGTCAAAGCCCGCCATTGCTGCAAGGCCTGAAGCTTGGTCGAGTAATGTGGTGACCGCTCCGCCGTGAATAACGCCTGTATTTTTATTACCAATAAGTGCAGGGTTATAAGGCAAAGACATTGTCGCGCGATTTTTATCGACAGCTACGAATTTAATTCCAAGCTCTCTCGCGTGAGGTGTCATACCGACCATTTGCGGGCCAAGTTCCCATAGCCGTTCTATAAATTTACTCATAATATATATTTCCTTATATATCCCCTTATGATCATTAGCTTTAGATTGCCGCGTAAATAGCATCAATTAAGCGGCAAGCACGCACATCCCCCAAAAGCGAGTTGTGTTGGTTGTTCATAACATAAGCACCGTGAAGGCCATTATCAGGATCTGCAAAGACACATGACCCGCCCCATCCTGAATGGCCGAGTGTATTTGGGTTTGGCCCGTAAAATAAGTTATGCGTATTGCGCATAACCCCTGCAGCAAAATCTATCTCAAAGGGTAGGACTTGATCTTGGCCAGATATACGGGATTTGGAAAAATGGCCGAGCATGTCTTCGGACAAGACAGGCATGTTCCCTATAAACCCGTTAACGCCAACTTGCATGAGAATGGCAAGTCCTTTGGCACTAGCTTGACAATTTGATGCTGCAAACTCAGCCTGAAGCCAATCTGGTCTAGGCCGTCCGCCAGGAGCGGAATATTTTTGCAAGAATGCCGCGCGTGTAGCAGGTGTTATCTCGCCCAAATCCGCAAGGCGTTTGGGCTTTTGCATATACGCACAACGATGATGTTCTGTTTCTGGCAGACCAATCCATACATCGGCCCCTGCGGGATTTGTGAGGTCTTCGCGCAGTATCTGTCCAAGGCTGCGCATTTGCTTATCTGTTCGCCGCGCGATTTCCCCTGCTAGAAAACCAAAGGTCAAAGGATGGTAGCCGCTAGTTGATGCGGGGGGGTAAATAGGGATTTGCGCAGCAAGTTGCGCGCAGGTCTTATCCCAGTCATACCAATCTTGCGCGTCCCAGTCTGGATTTGTAATGCCTGACAGTCCCGCCTGATGAGATAAAATTTGCGCAATGGATAGATCGCCTTTGCCATGCTCACCAAAATCAGGCCAGATAGAGAGGATATTCTGATCATACCCTAATCTGTCATTTTCGGCTAAATGAGCAATGACGATAGCCGCTATAGCCTTACCTGATGAATAGACAGAGAATAGATGTTCGGAATTAACATGAACGCTTTGAGATTTGTCCGCATAGCCGCCGCAAATATCAACCAACACCTCGCCCTTATGCATGACACAGAACTGAAATCCTGCTTCTTCATTCTCAGCATGATTTTTCAGGGCCGCCTCGCGTACGGCTTCAAATTTAGTTGGTAATGTACCGGTAATAGGAAAATTACTCATAGGGCTAACTCTATAAAATCAAGGGGTGTTGGGTTCATCATATTATTTTGAGCTTGGATAAGGGGTAACTCTCCGCCGCCGCCTTTATATAGATTATGAGCCAAGGACATAATTTCAAATAAGGTAGAGACGGATTTTCTCATGGCAAGGCGTGGTGTATCCGCGCGCAAGTAGTGACCTAGATATAATCCTGCCAGACTGTCGCCGCCGCCATGCGGGACAGTTGTGAATTTTTGGTGATGACTTTGTATTGCGCTGTCTTTGCCGTCATAAAATAAGGCGCCAATTTCTTTTGGCTTGCCTAATGTTTGATACGGAACTGATGTCACAATGGCTGAATGTCCTAAATCTTTCAAAACAGCAAGAGCGTCTTGCGCGTTTTGCAGGTCTTTCTGCCCAATATATCCTAGCTCCCATAAGTTAGGGGTAATGATGTTGGCGAGCGGAATTAGGTGTTCACAAACCGCTTTGGCTCGTGGTTCTGGGATATAAAGCGCTCCAGCCCCTGTTGCTTGCTCTGTTGTTTGAAAATCGCCCATGACGGGGTCAACCAAAATATAAGCTTGCGGATTGACGGATTTCACGTGCCGGATGATCTTCGCTGCGAGCGCTATATGTGCTGTCTCTCCCATATATCCCGTCAGGACAGCATCAAATATAATATCTTGGGATTTGATAGCGGTCCATATGTCTTCTAATTGCTGTGTTTTGACCGCCCCGCCGCCTGGCGCCCCCCATCCTGGGTGTCGCCCCATTAAGGTTGTTGGAATAATCACGGCTTCATGCCCAAGCCGGCGTAGGCAAAACGCGCTTGCGGTTGCCCCAATATGACTAGAGGCGACAAAGGAGGATATGATAAGGACGGTTTGCACTGCGCCTGTCATGACGATAAGATGCATGAAAATCAATAGTGAGTGCACGCTAGCGGTTTAAAAGACGGTAATCTCTGGGAATCAGATAGGATGGAAATCAGGTTATGAGTAAATTGACGATATGGCATAATCCGCGCTGCTCAAAGTCACGCCAGACTTTGGCTTTGATTGAACAATCGGGTCATGACGTTGAAATTTTACGATATCTCGAGGATAACCCAAGTCTTGGTGAGATTGAAATCATGTTATCTCAATTAGGGCTAAAAGGCCCGCGCGATATGATGCGCACAGGCGAAGCTATATATAAAGACTTAGATTTGGTATCAGAAGACAGACCAGACGTGTTATTGGCTGCGATGGCGCAACATAGTATTTTGATAGAGCGACCGATTGTATCCAATGGCACCCGCGCCATTATAGGCAGGCCGCCAGAGGCCGTTAAGGAACTACTCTAAAACGTCATAAATTTTACCATGTGTAGGGCTGTTGAAGTTCTATAGGGTTAGAATTGGAAGCGAAATTGTAATCAATTGCGTCTTTTTGGGTCAAAAAATCGATAAAAACACTTTTTTTTGTAAATATTAGAAATACGGTTTTTTACGAAAACCTGCGTATTTCTTCTGATTTAAGCTAAAATTCTTGGGAAAAACCGAAATTAAAGGCAAATACCTACGAAAATTAAGGTTTTGTTTCCGTTTTGAAAACTCTTTCTTAAACATAAGCTGTTTTAAACAGGGACAGAATAGTTAGTTAAGAAAAGGAGGCCGACCATGCGGCTTGCAGTTTGCGCATTATCAGCGGTTTTATTGTCGGGTTGTTCCTGGCTAGGTACAGGTGGTCAACAACAGGCCGGCTTTAATCACGGCCAAGGGGCTTATGGCGGAGCTAATTGCGCCCCAACCCAAGGCTACGCTCAGCAAGGCTTTGCACAACAAGTTGGTTGTGCACCAGGTCAAGGCGGCTATGCGGTTCAGCAAGGTTACGGCCAGCAAGGCTACGGTCAACAAGGTTACGGGCAGCAATATGCCTCTTACGGTGCGCAGCAGGGTTACGCTCAACAGGGATCTGTTGCGACACTCGGAACAGCTGCTCCTTACGGCGCTGCAGTTGGTAATCCTTACGGAAATGTTGTCGGAACACAGCTTTCAAACGGTCAATATGTAAATGGCGCTGCAGTACAAAATGTTGTCGGCGCTCCAATTTACCAAGCTCAACCCTACGCAGTTGGCGGTGCAGCATGTTGTGGCCCGCAATTACGCGGCCCAGCTAGAGCGCTTCCATTCGGAATTGAAGCCGGTATCGGTACAAGCTTCGGCATTGGCGGAAATGTCTTTGGCGGACGCGAAGAGTTTAGCCCAAGCGGGTTTGGTCCAGCGACTGGCGGAGATCCAGCTAACCCATCGACACGTCAAGTGTCTGCTCAACCATCAGTCAGCTATAATGACGCTTTCGATGAAACGCTCGAATATGATATTGCTGGAACTTATGACATTAGTCCAAATACAACAGTTTTAGGACGCTTTGGATACTCCGAAGCAAATGGTCAAACCGTACCTCTTGGTGCAGCTTTTGATCCAAACAGCACAGCAGGCTTTGTAGATGCTGATAATGCGGCTCCTGTACTTGCTGAATTTGACGACCTAGAGCAATTCAAATTTGAAGCGGGTGTTCGCCAATATGTTGGTAACTTCGGAAATGGCGTAACAGGCCTTCGCCCATATGTTGGCGTGACTGGTGGCGCGATATATAATGATGACGTAGACGTTACACAATCATCTGGTGCGTTTGCCACGGCAACTAATCCGACGGGCGTTGACGAATCTATTGAATTTATCGATAGCGGTTGGAACCCAACAGCGGCAGCAGTTGTCGGTGCAGAATTCCAAGTTGGAGCTCGTACAGCGATCGGCGTAGAAGCAGGTATTCGCTGGCAGGATAACTTTGATACATTGACACCATCGCAAGATCGTTGGTCAGTTCCTGTAAGATTACGCGGACGCGTATCCTTCTAAACTAAGTCTTAACCATATTATCAAAAAGCCCGGCCATAGTGTCGGGCTTTTTTACGTTTATTAGGATGTTTTTGTTACGATATCGCCAAGAATTGAGATGGCCCCGCCTTTGCATAGCCTAACTCAGTCGTTTTTATTATTCGGTAATTGTGCCGTTTTGATACATTTAAGGTGATGATATGCGTATTTTATTGTTAGGTGTGGCAGCAATGGCTTTGTCAGGCTGTTCTTTTTTAGGGATAGGCGGGCAGAGTAAAGCCCAAAGAGCGTATCAAAACTATAACGCGAATGCAGTTCAAAACGTGCAACAAGCGCGGTCTTTGCAAGCTCAAAAAAATTCATGTCAGGGACAGTGCCTTGCACGATGGAATGTTGAAGCTGCAATTGGTCCAGAATTTGTTGTGGATGGCAGTGCCATTACAGGGCGTGATACGAATGATATTGCTGGGGTTGATATTAATAATATCAGTGCTGCAAATGCTTATGATCAAGGCTGGCGCGCAGAGCTTGGCGGCTCATACGCTCTCACACCGAACCGGAAGGTTACGGCGACAGGCTTTTATTCCGAAGCAGATGGCAATACGCGTGATATTGGGACAATTAACGGCGAAACTTTAACAGGAAGACTATCTGACTTTCAAAGTTTTGGGGCTGAAGTGGGCTTACGTCAATATTTCCGTCCGCGTGCAGTGCCTGTTGTGAACTCAATACGTCCATATGTCGAGGGCCGTCTTGGCGCAGCACGTTTATCGAGTGTTGAACTTGAAAATGCACAGCTAGGCGGAGCCGCTTTCGGTGCAGGAGACATTGATTTTTACGATAGTGGATGGGTTGGCTCTGCCGCAGGCCTTGTAGGAGTTGAAACGCCATTAACGCGCTATTCAACGATTGGACTAGAAACAGGTATTCGATATACCCAACGTCCAGGTAGCGATAATTCTGATCTTGAACCTGGCAATCCGCTTCGCGGGGCAAATAATGGCGGAGCGCGCTTGAGCATTCCTGTTATGTTGCGAGGCCGTTACAGATTTTAATATCTTTGGGCTAACATAATCTTAGTTGGGGCACTAATGATTATGTTGGGGGAACAGAAGGGCGCTGAATGATTTTAGGGGTTTTCTGTTAAAGCCTTGATTTAGGTTTGCCTATTTTTAGGTGTCCTATTTCAAGGCTTTCTCATATTGTCATTTCACACAATTTTGGACAGATCGTTTCGCATCTGCCCGCAGATATTATTGCGTTGTACCTGGAATAGGTTGGGCAGCATTGCGTGCCTTAGTTGCCGCAATTTGTCTTTGCTGAAAAATAAACTTTTCGATTTTAGCTTCCAAAATATCCAACGGAACGCCGCCATTTTCTAGCACGGCATCATGGAACATCCGAATGTCGAAGGCTTCGCCAAGGGCATCTTGCGCGCGTGTACGCAGCTCTAATATCTTAAGCTCGCCAATTTTGTAAGATAGGGCCTGTCCAGGCCAGCTAATATACCGCTCAACTTCAGTTTTAATATTATGGCTGGCGAGGGCAGAGTTTTCAAAGAAGCAGGCTTCGGCTTGATCGCGGCTCCACCCTTTCCAATGCATACCGGTGTCGACAACAAGACGGCAAGCTCTCCACATTTCATAAGTTAATTGTCCAAAGCGCTCATAGGGCGTTTTGTAAATGCCCATTTCTGCGGCAAGCTTCTCAGAATATAACCCCCATCCTTCACCAAAGGCGTTAGGATAAAGATTTTGCCGAAAGCGCGGCACATCTTTGAGTTCTTGGGATAAAGAAATCTGGTGATGATGGCCCGGGACACCTTCATGTGCGGTCAAAGCGGGCAGATTGTAAAGCGGGCGTTGGGTTAAATTATAGGTGTTGACCACATAATTCCCCGCGCGGCCACTATCAGGGTTTCCGCCCCAATACCGTCCAGTTGTATAGGTTTTAGCGATGTTTTCAGGGACTGCCATAACGCCATATGACAGGCGTGGCAGCTTACCAAAATAGCGCGGCATTTGGCCGTCTATTTGTTTGGCTATCCACGCTGCGCGCATTAAAAGCTCCTCTTCGCTTTTGGCGTAAAATTGTGGGTCTGTGCGCAGGAAAGTCACGAATTCTGCGAAAGTGCCTTTAAAACCAACCTCTTCGATAATGGCGTCCATCTCGCCGCGAATACGGATGACTTCGGATTGGCCCAAGGCGTGAACTTCATCTGGGCTTAAATCTAATGTTGTGAAATACCGAACAAGTGCGCGGTAATAGGCGCGACCCTCCTCGGTTGTGCCAATGCCAACATCTTGGCGCGCTTTAGGTAAATACTCTTCTTCGAAAAACTTTTGTAAGTCTTTATAAGCGGGAATGACAGCAGATTTCATCGCCGCTTCACCCAGCGCCTTAAGGCGTTTTTGGTCGGCAGGCTCTATAGTGTCTGGAAGCCTTGTGAAGGGTTTGTAAAAAGCGTGCTCGGAGGGTTCCCCAGATGTATATGCCTTAATAGCGTCAATGATACCCGGTAATATCTCTGCACTGGCCGTGAAATTTGTGTCAATACCGCGCCGCATATTGTCTTTGTTTTGTGAAAAAAAGCGCGGTAATTGTGTCAAGCGCGCGGCATAAGCTTCGTAATCTGCAATTGTCTGAAATCGAGTTTGGCGCGAAATATAGGATAAGCTATTAAAAAAACCACTGTCATTTGTGAATGGAATTCGGGCTTCATCGAACGGGTTAAGACGTTGTTTTTGACGAAGTGTGAAACCCAATAAGTCGTAATTCAATCTATCTTGTTCGTTCATTCTTGCTGTTGGCAGAGCTGCGTGGCGCGCGAGAAATTTAATAGTTTGCGCGGTGCCAAGTTCAATGTTGTCTTTGCTCACATCAGGTAATTGCCGTAAGGCTTGATTGTCGCCTTGCTCACCCGCGCGAATGGGGTCGCCAGATATTTGATAAGTTTCATAGTCTTTGATGAGGTTTATCAGCGTGTCCGTTTCTCTGCATTGCGCCGCTGCGTTAACGATTACGATTGTCCCGTTTGGGCAGAAATTTGGCGGGATATTGACAGAGTTTTCAGACTGGGGCGTCAACCCCTCTGATGGCTGCGCTTGATCTGAGGTTTGTGCCCCGCTATTTGCCGAGAGAGCAAAGCTCAGCGTGACTATGCTTGCCGCGGCGGTAGATGTAAAATATGAACGCATAATTGGTGTCATTTCGTATGGTGCCATTACGGCCTATGTCATCATTTTAGACGTTACATGAACTATGAGCAAGCCTGTAGTGCAGAGTATTAAGCGGCCGCCTTTTGCATAGCTTCGGCAAGGGCAACGTCCTTATGTGTGACACCGCCTGCATCATGTGTCGTCAAAGTGACATCAACACGATTATAAACGTTAAACCATTCAGGATGATGATCCATTTTTTCAGCGATAATAGCAATGCGCGTCATAAAACCAAAGGCTTGGGCAAAGTCGTCAAAGCGGAAAACTTTGGTGATAAAATCATCTCCGCCAGTCCAGCCTTCAAGCTGCTCTGCTACATCTTTTGGATCTAAAACGTCCATAATATATTCCTGTTTTGTCAAAATTCACCAGACCTGCCCCATAAGCTGAATTTCTGTCAATTGCAGTATTATTTTCTTGATAACGTGATATTGCCTTGGAAAAATCGATTATTGGTAGTTTTATGGTCATATTTGAGCGGTATTGAGCGTTATATGATGAAATTTTCTTCTAAAGCCTGCGCGAATATCATTTTTGCACCAATGTTGTGGCCGAACTTCGCCGTACGTAGCTTTAAAATTCTAAGTATTATATTTGCGGTAATCATTATTCACGCATCTCTCATCTCTGCTGGGTCGCCTAATGCGATTGCCCATGCGGATAAGTTTTTCCATGCTTTGGCCTATACCGCTTTGACAGGCGCAATACGTTTGGGTTGGCCAGTGGTTTGGGGTGGTTTTATTATTATGATCTCGACTGGATTGGGCATTGGGCTGGAATTCGCACAAGCGGCCTTTGCGCAGGGCCGCATGGGATCTATTTGGGATGCTCTTGCTAACCTATCGGGAGCTTGCATCGCCATTGCGGCTTTATATCCGCTGCGTAAACGGCGATAGGCCATAAAAAACCCGCCCTCATATGGTGGTGAAGACGGGTTTGTTTTTGATAATAAATGTGGGTTCTACACGCCGCTTTGATCCATCAGACCATCATTTGGCTATCTTATCTTTATTGAAATACTCTTTGGCGAGTTTGAAAACGACAGGAGAGAGCAAGATAAGCCCAATAAGGTTTGGCGCAGCCATTAGGCCTGTTAGAGTATCTGCCATCAACCAGAAGAGATTGACGATATTACCAATTTTGTCCTCTAGTGCGATTGCCGCTGCCGAGAAGAAGACAACTATAATCCATAAAACTCTATAGTATGGAATAGACTTTTCCTTAAATAAATAGCTCGAACAACGCTCACCGTAATAGCTCCAACCTAGGATCGTGGTAAAGGCAAAGACCGTCAGACCAAGAGCTACAATATGTTTGCCAACGCCGTTTAGAGCTGAATCAAAGGCTGCTGATGTTAGCGGCGCGCCTGTATCACAGCCAGCGGGCTGTGTCCCAGAGAGTAAAACTTGCAAATTATCTGGACTTGCCAAACATTCAGGCGCGACGACGCCAGAGGTGAGGATCACAAGGGCCGTAATTGTACAGACAATTAACGTGTCAATGATTGTACCAAGCATAGCAATAATGCCTTGGTTGACAGGATCATTATTTTGCGCTGCGGCATGAGCAATAGGGGCAGATCCTTGACCAGCTTCATTGGAGAAAATTCCGCGTGCGACGCCTTTCTGCATGGCTAACATAAGCAATCCAACAGAAATACCAGTGCCTGCACTGTGGAAACCAAAAGCGCCTTTGAATATTTGACCGAAGGCGGCAGGAACTGCACCTACATTCAATGTGATGACTAAAAGGCCTGCCAATATATAGAGCCCTGCCATAAATGGCACAACGGCAGATGCGACACTACCTATACGTTTAATGCCGCCGATAATCACAGCTGCCGCAGCACCTGCAATCACAAAGGCAATAATATAAGGTGACCAACCATAATTGCTGTTAAGGACATCAGCTATAGAGTTAGCTTGAATGGATGCGCCAGTCCCGAGCGCGGCAAAGAAGGCTAGGAAAGCGAATGTTGCTGCAAGCCATTTCCATTTTGGCCCAAGGCCATTTTTGATGTAATACATCGGGCCGCCAACACGGTTTCCATGACTATCCATCTCGCGGTAATGTACCGCAAGAACGCCTTCGGAAAATTTCGTGGCTGTGCCGACAATCGCCGTCATCCACATCCAAAACACAGCTCCAGGCCCGCCAATCGCAATCGCTGCGGCCACACCTGCAATATTGCCTGTTCCGATGGTGGACGATAGAGCTGTCATAAGGGCGGCAAATGGCGATACATCGCCATCTTCGGCATTATTCTCACGCTTTTTAAAGAGTTGCTTGAGCGCGTAAGGTATTCGAGTAATAGATAGACCTCTTAGCCCCACACTTAAAAACAAACCCGTAAGCAAGAGTAAGGCCAGCATAGGTGTGCCCCAAACTTGGTCATTCACCCAAGTAATAATCTTTTCCATGAAAGTAATGTCCCTATTATTGTAATTTTTGTGACCATAGAGGCTGTGTTGCATCAGGCCAAGGTGAAAATCTTAAAATCACATCTTTCATTTCATCGTAAGGTGCGCTAGCCCACGGCTTGGATTTATATGAATGCGAGTTTATTATGTTTGAAGGTTTAGCCCCGCAACCGCCCGACGCGATTATGGCTTTGATGCAAGCGTGCAAGGCAGACTCTAACCCAAAAAAGATTGATTTGGGTGTTGGGGTTTATAAAGACGCATCTGGCGCGACGACGATTCTGAAAGCTGTTAAACAAGCCGAGCAATTATGGTGGAATGAAGAGACAACAAAAACCTATGTCAGTACGACGGGTAATGCTGAATTTTGCCGTTTAATGTTAGAGCTTATGCTCGGCGCGGATAATCCTGCGCTATCTCGAACGGCTGCTTCGCAAAGTGCTGGCGGGTCTGGTGCGCTGCGTCTTGGGGCGGAATTGATTAAAGCCGCTGCCCCTAATGCCACGGTCTGGGCCAGTACGCCGACATGGGCCAATCATATCCCGTTGATTAGTTCTGCGGGTTTGAAAATGGAGAGCTATCCTTATTATAACCGCGAAACGCTTGGCGTCGATTTCGAAGACATGATCGCGCATTTGGATGCACATGCTAAGGCAGGGGACGTTGTGTTGCTACATGGTTGTTGCCATAATCCGACGGGCGCTGACTTGTCCCATGAACAATGGGACAGGCTTGCTGACTTTATGCTTGCAAAGACTTTGACGCCTTATGTTGATTTAGCATATTTTGGCCTTGGGCGCGGTATGGATGATGATACATATGGCCTACGCAAGTTAGTTGATATTTGTCCTGAAGTTTTGATGGCGGCGAGTTGTTCTAAGAACTTTGCCCTCTACCGTGAACGTGTCGGTCTTATCGCTGTTGTGTGCAAAGATGAGAACATGGCGACGATCGCCAAAAGTCAGTTTGGGTCTATTCAGCGTAAGATCATTTCTATGCCGCCCGATCACGGCGCGGCGCTTGTTACCCGCATTTTAGGCGATACGAATTTGCGCAAATTATGGATTGAAGAACTGGCGGAAATGAGAGACCGGATGCGCGACTTGCGCCGCAGACTCTCACAAGAACTGAACGTGCAAGGCGGCGAGGCTATGGCTGCGGCTGTCCTGAATCAAAATGGGATGTTTTCCACTTTACCCCTATCTAAAAACCAAACCATAAAGCTGCGTGAAGACTACTCTATTTACATGACGAATTCTGGACGAATTAATATTGCGGGGACGAATAATGAAAATATCCCCCGACTAGCAAAAGCGATTTTGACGGTTATTTAGGCAATAAGTTTAGGCAGGATGAAGGCTGAAAAAGCCCCAACTGCCCAAACGACAAATCCGCTATAAAGAATCCACCCGCCGAATTTCCGTAGGCGCGTGCAGGTTCTCGCCATAACAGGGTCAGCAGGACAAGGCATGTTGCGCGTTAAATATCGTGCGAGCCATGCAAAGCCTAATAAAATAAATGACCCTCCGAAAACGAGTGGTTTGTGGGCTGATAGCCAAATTAATTGCGGCACATTCGATGTTAGTGAGGATAATGCCGCGCCCATACCGAGCGTGATCATGACCGCAGGAAGCGTACAGCAAATTAAGGTCGATAGACTTGTTAGTAGCGCAATGGTCGGGGCGGCCGTCTCGCGCAGGGCTAGCTTTGCCTGTTTCATTGTTTTGTGGCCATATTTTTAAAAGTTCTAAACTATGTCTTAGGCGGGCTAAATTCAGTGCCATCTTTGCGAGTGATCTTTAAGGTCGAATACCCTGCCTTTTTTACAAGCTCCATGACCTCTTCATTGGATAGGGCCGCCTCTGGGATGAGAGCAACTGACATGACTTTGGTGTCTAGGTCAATATATGTGCCTTTGACTTCATCTTTTTTTCTAAAGGTTTTATTGAGAGCAATGGAGCAAAAATCACAGACTAACCCGCTTAGGCTTATGGATATATCTGCTATCTCAACAACCTCTGGGCCTTTAAGCTTTTTGGTTTTGGCATAGCTATTGACAGGCATAGCGGTGAACATGAGTGCTGTTATGAATGAGATGAGAATTTTCATGTTACTATCCTAAAGCCTTTAGCTATTAAAATCTATGCGTATAATTAAGTAAAGGCTCACCTGCATCATCGACCCCGATTTCGAATAAAGCGGGGCCTTTGAAAAACCTGAGTAAGATTGCGGCGCTAACCTCGTTTCGGTTTTGAGGTCTATATCGGCCTTCTACCATGAGCCATGTATGTATGGAGCCCGTATTAGCTATATAAGGTGCAACGCCAAGCCGTCCTTGAAAGTTTGATATCTCGCCAAAGCGCCCATTGTTCCAATATTGCGCTGTTGCTGATGTGAAGTACCGCCGCGTTTCCCAATCGGCTGATGTGTCTAGGAAAAAGCCAATATCTGTGCCTCTATCTTCGCGCATTTCTGAAGTGTCGAGATTGTCAGAGACAGCGCCGACGCCAATTCGGGCATATAAATTCGCTTGGCTATCAGCTGTGTTCCATCGTTTGACTAGACGGTTAAGCTGCGCGCCTGTAAATATGAAATCGCCTTCGCGGTCATGACGTATGCGCAGGCCAAGACTATGTTGCGTATCAAGTGTATAATGCGCCAAAGCGCTATTTTGGATGACATCATTAGTCAATATGAGCGTCCAGCCTCCAGGGTAGGAGACGGGCCTTGCATGGGCGAGAGGGGATACTAGAAATATGCCCGTAAAGAAGATTGCAATAATTCGCATGCTTCTCGATGATATAAAAATTCTGCGAATGCAATTCACGATATATAATTATGTGACGTTTCTGAGAAACTGCTTTGACTGTTTTATGAAATTTGGAAATCTTCGGGGCGATATCCTGGGTCTGGATATTGGGGGTTCATCGCCGTGAGCGTGTCTTTGACAATTTCGCTGATGATGGCTCCGCGTGTTGCGCGGTGATCGGATGGAATAATGTGCCACGGAGCATGCTGAGTGCTTGTGCGCGCGACCATAGTTTCATAAGCGTTCATAAATTCTGGCCATAATTTACGGTCTTCAAGATCGCCTGGATTAAACTTCCAGCGTTTATTTGGATTAACTAAGCGGTCTGATAATCGCTCGGCTTGAACATCTTTGGAAATATGCAACATGAATTTTAAAACGGTTGTGCCATTGTCCGTCAGATGTTTCTCAAAATTATTAATCTGCTCATAGCGTTGTTCGACTTTATCTGCGGGTGCAAAGCCGCGCACTTTGACCACCAGAACATCTTCGTAATGAGAGCGGTTAAACACCGTGATCTGCCCCTTTGCAGGCATAACATTATGGATGCGCCATAGGTAATCTTGCGCGAGTTCGGTTTTACTCGGCGATTTAAAACTAGCGACTTTGACATTGAGCGGAGGTGTGCGGTGGAAAATCGCCGCTGTTGTCCCGTCTTTGCCAGAGGTGTCCATGCCTTGCAACACGATCAAAACGGAGCGCTGCGCCTCCCCGTAAAGCCTATGCGCGAGCGGGGCGATGGCTTTGGCGTGAGATTTAATAGCTGTTTTTGCCGCGGTTTTATTCTCAAACATATCAATGCGCGTTGGGCGCGCCGAGAGATCAAATGCGGCATTGGGCGCGGCGATAAAATCTTGCGCAATATGGGTATGTCCGTGAGCGTTAGTCATAAATTTTGCTGAGCCCTTCTTTTAAAATAAATCTGGTGCTTTATGATCAACCACAGCCCAAAGGGCAAGCGCGGCGAAGAGCCCAAGCCCGATCAAGTTTGAATTGATATCAAAACTGGCTTGAGAGAGCATGGTATAAAACGAAGACCACAGCTTAACTACGGATGGGAGCTGCAAAGCGGTGAAAGTTCCGCCTAGAAAGGCTGCGCCGTATAGGCTGTAAAGCCGGCGTTTTGTTGTTTGACGCTGGGTTGTTTGGAGCGCAATAATGTCGATGGATTGCATGACGGATCGTGAAAACCCTTCGTTAGGAACAGGCGCCGCGTAATCTGATAAGAGAGTTTGGAAATCATTATCTGGATGTTGTGGGGTTTCAGTGTGCATAAGCATTAACTTGCCCTTTCATAGTCAGAAAGAAAAGTCCGAAGTTTGGATTTCCCGCGCAAGACATGACTTTTAACCGTGCCAAGCGGCATATGTGTGGCTTGCGAGGTCTCTACATGGCTAAACCCATAAGCGAGGCACAGAATAACAACTGCTCGGCATTCAGGGTCAAGCGTGTCCATTGCGCGCTCTATATCCATTTGCATATCATTTTGCGGACGTGTTGTCTCGTCAACGGGAACGATGTTTTGTTCTGCCAAGCCGCGCCGTCTGATGTCCTTGCGCGTATCATCGACATATGTGCGGTAAGCGATTTGAAACAACCATGCCCGGCTAGTCTCAATGTCTTTGAGCTGTTTTTTGTTTTGATAAGCCTTAAGGAAAGTGTCTTGCGCCAAATCATCGGCTAAGGCCTCGTTACGCGTTAGGCGGCGCAGAAATGCCCGCACCACGCCCTGATGGGCGCGGATAAAGCTCTCAAATGTGGCACCATTTGAGATAGGTTACGTGTCTTTGCTGCTAACTAAAACCCAAAGTCC
>JBDVGI010000305.1:0-6782 GCA_039962885.1 Litorimonas sp. | reverse complement strand
AAACGGCAAAGAAGCATGCTTCTAACCCGCATACGGTTAAAGCATAAACTAAATTTTAATATGAAATTTCAACCCTTCGTCTTGGCGGAGGGTTTTTTTATGCGCCATCGTCATTCAATATTAACCATATAATCGCTTTGTTCATATATTTACAGGCTTCCTAATGTTTTTCTAATGTTTTGACTTTATATTGGCCTAAGGATTTGTGGGAAATTAGGGGCGAAGGTTTATATCTACCTTAAAAAAATATGAACAGTTTTTGCGGATCGACGATTCGTTAAGTGCTAGCGCTTTATTGCGCTCGCGAGCTGTTTATTTCGTTGGTGGTTTCACAGCTTTATCACAAGTAGTGAATTTATGTTTTTTGACATATAGCTATCAGCGCTGGACATTAGATCATACAATCGCTTTAGTGGCCGGTTTAATTTTGTTAATTGTGCCATGCTTACTACGCTACACAAAGAACTTCACATTTTTCGCGTTATTTTTCTCGAACTTGTTATTGCTCAGTATCGCAATGGCAACCATTCCCGACAAAACAGGAATTAATTCTGCTATGCTGCCTTTACTAGTGAGCGGCGTTATGATCTGCGCGGTTATTACGTCTTGGCGTAGTGTTGTGGTCTATACAATTGCTGCGGTGTGCTTGGTCTGGGTTTTGTACTATGTTTCCGCAAGTGCGCCTGTTCCATATGGCGTTCCGCTTGAGTTTTATGAAATGCGAAACTTCCAGCGTGCCGTTCAGGCCACCATAGGCTTTGTCATTGGCTCTTTTATAATGGGCTTATTTACAATCAATCTGGATAATATATTCACACTATTAGAAAAGAATATCGAATTAGCCAAGACTGCAGACCGAACCAAATCAAGCTTTCTTGCTAATATGAGCCATGAGCTCAGAACGCCTTTGAACGGTGTTATAGGTATGGCCGAGTTACTGTCTCGCACAGAGCTAACATCGCAACAACGGCAATACACAGATATCATTAATGGATGTAGTGCGGGGCTTGTCACAATCATTAATGATGTTTTGGATTTGTCAAAACTTGATGCGGGTAAGACGGTTATTAAATTCGAGCCATTTCATCTTTATGACATGGTTTCCTCCTTGGCATTATTACATCGTCCAGCAGCGGTTGGACAAGAACTGATTCTAAATGTTCAATATGTTGAAGGCACTCCGCAACGTTTCATTGGTGATGAGAGCCGTTTACGTCAGGTGGTTAATAACCTTATCGGGAACGCGCTCAAGTTTACGCCAAAGCATGGCCGTATTGATGTTACTGTCAAAGGGCGTGACATGAAGAATGATATGTATGAGCTGTTTATCTTCGTCAAAGACACAGGCGTTGGGATTTCGCTCGAAGACCAAGCGCGAATATTTAACCGTTTTGAGCAAGTGGATAACCAGCGTAATGCAACAGTCACTGGCACAGGCTTGGGACTTTCTATCACCAAAGGACTTATAGATGCGATGGGCGGGCGCATCACGCTCGATAGTAAACCTAATCAAGGGACTTTATTTACAATTTCCGTCATGTTGAAAATTGATAAGAGCGTTGAGGTCCCTGATGTTCTGGATATACGACGGTCAGCTTAATATGCAGGCAGTCTTGTCATTTAGACAGGTTTAAAAGCATATTGACAGGCCGTGCCGCATCCCCTAAATGCCCCTTCATCAAGCGCAGTTTTATCTCTGCGCTCCGCGCTGTGCAAGATGCAGACGGAGTCCCGTAGTCGACGTGTTACGTTCGCTGCGGATTTCGTGCTATTTGTAAAGCATAATTGAAGGATGTATTCGAAAATTGTTCGAAGCTTTAGGCGATAAGTTATCAGGTGTTTTTGACAATTTGACAGGGCGCGGCGCTCTGTCAGAAAAGGATGTCAATGCGGCCATGCGTGAAATCCGTATTGCCTTATTAGAGGCTGATGTTGCCCTGCCTGTTGTCAAAGATTTCGTTGAGCAGGTTCGCAAAGAGGCGGTAGGCGAAGCCGTCATTAAATCTATAAAACCTGGGCAGATGGTTGTTAAAATCGTCAATGATGCCTTGATTGATATGTTGGGCGGAACACTATCCGAAGAGGATGCCGACAAAGATGCTGCGGCTCAAGCCTCGCTCCTGAATCTGTCGGCCAAACCGCCTGTAGCTATTTTAATGGCAGGTCTGCAAGGGTCTGGTAAAACGACAACAACGGGTAAGCTTGGACTATATTTGCGCACGGCACTTAAGAAAAAAGTTTTATTTGCCTCGCTTGATACAAACCGCCCCGCGGCTATGGATCAACTTGGTATGCTCGCAGAGCAAGCAGGTGTCGGATTTTTACCGATTGTCAAAGGCGAGGATGCACTGACCATTTCCAAACGGGCGATGGTTGAGGGCAATAAGGGCGGATATGATATAGTCTTCCTCGATACGGCAGGGCGCACAACAATCAATGACGAATTGATGAATGAAGTTGCGGCCATTGCCAAGGCCACCCAACCTATAGAAACTTTGTTGGTCGCAGATTCTTTAACGGGTCAAGATGCTGTTGAAACTGCCAAGAGGTTTCATGCGCGTTTACCTTTAACAGGACTTGTTTTGACACGGATTGACGGGGATGGACGCGGCGGCGCTGCGCTCTCTATGCGGGCTGTGACAGGCTTGCCGATTAAATTTTTAGGGACAGGCGAAAAGCTTGGCGGGCTTGAGGCCTTTGATGCGCAGCGCCTTGCAGGCCGTATTTTAGGTCAAGGCGACATTGTCTCATTGGTTGAAAAAGCCTCGCAAGTTATCGACCAAAAAGAAGCCGAACGCGTTGCTAAAAAAATGGAAAAAGGCACGTTTGACCTTGATGACCTTGGCAAACAATTGGGCCAGATGGAAAAAATGGGCGGCATGGGCGGCTTGATGAAAATGATGCCTGGCATGGGCAAAATGAAAAAGCAACTCGATGCGGCAGGTGGAATGGATGATCGCTTGCTTAAGCAGCAGCAGGCCATAATCCTTTCGATGACACCGTCTGAACGAAAAAAACCAGAGCTTCTGAAAGCATCCCGTAAAAAGCGTATCGCAGCAGGCTCTGGTATGAGCGTGCAAGAAGTGAATAAGCTTTTGAAAATGCACCGTCAAATGTCCGATATGATGAAGAAAATGGGCAAGGGCGGTATGGCTGGATTAATGCAGCAAATGGGCGGCATGCCGGGAATGCCAAAAATGCCAGGGGGTATGATGCCAGGTAAAGGCGGCGGCATGGGAGGGTTACCAAATCCTGCAGATATGAGCCCTGAACAAATTGAAGCTTTAAAAAAACAACTTCCACCGGGTCTTGGAAAACTACCAGGGCTTGGCGGTTTAGGCGGGGGCGCCCCAAAACTTCCGGGTTTGGGCGGGAGGTTGCCTGGACTTGGAAACCCATTCGGAAAAAAGAAATAATTAAACCTGACTGAATATTAAATTTGAAATGCTATATTAAAGGAAAACATCATGGCACTTAAACTTCGTCTCGCGCGTCATGGCGCAAAAAAACGCCCATATTACCGTATTGTGGCCGCCGATAGCCGCTCTCCGCGTGATGGTCGTTTCATCGATATCGTTGGTTCATATAACCCAATGCTTCCTAAAGATAGCGAAGACCGCGTTAAGCTTGATGTTGAAAAGGTTCAGGATTGGCTCAAAAAAGGTGCCCGTCCAACAGAGCGTGTTGCACGTTTTTTAGGGGCTGCTGGCCTTTGGGAGTGGAAAGCTGGTAATAACCCTGAAAAAGGGAAGCCCGGCCAAAAAGCTCTAGAGCGTATTGAAGAACGCAAAGAAAAAGCCGAAGCTCGCAAGGCGGCGGAAGCCGAAGCTAAGGAAGCCGCAAAAGAAGCTGCTAAAGCCGCAGAAGAAGCGGCGAAGGCTGCAGAAGCTGCACCTGCAGAAGTAGAAGGTGAAGCCGCACCTGCAGAAGACGCGTCAACTGAAGCTGCGCCCGAAGCATAGTTCAGTCCGCATATATTAAATTTGATGAATCAAAGTCTTAGGGCTTTGGTTTTTTATATTTCTAGCTTAGAGTTTTATGTAAATCTGAACTAACATAAACGGCTATATAATAAGTGATGAAGCATTGTGTGATTATCGGCGCGTCCCATGCGGCAGGGCAGCTTGTCGCCAGCCTACGTCAATTTGGCTGGGAGGGCGATATTACCGTCATTGGTGATGAACCAAATGTACCTTATCATCACCCGCCTTTGTCAAAGGGTTATCTTTCAGGCGAAAAATCAGATGAAGATTTACTCATTCGGCCAAGCGCGTCTTATGAGGCCGCTAATGTCAGGTTAAAATTGGGTGCGCGTGTCATAGAAATTGACCGCAAGGCAAAAACAATTTTGACGGATAAGGGCGAGACGATGACCTATGATAGGCTTGTCTTAACGACAGGTGCGCGTGTTCGCCGCCTCCCTATCGAAGGGGCCGAGCTGCCAAATGTATTTTACTTGCGCGACATGACAGATGTAAGCGCTATCAAAAAGGCAGTGAAAACGGCCAAGCATGCGGTGATTATTGGCGGGGGTTATATAGGCCTTGAAACTGCGGCCTCGCTTAAAGGCCTCGGTCTTGATGTCACAGTCCTAGAGGCTATGCCGCGCATATTGCAACGCGTGACAGCCCCAGAATTATCAGAATTTTACAAACGTATTCACAGTCAAGAAGGTGTGAAGATCGTAGAAAACACAATTGCTGCAAAAATATCGCAAGATGAGGCAGGCTTGGTTGTCACAGATAAATCTGAACACTCTTATCTAGCGGATTTTGTTATTATTGGCATCGGGGTTATTCCGAATATAGAACTTGCGCAGGCAGCGGGACTTGAATGCGGCAATGGGGTTGTTGTTAATGAATTTTGCCAAACCACGGATAATGACATTTATGCGGCAGGGGATGTGACATGGCACTATAATATCAAATATGATCGATATTTACGGCTTGAATCTGTGCCTAATGCAACGGAACAAGCCAAAATTGTCGCTAGCCATATATGTGCCGCGCCCAAAGCCTATGATAGTTTGCCGTGGTTTTGGTCAGATCAATATGATTTAAAACTTCAAATCGCTGGCTTGTCCGAAGGTTATGATGATTTGATTGTTCGCGGCGACCATATGAATAGCCGAAGCTTTGCCGCATTTTACTTTAAGGGTGAGACTTTACTGGCCGTAGATGCCGTTAACGCGCCGCGCGAATTTGCTATGACACGTATGGTTTTAGCCAAAGGGAAAACGCTAAATAAACACAAGGTCGCTGATGAAACCTGCGCGCTGAAAGACGCTATTTTGTAACCTTTAAACTCAGTGGGTGGTCGGACACGAACTGCTACGTAGTCATTCATACGAAATCGTAGATAAGGGCTTTCAAGTGCCTTGAGCATGCAGATGAAATAGATAAAATTAAACCGTAAAAAAGCTTGTACTCTCTATCGTAAGTTTGCTAGAGGCGACATTGATTTTATCACATGCGGGTGTGGCGGAATTGGTAGACGCGCGGGATTCAAAATCCCGTTCCATTGGAGTGTCGGTTCGATTCCGACCACCCGTACCATTAAAGAATTCAAGTAAAACACCAAATTGTAGTTTATAACTCGATATGTGTTACGCTTTGTATGAACGCTTAATCAGAAAGAGCCTCTTAAAGCGAAGTGGTAAAGGCGCAATAACTATAACTATACATGAGCTCGGTAGTTCTTGAGTTCTCTGTCGGTCAATAATGTGTGTTTTGTATATAAAAAGCCCCCTCAAAAGAGAGGGGGCGAGTTAAAGTTTAAGTCTAGGAGACGGGTTTATTTGCCTCCAAATCGAGCCTGAACCCTTACCACGGCGGCGTCGCCTGATAGGGCACCGGATAAACCCATAGACCATCTGTCGCTTGTTTTGCTGCGCAGTTGGATGCCGCCGCCAAAGCCGACTTCGCTTCCGCCGAAACCATCATCATATAAAGCGAAACCACCCGCGACACTCCATGTCTCATCGGCCCCAAGATAAAGATCAGGGATAGACGCTAGGGCGGCTGAACCTTCTCTTACATCTTGCAAGCCTGCTGAGTTAGCAGAGATTGCGGCTGCATTGATCTGAGTGTTTGCTCTGTTAAGATCAATCGCCGTTGTGTTGGCTAAAATACTATTCGTATTTGTAGCGATGCTTGCTCTGTTTGTTGCGATATCCGCGGTGTTTGTAGCAATGCCTATTGCATGCGTTGCAACAGCAGCTTCGGTCGCGGCAAGACCGCTTGTATTTGCGGCGATACTGGTTGCATGTGTTGAAAGCACCTCATTAGCTGTTGCAATGTCCGCCGCGTTTGTAGCGACGCCAGCAGTGTTTGTTGCAATGTCCGCAGTATTTGTTGCGACAACAGCATTGGTTGAAGCAATATCTGCCGCGTTTGTGGCAACGCCCGCTGTGTTTGCAGCAATGTCCGCAGTATTCGTTGCAAGAACCGCGTTGGTTGAAGCAATCTCGGCCGCGTTTGTGGCAACGCCCGCAGTATTGGCAGCGATACCCGCAGTGTTTGTTGCAACAGCTGCATTTGTCGTAGCAAGACCTGCTGTATTCGCCGCTATGTCCGCTGTGTTAGTTGCAATGCTCTCAGTATTTGTTGCGATGCCTGCAGTATTAGTCGCAATGTCCGCTGTGTTCGTTGCAATGCCTGCAGTGTTAGTCGCAATGTCCGCAGTGTTAGTCGCAATGTCCGCAGTGTTCGTTGCGATGTCCGCAGTGTTAGTCGCAATGTCCGCAGTGTTCGTTGCGATGTCTGCAGTGTTAGTCGCAATGT
>JBDVGI010000304.1:0-6242 GCA_039962885.1 Litorimonas sp. | reverse complement strand
GAAACCTTTACAGGACAAGCGCAAGATTTACTCAGTAATGGTGCATTGCGTGTTCGTCTTGCAAATGGCACGATAAGAGATGTCCATGCAGGAGATGTGTTCTTTCCTGCAAAAAACTAATTTACATAATGACGGCTAATGGCCTTAAGGAATACATATGCTACTTGCGATTGACACCGGCAACACCAATACGCTCTTTGCCCTGCGAGATAAAGATGGTTGGGGGTTTGAATGGCGTATTGCAACGAATGCTCAGCGTACAGCGGATGAATATGCCGTTTGGTTTCATCAGCTCTTATTTATGGTTGGGCTTGAGTTTAAAGACGTGTCATCATGCGTGATATCCTCCGTTGTACCGCAATCTATCTTTAATTTGCGAAATTTATCACGACGTCACCTTAAGGTCGAACCGATAATTGTTGGTGAAAGCAATGTTGATATAGGCATTGGTATCCGAATTGATAATCCATCTCAGGTTGGTGCGGATAGGTTGGTAAATGCTCTCGGAGCTGTACAGCGTTATGATGGGCCGTTGATTATTATCGACAGCGGGACTGCGACGACGTTTGATATTGTATCAGAAGACCACCACTTCGAAGGCGGCATCATTGCGCCCGGTATAAACTTATCTGTCCAAGCCTTGCACGACGCAGCGGCGCAGCTCCCGAGAATTGAGATAATAAGACCTAAAACGGTTATCGGGAAAGATACAGTTTCGGCGATGCAGTCGGGAATATTCTGGGGCTATATAGGCCTAATTGACGGAATTGTTCGCCAAATTATCCAAGAAGATGGCCGTGAATTCACAGTGATTGGAACGGGCGGAGTTGCGTCTTTATTTGATGGAGCGTCGGACACGATACAATATTATGACTCGCAACTGACTATTGATGGCTTATATGAAGTCTGGAGACTTAACTCATAAAGCCATTATGATTGTCCTGAAATGAAATATATCTAAAACTCGAAATATTCTAGACTACAAATCGACCTAACTTAGGTCACCCACAAAAGAGACTGAATGACCAAATCTACCGCATCGCCTGATGAACTTGTATTTCTCCCGTTAGGGGGGTGCGGAGAGATCGGGATGAATTTGAATATGTTTGGCTTTGGGCCAGCGGATGATAGACAGTGGGTCATTGTTGATATTGGCGTGACCTTTGGTGATGCAAGCACGCCTGGCATTGATATTATTATGCCTGATATTGAATTTATTGAGCAAAACAAATCTCGCATTTTGGGCATAGTTCTAACCCATGCCCATGAAGATCATATGGGCGCGCTTGGTCGTTTGTGGCCGCGTATTGAATGTCCTGGCTACGCAACGCCTTTTACGATGTACTTAGTCAAAGACCGCTTGTCAGAATTTGGCTTGCTCGATGCGGTAGAGATACGCGAAGTTCCGCTCAAAGGGCATATTGATCTGGGCCCGTTTGGTTTTGATTTGATTACCCTGACGCATTCTATTCCTGAACCTAACGCACTAGCAATTCGCACCCCGCTAGGTACGATATTACATACAGGGGATTGGAAAATAGATATGGCCCCTCAAATTGGTGAGGCCGTGGATGAGCAAGCTCTGCGGGCCTTGGGCAAAGACGGCGTCTTGGCGATGATCTGCGATAGTACAAATGTGTTCTCGCCCGGCGAGGCAGGGTCAGAAGAGGGCGTGCGAGAAGAGCTCTCAACACTTATCGGTGAATATGATGGCAAAGGCATTGCCGTGGCTAGTTTTGCATCCAATGTTGCGCGTATGGAATCTATCATGATGGCCGCCAAAGATAATGACCGTTCTGTGTGTCTGGTTGGGCGCTCTATGAAACGTATGACAGCGGCTGCAAAGTCTGTTGGGCTTTTGGCACAGGTTGGACGCTTTATTAGCGAAGATGAAGCACACTCTATGCCTGCCGCACATGTGCTGTATTTATGTACAGGCTCCCAAGGCGAACCACGTGCGGCGCTTTCTCGAATTGCCGCTGGTGAGCACCGCTCTGTCAAATTCCATAAAGGGGATGTGGTAATTTTCTCTTCTAAAATTATCCCAGGAAATGAGAAGGGAATTTTTGCACTACAAAATTCTCTGGCCGATGACGGTATAGATATCATCACAGAAAAAAGTCGTCCTATTCATGTCTCGGGCCACCCGTGCCGTGATGAATTAACGCGCATGTATGATTGGGTTAAGCCTGAGATCGCTATCCCTGTTCACGGAGAACGTAGACATTTGCTTGAACATGCTAAGCTTGCCAAAAATCTCGGTGTGAAAAAAGCTTTAGCCCCGCATAATGGCGAAATGATATTATTGGCTTCGACTCAAGAAGAGGTCGTTCCAAAAATTATTGATATTGTAGCGGCTGGACGCCTGCATCAAGATGGGCGTGATATTGTCTCAGCTAGTGATGAAGGACTTCGCTTGCGCCGTAAAATGGCTTATGCAGGACATGTGAGTGTATCTATGGTTATAAATGGGAAGGGACGAATTCTGTCTGGCCCAGAACCGCGTATTAGCGGTTTTCCAGAAGGACGTGACGGATCTGTGCTAGAGGATTTACTTGATGCTGTTGCTGATGAAGCCGAAGACGCTTTTGATAATTTACCCCTCAAGGCGAGACGTGATGAGGATGCCATTGAGGCGAAATTAAAAAGTCGTGTTCGGCGTAAAGTCAAAGACCTCACAGGTAAACGCAGCGTTGTTGAAGCCGTTGTGCATAAAGTAAAATAAGACATATAGGTATACGTTATGATTGGCCCATTAAACCATGTCGGTGTCGCCGTTCCAGATATTGATAAAGCTATCGCCTTTTACCGCGATGTTTTAGGCGCAAACTCTATTACCAAACCAGAGGTTCTAGCCCCGCAAGGCGTGCGCTATGCCTTTGTAGATCTACCGAGCGGACAGGTTGAGCTGATTGAACCTTACGGGGAGGCATCGCCGATTATAAAGTTCTTGGAGAAAAACCCAAAAGGCGGACAGCACCATATTTGTTTTGAAGTCGAGGACATCCATGCTGCGAAAGCTTTGATGGAAGAACGGGGTATGCGCGTTTTAGGAGAGCCGCGTATTGGCGCGCATGGCACGCCCGTTGTCTTTCTACATCCAGGCGATGCAGGAGGTGTGTTAATCGAGCTGATGGAAACCTCGAGCGCGCCGCATTAGAGCAGAGATAAAATATGAACCCTTTTAGTGCTTTTGTTGTTTATTTGCTACTGTGGTGGTTAACGCTGTTTATTGTTTTACCGCAAGGCATTCGCGCACAAGCTGAGGACGGAAAAATCGTCGAAGGATCTGAACCCGGTGCGCCAGTTGATGCGAATATCAAAGCAAAATTTATTAAAACGACTATAATCGCAACAGGATTATGGGTGGTTGTTTGCGCGATTATTTTATCAGGTGTTGTGGACTGGGAAATCGTCGGAGACTGGTTTAACCGCGGGGCTGTTTTTTAGCGGGCCTGTTTTAAGGCATATGCGGAAATTAAAATTCGCTTATATAGCGAACTCAGGCTTGTTCCGAATCTTTTGAATGGTTAAGCACGACTATTCATAATTTTAGGACACTACCTCTTATGCGCTTGTCTAATTACTTTCTGCCAGTCCTTAAAGAGACGCCTGCAGACGCGACAATTGCTTCGCATCAATTCATGCTGCGAGCAGGTATGGTCAAACAAGATAGCGCGGGAATATATATTTGGCTGCCGCTTGGGTTTAAAGTTCTCAAGAAAATCGAACAAATTGTCCGCGAAGAGCAAAATCGTATCGGCGCGGTTGAAATGCTCATGCCGACGATACAATCGGCCAATCATTGGAAAGAAACAGGGCGCTATGATGCTTACGGCCCTGAAATGCTCCGGATTGTAGATCGCGGCGACCGTGAACTTCTTTACGGCCCGACGAATGAAGACATGATTACGGATATGTTTAGGTCCTATGTTCGCTCTTACAAAGACTTGCCGCAAAATCTTTATCACATTCAGTGGAAATTCCGCGATGAACGTCGTCCGCGGTTTGGGGTTATGCGTGGCCGTGAGTTTTTGATGAAAGACGCCTATACATTTGACATTGACGCTGAGGCTGGCCGAAAGGCCTATAATAAGCAATTTGTGGCTTATTTAAATACCTATGCACGACTAGGCCTCAAGGCTGTGCCAATGCGCGCAGATACGGGTCCGATTGGCGGAGACTTATCACATGAGTTCCTGATTTTAGCAGAAACAGGCGAAAGTGAAGTTTTTTGTCACAAAGACCTTGTCGATATGCCGCCGCCCGGGGTGATCGCCGATGAAGATTTACAAGCCGTTGTTGATACGCGCACTTCGCTATATGCCCGAACGGATGAGATGCATGAGCCAGAAGAATTTAATAAAGTGCCGCAAGATAAGCAGCTCTCTGCACGTGGTATTGAGGTTGGGCACATTTTCTTCTTTGGAGATAAATATTCAAAAGCGATGAACGCAACTGTTCAAGGGGCTGACGGTAAATCCCATACTGTATTGATGGGATCTTACGGGGTCGGTGTTTCGCGTCTTGTTGGCGGCATTATCGAAGCTAGCCATGATGAAAACGGCATCATTTGGCCAAAATCTGTTACGCCCTTCGGAGCTGGAATTATCAATCTTAAAACAGGCGATGAACAAGCCGATGCAGCTTGCGAAGATATATATGCGAAATTATCGGAGGCAGGTATCGACCCGCTTTATGATGATAAAAATGATCGCGGCGGACAAAAATTCGCACGGATGGATTTAATTGGTCTACCATACCAAATCACGATTGGCCCGCGCGGACTTAAAAACGGTGTTGTCGAAGTTAAGACACGCGCGAGCGGCGACAAGCAAGAGATGAGCCCAGAGGCCGCTATTGCTTTCATTATCGCGGAGTATGCGTAAGTTTTGGAGAAGGATGCGCATATCAAAAGCGGCGTGAAGGCTGGTAAGAACACGCCATTTAGCGCGATTGAGCGGCGCATTGCCATGCGCTATTTGCGGGCAAAAAAAACCCAAGGCGGGGTCGGTCTGATCGCAGCGATTTCTTTTACATGTATCATGCTGGCCATTGCAGCGATGATTATCATCATGAGTATAATGAACGGGTTTCGCGATACAACTATTCGCCTCACCATAGGCTCTGAGGGCCATATGTATGTGGCTGTGACGAACCAATCTGACATTAACGAGCAGTCTATGCGGGAGCTGGAAACTCGCCTAGCGCAGATAGACGGCGTGAAAGAAGCGTTTCAATTTACACAACATTATACGGGCGTACAGGCCAATAATGAGTTTTCTCTGGCGCAAGTTATAGGCATTCGGCCTGAAAATTTACGCGATTATGATTTGATTGCGAAAGGTGTCACGCAAGGTAGTTTTGACGGCTTTGGACAAGGGCGCGGCTCGGCTAATCAAGTGGTTTTGGGACAAAGGCTGGCTGCAGGATTGGGTTTGCGGGTTGGAGATCGTTTGACGATTTTTTCACCGCGCACACGCGCAACCCCGTTTGGCCCGCCTATTCCAATTACCAAAGTTTATACAGTCGGCGCGATTTTTCAAACAGGGCTGTTACAGACCGATCAAACCTATATTTATATGGATCTAGATCAAGCAACCCTGTTGTTTGAAGGAGGAAAAAAAACGGGCGAAATTCAGCTACGACTTTATGATGCTGATGAAATCGACAAACTCTACCGTCCAGTCTCTGATGCAGCTCAAAAGCCCGTTTATATTTCGACATGGCGGGATAGAAATGCTTCCGTAGCTCTGGCTTTGCGTACAGAGCAAATTGCGATGCGGTTTATATTTATGGTGGTTGTGATTATTGCCGCCTTCCCAGTTCTGGCGTCGATGATCATGCTTGTAAAAAACAAGTCCAGAGATATTGCAATATTACGTACGATAGGTGTGAGTCAAAGCGGCATATTGCGCATTTTCTTTATGGCCGGCGCAGTGGTGGGTATATTGGGGACATTTGCAGGCCTAGTCTTGGGAATAGTCTTTTGCCTAAATGTCGGATTTATCCAAGCCATCATTGAGGCGGTTACAGGCCGCCCATTATTCCCCGAAGATGTTTATGGTCTGTCCGATGGCATCCCCGCCAAAATCGTTTGGGGCGAGGTCTTTGGCGTTGCGTTTTGGGGATTCATAATCTCAGCTGCGGCGACTTTATTGCCAGCGATTACGGCCTCGAAAATAGACCCTGTGGACGCCCTGCGCTATGAGTAATGTGATGGACAAAAAACGCCCCATACT
>JBDVGI010000303.1:0-5630 GCA_039962885.1 Litorimonas sp. | reverse complement strand
TTTCATGCGAATGTTAATTGTTGTTGTTGGCGTTTCATTATTGACAGCGCCTAAAACTTCAATTCCGTTGGCCAAGCGTGACGTGTATGTATCTGGCGCTTTGGCGGAAACAGCCCCGTTTGCTGACGGTTCTACACTGCGGTCAAAATCATCTTCTGGTAACGTCCAATTGACTTCGCTTTCTGCAGTAGGAGCAGGAATTGTGCGCTCATAACGATCCCATGTGTCAGCTTTTGCAATTGCCCCTGTCGCGCCTGCGGGGACAATACTCATAATGACGGCAGCTTTGCCTTTGATATATTTGTTATAAACGCGCATGACATCTGCTTTAGTGACTGCTTCATAACGAGCAATGTCATCTCCAATTCCGTTGGGTGTCCCGCGGAAGGTTTGGTATGCTGCAAGATTAGAAACTTTGCCGTTAACTGATTCAAGCCCGTAAATTTCACCTGAAACAATACCAGCTTTTACCCGTGTTAGGTCATCATCTTCGACGCCGCGAGCTTCAAATTCATCAAGCGAGTCACGGATGACTTTTTCCATATCTGCTAATTTTTGGACCCTCGCAGGATTTGCTAATGCAAATAATGTGAAAGAACAGGAAAGTTCACGGCAGCCATGACCAGAGGAGGCTTGCACGGTGAGACCAGGTTTTTGCAAATTTTTATAAAGCAAGGATGTTTGGCCATCGCCCATAATGGATTGCAAAACATCAAGAGGAGCTTCGTCAGGATGTGTGGCATGCACAGTTGGCCAAGACATATACAGTAAGGGGAGCTGTGCGGCTTTATCTTCAAGAGAGATATAGCGATCAGCGTCTAATGTAACAGGTTCTGGAATAGGTTGCTTGACTTCTGGACCAGCAGGAATTGACCCGAAATATTTTTGAATCCATGCCAATGTTTGCTCGTGATCTAAATCTCCGCCAATTGTCAATGTCGCATTATTTGGGCCATACCAACGTAGGAAGAACCGCTTAAGATCGTCAAGGCTTGCGCGGTCTAGATCTTCGAGATAGCCAATAGTTGACCAGCTATATGGATGTCCCTCTGGGAATTGGGCTTCGCCGACGCGTTCAAACAATAGGCCATAAGCTTGATTGTCCACACGCTGTCCGCGCTCATTCTTTACAGTTTCGCGCTGGACTTCAAATTTTTCTTTGGTGACAGCATCAAGGAAATACCCCATACGATCAGCCTCTAGCCATAACATTTTTTCAAGCTGGTTAGCAGGCACAGTTTCAAAATAATTTGTTCGGTCTGAATTGGTTGTGCCATTTAGTGTTCCGCCCGCTTCGGTGATAGTTTTGAAATGTTGCTCATCGGCGACATTTTCTGACCCTTGAAACATCATATGTTCAAAGAAATGCGCAAAACCAGACCGGCCAATTTCCTCGCGTCCTGATCCGACATGATATGTCACGTCAACATGAACAAGCGGATCGGATTTGTCTTCATGTAAAACTACTGTCAGGCCATTTGCTAATGTGTATTTTGAATAAGGAATGACAACTTCATCGCCCTTTTTGGCAACAGTTTCTACAAGCGTCACACCAGCGGGCAGGGTAACATTAGAGGCACTACTGGTGGTTTGCGGTGAGGGGGATTGCGTAAGTTTATCCCCTGAACATGCAGCTAAAATAGCGGCGGCTGTGGACAATAATAATAGGTTACGAAATGAGCGGGCTGGGGACATGGTTAATTTCCATATTGTTTAACGATAACCTTGTGCATAACAAGGAAATTTAGCTTTGTCTATGGATTGGAACGAGACTCGAGCGGAAATAATAATTTTAGACGTAATTTTCTGTTTTCAGAGCTAAATCAAGGGTGATTTGTGCTTCAAGCTATGCCCCCAGCATATTTTACTAATGCGTCTATGCGTTTTTCAATTGGAGGGTGGGTCGCAAACATACCAGCGAAACCTATGCGAGGGTTTTCAATTGCCATTTCTTGAACTTCGTCAGGAACATTCGGCATATGGGCGCGGCCAGATATTTTCTGTAAAGCCCGTATCATTGCGTCAGGGTTTTTGGTGAGCTCTACCGCACCTGCATCGGCCATATATTCGCGTTTGCGTGATAAGGTGAAGCGTATCAGAACGGCAACGAAGTAGGTCAGAGCTATGATCACAATCGCAAATAAAATAAGCGCGCCTGCATTGCCTCCGCCGCTTCTGCGGTGATGCGAGCTACGAGTTATATTCGTTCGAAATACACTCCGCATAAGACCCTCTCCAACAAAGGCAAAAATTCCAACAAATATGACAGCAATGATCAGCATGCGTACATCTTTATGACGAATATGAGACAGCTCATGGGCTATGACGGCCTCTAACTCTTCATCATCAAGAGTATTAAGAAGGCCGCGTGTTAAGGTAACTTGATAATTTTTATCACGTATACCGCTGGCAAATGCATTTAACGCAGACGTTTCCATAATCATCAATCGCGGCATCGTCTGTCCGCGTGAAATGCATAGATTTTCTAGCAACCTATAAGCTCGCGGGGCATCTGATGGGGATAAAGCTCGAGCTTTGGTTGAGGCATTTATCATCGCGTTGTGGCCTAAAAAGGCAATGCCGAACCATGTTCCGGCGGCGCCAAACACGATTGGCGCAGCACGAGGGAGGCTTTGGGCCGCATATTGCATGCCATCTGCTGTACTGGTATCTGATGTATACCCAGTCCATAGTAAGATAAGGCCATAAACTAAAGCTAAGAGTAAAACAGGAAAGGCAATGAGCAGTAATGTGCTGCGCAAATTATTATTCCAAATATGCGTTTTTAGTCCGTAAGCCTCGATCATAATTGCGGCATGTCTCGCTTGGGTTTATATCTTAGGTCTATTCTTGAACTGTATATTTTAGAATTCGACAGTAGGCGCGATTTGTAGAGTTTCACGACCTTCTGGGGCTTCGAAAAATTCACGTTCTCCAAATCCAAATGGCCCTGCGAAAAGCACAGCTGGAAATTGCTCGCGGCCCGTATTATATTCTTGAACAGCATTGTTGTAAAAACGGCGTGAGGCCGCGATTTTATTTTCTACATCTGATAACTCGTCCTGCAGCTGCAGGAAGTTCTCATTAGCTTTGAGGTCTGGATAGGCCTCGGATAAGGCAAATAATTTCCCTAATGCTGCAGAGAGCATCCCTTCCGCTTGGGCCTGACCTTTGACATTATTCGCACTCACTGCAGAATTTCGGGCTTGGATAACCTCGTTGAGAGTTTCTTTCTCATGCTTGGCGTAGCCTTTGACGGTATTGACGAGTTGAGGGACAAGGTCTTGGCGTTGCTTTAATTGGACTTCGATGTCAGACCAAGCTTGATTGGAGGTTTGACGCAAGGCAACCAGCCTGTTGTAAATTCCAATAATAATGAACGCTAACACGACAATAATGCCGAGAATGACGAGAAGAATCTCCATAAATACCCCCTTATGAGCTTTGATGTGTAATAAAGGGGATTAACACTAAGAAAACAAGCAAAAACCCGCATTTATTTCTTAAAGCCGTTTATTTCACCAGGGTCTATTTAGCAAAGGCCTCTGGCAATCCAGTTGCGAGTTGTGGGATAGCTATCACAAGCAAGATTACTGCAATCTGTATCGCAATAAAGGGCAATACGCCGCGGTAAATGTCAGTTGTTTGCACTTGCGGCGGAGCGACCCCGCGCAAGTAAAATAGGGCAAATCCAAATGGAGGTGTTAAAAATGAAGTTTGCAGGTTCAGCGCCATCATCACGCCAAGCCATATAGGGTCCATACCTGCCGCTAGTAGCGGAGGGGCGACGAGCGGGACAACTACGAATGTGATTTCAATAAAGTCTAAGAAGAAGCCTAAAACAAACATAACAAGCATGACGAGCGCAAACGCCCCCCATGTCCCGCCTGGGGATGAGTCTAATAGTCTGGCAACCAAGTCATCACCACCAAAGCCGCGAAATACGAGACTAAAGACAGTTGCGCCAATTAATATCACAAAGACCATGCAGGTAATGTGCAAAGTTGTTCGGGATACATCAGCTAGGTTTTTTGATTGTAAAAGCGGCCATAAGCTTAAAGCTGTCCCGATGATGGCAATCCCTGCAAATCCAAGTGCCAAGCTCACTGCGATGCGTTCTATGGCTGTCCAATCGTCTTGCTCGAAACGCATATCTATGCCCGTTAGGTCGATTGCGACTAAAAGAAAAAAACCTGCTGCAGCGGCAATGACTGCGCGCTTTATCCATGTGTTATCTGATGTTTTGTACGCGGCGAGTAATATTGCGCCTAGCGCGCCAAGGGCTGCCCCGCGTGTTGGGGTCGCATACCCCGATAGAATTGAGCCTAAAACTGCAATCATGAGCGCAATTGGCGGTAACATCGCGATCAGGGTTTTCCGAATGAATAGCCAAGGGGTCACGCCCTTCGGCCAAGGTTGGGACGGCGCTGCGCTGGGCTTTAACATTGCTGTTACTGATATATAAAGTCCGTAACATAGAACTAAAATTAAACCGGGTAGTATTGCGCCTGCGAATAAATCTCCGACAGAAATAACGCCGTTTGCGTCTAAACCGTGAGTGCGCTGCGCCTCTTGGTAAGCATTTGACATTTGATCGCCCAATATAACCAAAACAATTGAAGGTGGGATGATTTGCCCCAGTGTTCCTGAGGCAGCAATCGCGCCAGAAGCCAAGGAGGGCGCGTAATTGCGCTTTAACATGGTAGGGAGGGATAAAAGTCCCATTGTGACAACGGTTGCGCCGACTATGCCTGTTGACGCCGCGAGTAATGCCCCAACAAAAACAACGGATATACCCAGCCCGCCGCGCAACGGGCCAAATAAATCTCCCATACTTTCGAGTAAATCTTCGGCGATACGAGACTTTTCTAACATTACCCCCATAAAAACAAATAAGGGAACTGCGATGAGAATTTCCCGTGTGATGAGGGGATATATTCGGCCTGGTAATGAAAGTAAAAACTCAGGTTCAAATGTTCCTGTCGCAACGCCAATGGCTGCAAATATGAGCGACACACCCGATAGGGTGAAAGCTACATTATACCCGCCCATCAAGCCAATGCAGGCAAAGGCAAACATTGATATGGCAAGCAAATCGGCCAAGATTAGCCTTCCTGCTGCGATATATGCGAGACGGTTTGCGGTTCCTCGAAAAGCTTCGGAATACGGGGCGGGCGGTCTGGGCGATTTTGCCCGCATAGGCACATGGCAGCGCGCAGTGAAATCGCAAGCCCTTGGCCGATCATCATAACAGCAAATATTGGAATAAGCGTTTTAAGGAGATACACACCCGCAATACCGTCGGATTCCGCTGAAGCCTCCATTGTTTTCCAAGCAAAATTTGCGAAACTCTGCGAGTTCCAAAGAATAATTAAGCACACAGGTAAAAGCAGGGCGTAAAACCCGACAAAATCAACAAGAGCGCGGGTCTTTGCCCTCATATTGGTATGGAAAATATCTACGCGTACATGCTGACCTGCCAATAATGTCGCGCTCGCGCCAAGCATGATGACCATAGCGTGCATATATTCCGCGCTCTCAAACAATTTTGTCCAACTTTGCCCAAATATCGACAGAGCAAAGACAGTAAAAGCGACGCTCAAAACCAATGCAGGTAAGAGCCATTTTAC
>JBDVGI010000302.1:0-1787 GCA_039962885.1 Litorimonas sp. | reverse complement strand
CGCAAGTCAATCAATTCAAGGCCACCTTCATCTTAATGCGGATGAGGTCTTGTTTATTTCCAAGACAGGCGAAGCTGTGAAGTTGAATTTGACAACGGCAGAAATAACGCAAAAAGCGAAACTCTTTAGCCATTATAATTCCAACAATAGATTATTTCCTTTGTCCGATGGAAAATCGGTCGTGTCTTTGTCTACACATGAAATCGCAGTCATTGATTATGAAGCCTTAACGGTAAAGCGAAAGTTCAACGTTGTCATAAAGGATAAAGATGGCATTCTTCGGTTGAAAAATTACGATGACATCAAAGCTCCCTTCGAAGCAGAAGCTGCCGCAGAACAAGCCGCGAGGTTAGAATTACAAAAAACAAATCCGTCTGGGCCTTGGCCAGGAAGAAAATGGGCATGGGCTTCCGCTTTATATCGATGGCCGACGACTGACTGCGATGCATTTCGCCTTAATTTGAATACAAAATTGGCCGCTATGCGTCCTGATGAGACATTGGTTGCGGCGTTCTGTACAGAACTCTCGCGGACAGGCCAGAGTTCAGAAAAATCTGGACTTATTCGTATAGACCTTAAAACTGACATACTTAATTTTGTGATGTTTGACGAGACGGAGGGGCAGCCTAAAGCGCATAAAATGACTTTCAAAGCTATGTCTTCAGACGGCATGGGTTTGATAATGGACGCCGACCATATAACGCGACATGAAGAAATGCCGAAAAAATCAAAGCGGTTATTTGGGTTTCGCAGAGTCCCGTCTAAACCCATTTTTGAACACCGCTTAGGAGTGTGGCGCATTGAAGACACATTACGTTTTGATCATCACATCTCTATGGGGACAACGCCTGCTATATTACAGCCTGAAGAACCGTCAGAAGATAGAAGGCAAAAATACCCAATCCTATATGAAAGCGATCTTATAGACCTCAAAATTGAAGCTCTCCGTTTAAAGGTGGCGAGAGCCCAATTTAACACGCTTTACGAAGAGCTGAGTTGGTCAACAGAAACATTTAAATCTGATTTTGTGTCGATCTTGAGGAGAGAGAAAGTTGTATTTGACGCCAACCTAAAGCGTTTGCTTGATCGTCAATTTGCAAATAATGCTCCTGTGTATTTTGGGAATTCGTCATTTGTCATTGAAAACTTCTTAAACCAAGCCTTAAAACGAAATCCAAATTTCGTCCAAGACTGGCAAACCAAACCTATGAGCGAGACACAGTTCACCATATTCGAAATAATTACGCGTGCGTTATCTCGTTTAACGAAAAGCTCCGTCGATTTCGAATGGAACTCTATTGATGATACACTATACGTTTTACAAAAACAGGGACACTTAAAAGTCATCTCGACTACCACGCAGCTCCCCACGACTTATGTAATTGAAGGCCTTCCCGAGGGTGAAGACAAAGTTGGCCGCCTGAAATTTTCAGATAAAGACAGTACCTGCTTGAAGGTTACACGAACTATGCACTATGGGCATAATAAGGATAGTTTATTGATAGATTTGCCCCTTAAGGCAAGCCTGAAAAACGAACAATACACGCTTCCCGCACACCGTATTTATAATGTGAAAACATTTAAACAAGAGCATGAATTGGCAGAAAAATTATCCCGCAAAGCCAGAAAAGGCTATGTACCTATTCGGTCAAAATCGTCAGCGAACCTCTTAAAAGGCCTGGTAAAGTTAACAACGGAATACGCAAAATATCATGAAGAAATCATTCTCAGTGACAGATGGGATGCGGGATTATTCTATAAAAAATCTCTTGTCCTAGAACATGAAA
>JBDVGI010000301.1:0-8608 GCA_039962885.1 Litorimonas sp. | reverse complement strand
CACATCCCTATCAGCTTCAGCCATTTCCACGCGCGCAACTATAGCTTGCCGGACTTTGACGCCCAAGGCATTTACAGGTGGATTGTCAATCTCAATAATCGCAATACCGTTCTCAACGGCGTATGTGGAAACATCTGTCATTGTGACTTATCCTATTATGTTTGATAAATAAATTATCCAAATATTGTTATGAGGTTATGTCAATTAAGCCATAAAAGCGAAGGTTTTCGTCGGTGAATGACATGTGTTTTCGGTTAACTCGAAACGTAAGTTCCTGTTAATAAGAATGAAAGAAAAACCTTGGTAGTGAGAGTGAGACTTGAACTCACGACCTCAGGATTATGAGTCCTGCGCTCTAACCAGCTGAGCTACCCCACCACATCAAGGCATGTGTGCCGTTTGAACATATCAAATGACAGGCGCGCCGTTTAGGCGAAATCGGACGCGCTTGCAAGGCTGATTTACAATGTTTTTTTCAATATGTCGAAAGCCATTTTATAGCAAAAATATAGATTTTGGATCTTGTAGGCGCGCTTTTAAGTCTTGCATCATCTTTGCAGCATCATATCCATCAATCACGCGGTGATCGCAAGAAACAGAGAAATTCATCACTTTGCGTTCTATGATCTCTGCATTTTCCAATGCCAATATTTTCCGAATTTTATTTGGACCAAAAATCGCAACCTCTGGACGGTTGATCACAGGCGTTGTTACGATTCCGCCCAATGGACCAAGTGATGTCAAAGTCGTGCTGGCCCCTGTCAGTTCGTCAGTCCCGAGCTTATTTTTTCGTGCACCTTCCGCGAGCCGTGCGATTTCTACGGCCATTTCCCAGACAGATAGAGTTTGCGCTTTCTTTAAAACAGGAACAATCAAACCCGTATCCGTTTGCGTTGCAATACCGAGGTTTAAATCTGTAAACTGACGAATAAAGCCGCCTTCTAATCCATCGGATCCGTCATGGTAGCGCGCGTTAAATTGCGGCCAATCCTCGAGCGTAATCGCCAAAGCCCGAATGATAAGCGGTAGAACCGTCAGCTTGGGCTTATCATCCGTTTTCAAAGAATTGGCCCGTGTGCGAAATGCCTCAAGCTCAGTAACATCTATCTCTTCGACATAGGTGAAATGCGGAATATAACGTTTGGCTTCTGACATACGTGTTGCAATAACGCGGCGTAGACCGATAACTTTTTGACGAGTCTCGCCGTCTTCGAGTGGCAACTCTGCGGCCTTAGAACTCGAAGTGGATGTATTTGCTGCAGACTTGGCTTGGGTAGGTACAGATGTTGTGCCCTGTCCTGATACTTTCCCTGACAGTAAATACGCATCGAGGTCATTATGCGTCACGCGACCGTTTTCATCTTGGCTTGGGACAACAGATAGATCAATATTCAGCTGCGTTGCACGCAGACGCACCGCAGGGGCTGCAATAGTTCGCCCCCCTGATACAGACCGAGTAATTGCCGCAGATGGAATTGGCTTTGTCGTAGCCGTCGGCGCATCAACTGACGCATTTTTAGCCTCAACTTCGGGCAAAGCGCTCACAGGCGCGGGAGCGGCCAGTTCAGGCTCTGAACCCCCATCATCATTACCTGGTCCATCTGTGGTAAACACAACCAAATCAGCTCCAACCGCCAGAATATCACCTTCTTCACAAGCCACGGTTTTAATCACGCCAGCGACAGGCGCGGTGAGCTCAATCGTAGCTTTATCCGTCATCGCATCCGCGAGTGGTTGATCTTCTTCTACGGTATCGCCAACATTGACATACCACGCGGTAATCTCTGCCTCGACCACACCTTCGCCGATATCAGGTAATTTAAAACGATATGTACCCATTATGCGACCTCCAACACTTTACGAATGGCTAGGGCTGTACGTTTTGGCCCAGGGAAGTAGGCCCATTCTTGCGCGTGAGGGTAAGGCGTATCCCAGCCTGTCACGCGTTGGATTGGTGCCTCTAAATGATAAAAACACCGCTCTTGCACTTGGGCAGATAGTTCTGCACCAAAACCAGAAGTACGTGTGGCTTCGTGCAATATAACACAGCGCCCCGTTTTTTTGACACTCTCTTCAATGGCGTCAATATCAAGCGGCAGTAAAGAGCGTAGATCAAGGATGTCGGCGGATACGCCCATTTCTTCTGCCACAGCTTCGGCAATCCAAACCATTGTACCATAAGCCAAAATGGTCACATCATCACCTTTGCGCATATGCCGCGCTTTGCCCAACGGCACAGTATAATGACCTGTTGGAACCTCGCCTAATTCTTGGCCCTTCCAGCTTACCGCAGGCTTATGTGGATCACCATAAAATGGTCCATTATAAAGCCGTTTAGGCTCTAGGAATAAAACAGGGTCATTATCCTCAATCGCGCTAATGAGCATGCCTTTGGCGTCATATGGATTTGACGGAATAATTGTTTTCAATCCTGCGATATGCGTAAATAACGCTTCAGGGCTTTGGCTATGAGTTGTTCCGCCATAAATGCCGCCGCCGACAGGCGTACGTATCGTCAAAGGCGCTGTAAAATCCCCATTAGAACGGTAACGAAGCCTTGCCGCTTCTGAGGCGATTTGATCATAGGCAGGATAAATATAATCAGCGAATTGAATTTCAGCTACGGGGCGCAGTCCATTGGCAGCCATGCCAACTGCGATACCAACAATGCCGCCTTCGGAAATTGGCGTATCAAAGCAGCGATGTAAGCCATGTTTTTCTTGCAGGCCTGCTGTGCACCGAAATACCCCGCCAAAATACCCAACGTCTTCGCCAAATACGAGAACGTCTTTATCTTGGCTCATTTTCACATCAAGCGCATCACGGATCGCTTCAATCATATTGAGGTTTTGAGTTTTAGGAGCCTTTTCACTCATGATTCAAACTCCTCAGTGAAGGCTCGTTTTTGCTCATCCAAATGTGGTAAGCTAGTCTCATAGACTTGCTCGAACATCGTGTAGTGATTGACATTTGTTTCGCTCGATAAGCTGCCCATCGCTTCCGCAGCTTTATAGGTTTCGCGAACATATAATTTGCACTCTTCTTCAAGCGCCACATGTCGGGCCTCATCCCATTCGCCAATTAAGATAAGGTGGCCTTTGAGCCGTTCAACAGGGTCGCCAAAAGGCCAAACCTCTGGATCATTTTCAGGACGATATTTTGACGGATCATCAGAGGTCGAATGCCCTGATTTACGATATGTGAAATGCTCAATCAAAGTCGCGCCGCCGCCGCCGCGCGCCCGTTGTTCCGCCCACTGCGTTGCTGCATATACGGCGAGTAAATCATTTCCATCAACCCGCAATGTCGCCAAGCCATAGCCTGTCCCGCGCGCTGCAAATGTTTCGCCTTCGCCCGCCGCAATGCCTTGAAAGGATGAAATTGCCCACTGATTATTGACAACATTTAAAATACACGGCGCGCGATATGTTGATGCAAAATTGAGTGCATAGTGGAAGTCCCCTTCAGCGGTTGCCCCCTCGCCTGTAAAGACAGAGGCAATTTCGTCAGAATCCTTATAGGCATTAGACATCGCCCAACCCACACCTTGAATAAGCTGCGTACCAAGATTACCTGAAATCGAGAAAAACCCATGTTTGCGAAAGGAATATAAAACGGGAATAGATTTCCCATCAAGCGGGTCACCTGAATTTGACAGGCACTGACACATCATTTCTTTCATAGATGCACCGCGTTGAATCAAAATACCTTGTTGGCGATAAGTTGGAAAAACCATATCCGTATTGCGAAGCGCCATCGCATGACCAACGGATACGGCTTCTTCGCCGCGGCTTTTCATATAAAAACTCATTTTGCCTTGGCGCTGCATATTGAACATGCGGTCATCCATAGTGCGGGTCATCACCATATCTTTCAGGCCGCTACGCAAGCGTTCTGCGGTCAAGTCTGGTTGCCAATCGCCCACAAGTTCGCCTTTGAAATTCAAAACACGAATGAGCCCGAGTGCATGGTCGTGCGTTTCGTGGGCCTCACATAATGGGTCAGGGCGTTTCGGCGAATGGCTTGAGGGGACAGAAATATGGCTATAATCTGGCGTATCACCCGGACGAAAAGGCGGCTCGGGAACATGAAGACGAGACGTATTTTTGCGGGATTTCGTAGCTTTAACCATAGAAGAGCACTTTCTCACCATCCTGTGATGCATAGACTTATTGACAATCACGCCAATATAATCTCATAAACGCCACAAATTAACAATAAGCTATATATATACCCCCTAGCGACTGAAATTTTTTTGCAATTTTACACATAATCGCAGTATAGCTTACCTATCTAAGGAAATTTAATCATGTCAGATGTGATTGATAACATTGATGCAAAAATTCTCCACCTTATTCAAGGCAATGCGGCCCTCTCTGTTGCTGATATTTCAGAACAAGTTGGCCTGTCATCCTCCCCTTGTTGGAGACGCATTAAACGCATGGAAGAACTCGGAATTATCAGTAACCGCGTCACGATTTTAGATAGGCAAAAACTTGGCCTTGATTTTGAAGTTTTTGTAGCTGTGAAATTGGCACTCCCCAATCGCGTCAATATGGAAAAATTTGAAAAAGCCGTTGACCGCATGCCAGAGGTTGTTCAATGCGCCGTTGTCACGGGGGCAGTCGACTTCATGCTGCGTGTTGTGACAAAAAACATGCATAGTTATGAGGATTTTCTTCGGGAAGTTCTGCTCTCTATTGACCTTATTTCTGATGTGCAAAGCCGGATTGTCCTGCGTCAATCCAAGGACACAACAGCTATCCCTTTAAATTTGATAAACAAGGCCGTTCCCTCATTCTAGGCCATAATTTTGGGACGGCAAACATAATTTATAAACCTGCCTGTTCATCTGTGGGTTCACGTGTAGATTCAATGGAGCCTCGCAACCCATTTTAGCCCCTTGCCTATCTAGGCAAAAGCCCCCACATGCATGCCATGACAAATATAACAGCCCCTATGACACAAGACGCAGATGATTTTATCACAATCTTTCAACTCGACGAACAACCCGTTCGGGGTCGTTCGATAAGTCTTGGAGAGCAATTAGATAAAGCCATTGCGAAACGCTATCCTGATACAGTTGCACGCCTGCTCGGCGAAGCTATGCTCATCGGCGCGCTCGTTGCTCAATCTCTGAAATTTAAGGGACGTTTGGTCGTACAGTGTCATGGGACGAATAAAGGCGCGGTAAGCTTACTTATCGCCGATTGTACAAGCGACGGCGCTATTCGTGGTTATGCACGTTGGGACGAAGAGGCCTTAAAAGAGACATTACTCGGCAACCGATCACCAGGCGCGAATACGCTTTTAGGCGGCGGGACATTTTCGATGACAATCGACCAAGGTCCAGATATGGATCAGTATCAAGGCCTTGCTGCGATTGAAGGCAGTAGGCTATCAGATTGCGCGGAACATTATTTTGCTCAAAGTGAGCAAATTCCGACAGAAATTCGGCTCGCTTGCGGCCAAACTATAGACGAAAATGGCCCCCATTGGCGTGGCGGCGGTATGATGATTCAGAAAATAGCCGGCGATGCAGCTCGCGGAGATACGGATGAGTCATGGACAAATGCACGGTCCTTATTTGGCACGCTAACGGATGCCGAATTAATTGACCCTGATCTAGCGCAAAACACACTTTTATATCGCCTATTTCACGAAGATGGCGTACGCGTTATAAGCACCCATGACGTTAAGGCGCAATGTTCTTGCTCTCGCGACAGGCTCTATAAAACACTGAAAAGTTTTGATAAAAATGCCCTTATAGATATGGCTGAAGACGGAAAAATCACAGCAAATTGCGAATTTTGCGCAACCGATTACGTCTTTGAATTAGCCGACATGACCTCTGATTAATATCGTAAGTTTATGCTCGCCAAAACGCAGGTGTTAGCATCACCAGCGCTGTAATAATTTCAAGCCGTCCAATAATCATCGCTGAGAGCAATACCCATTTAGCGGAACTTGGAAGGTCTTGATATGTCCCCGCGGGGCCAATGATATCGCCCAGCCCTGGCCCGACATTGGCCACAGCGCTGCCCGCACCAGACCACGCCGTGACAGGGTCAAGACCGATTAAAGCCAGCAAAATAGCCACAATTATAATCGTCATGAAAAATACGAAGAAATAACTCATGACAGAATAAACAACCGAGTCTGGCAAAGACTTCCCCGCGTAACGCAACGGGGCAACGGCATTGCGGCGCGGCATTTTAAATAAATATACCCGCATCGCTTCAAAGGCGACTTGGTATCTGAAAATTTTCAACGAACAGGCCGTACTACCAGCGCAGCCGCCAATAAACATAAAGCCAAAAAACGCCCCCGCCGCAAACGGGCCCCACAACGTATAATCCGTTGTTGCGTAACCCGTTCCTGTCACAATCGACACCGTATTAAAAGCCGATAGGCGCAGACCGCGCAGCCACGGCATTTGACCCGATAAATAAACCGATAATGTCATTATTAAAATCAGAGCGAGCATCACTAATAAAAAGGCTTTAACTTGCGAGTCTTTAAAGGGCGCTTTAAAATCTCCGCGGGTTGCCATGATTAAATACATTCCAAACGGCATTGCACCCGCCATCATAAAGACAAGGCAGACCATATCCGCGCCGTCATCCATAAACCCGCCCATTGACGCATCCGAAGTTGAATACCCTCCCGTTGCCACAGTTGTCATAGAATGCGCCACGGCATCAAACCCGCTCATCCCCGTGAGCATATATCCTGCCATACACAACAAAGTCAGCACGAGATAAATACCTGAAATACCCGCCGCCAGACCTGCCGCTTTGGGTAATATTTTCTCTCCTACATCTGAAGACTCTAAGCGAAAGAGCTGCATGCCGCCAACCTTAAGCATAGGCAAGATGGCCATAGCTGTCACAATGATACCAATCCCCCCTATCCATTGCAAAATAGCGCGCCACAATAAGATACCGCGCGGCATATCATCAAGCCCCGTTAAAACAGTCGCCCCAGTTGTTGTAATTCCCGATGTGGCCTCAAATAACGCATCGGTAAAAGAGAGCGTCATGGGCTCTAACATAAATGGAATTGATGCCATGAGGGACAACGCAATCCAAGCAAAGACCGTCAAAACAAAAGCCCCGCGCGCGCGCAAATCAGGCTTAGGCGTATAAGTCGCCGTGGCCATAACGGCACCAAAAATCGTCGTGAACAACCCCGCGACCCCAAAGCCGCGCCATGAACGACCTTCGTCAAAAACATCGACAAGCATAGGCGCGAACATGGTCATACCAAGCGCGGCGATCATCAAGCCAATCACAAAAAAAACGGGACGTAAATCAGGCATATTCTTGCCTTACCCTTATAAAATTCAAAAGAAAACGCTTTCCTGTTACATCTAATTGAAAGAATACGTAAAACAAGCTTGATTTTTGAGGGTAAATTGCGCGAATAGAAATAAGGTACAGTCTTAAATTCGAAATACAACATATAAGAGATACACGACATGACGTGGACACATAAATTCCTGACAAGCACAATGCTGCTTTCCGCAAGTATTTTAGCCGCTTGTCAATCTCCTGCCACGCCCACAACAGATACGACGGCAGATTCCGTTGAGACAAATAATACGCTCACAGATTTGCAAACAGCCGCTGCGCAAGCCCAGACACGTCAAGCCCGAGAGAGTTTTTTGACAGCCGTTCCGGGTGATGGCTACCTGACACCTGAACGTATTAATAGCTCACCTGCCTTATCTGGTCCGTCTTTGCGCGCGGCGCGTATTGCTCCGTCGGGGGAATTTGTCACGGTTTTGCAAGGGCGCGAAGATGACGCCTCACAACAAGATTTATGGGCTTATGATCTAACAAGTGGTGAGGGACGCCTACTCGTAAGTTCAACTGACCTTCTGGGACAGCCAGAAGTTTTATCCGCCGAAGAAAAAAACCGCCGCGAACGCGCGCGGCAATATGGCAACGGCATCATCACCTATAGCTGGGTTGGAGATAATCTGCTTTTATTCCCGCTTGGCGGCGATATTTACCTATATGATTTGGAAAGCCAAACCTCTCGCCAAGTCACGGCAACTAACGGGTTTGAGACAGACCCTAAAGTCTCGAGTGACGGCTCTAAAGTTACCTATATTCGTGATAATGAGCTTTACATTAAAGATATTAATACGGGACTAGAACGCCAACTCACAAACGGGTCCACCGATACTGTTCGTAACGCAACAGCTAGCTTTGTTGTTCAAGAAGAATTGGGACGTTCTACGGGATATTGGATGAACCGTGACAATTCGCGCATCGCCTACACCCAAATTGACGAAGCCAATATTGAAATTGAGAACCGTATAGAATTTGGAGCGGGCAGCGTTGAGAATGTTGCACAGCGCTATCCATTTGCAGGCACTAAAAATGCCAAAGTTAAGCTCGGAATCGTCAGTACAAAAGGCGGGAAAACACGTTGGGTTGATCTTGGTAAAGATAAAGATGTCTACTTAACCCGCGTCGCATGGGCAACGGATAACCGCTACCTTTTCGCAGGCGTATTATCACGCGATCATAAAACACATAACTTTTATAAAATTGACAGCCGAACGGGGAAGTCCGAAATTTTTTATACTGAGACGTCC
>JBDVGI010000300.1:0-14161 GCA_039962885.1 Litorimonas sp. | reverse complement strand
ATTCCAGCAATTACTAAGCAGGAAACTCGCCGCGTCGTGAAAACGCCAGCAGCGACACAAGAACGCGTCATTCCAGCTGTCACTAAGCAGGAAACTCGCCGTGTTGTGAAAACGCCGGCTGCTACGGTTGAACGTCCAGTTCCAGCTGTCACGAAGCAAGTGTCTCGCCGTGTGGTTAAGACCCCTGCTGCGACACAAGAGCGGGTTATCCCAGCGATTACCAAGCAAGTGTCTCGCCGTGTGCAAAAAACGCCTGCTGCGACACAAGAGCGGGTTATCCCAGCGATTACCAAGCAAGTGTCTCGTCAAGTTGTTAAGACACCAGCACGGACACAGGAACGGGTTATCCCAGCTGTGACGAAGCAAGTCTCTCGCCGTGTCGTGAAAAACCCAGCCTCAACAGTTGAGCAAGCGACGCCAGCGGTTACGAAGCAAGTCTCTCGCCGTGTGGTTAAGACACCAGCGCGCACACAGGAACGGGTCATCCCTGCTGTGAGCAAGCAAGTGTCTCGCCGCGTGATGAGAACTCCAGCTGCTACGCAAGAACGGGTTATCCCATCTGTGACGAAGCAAGAAACTCGTCGCCGCATTAAGACGCCTGCTGCTACGCAAGAGCGCGTCATCCCTGCGGTTACGAAGCAAGTCACTCGTCGTGTGGTTAGAACACCGGCCTCGACACAAGAGCGCGTCATTCCTGCCGTAACGAAGCAAATCACACGCCGTGTTGTGGACGGTACGCCGCGCACTGAACGTCGTGTTATCCCTGCGCGTTATGATACTGTGACAGTTCAACGTCTTGTTGACGCTCCGCGGACGGAAACAACCGTAATACCAGCTCAGCTGGGTACGATTGAACGCCGTACGCTAATTAGAGCTGAAAAAGCCGAATGGCGTCAGGTCCTTTGTGAAGCCAATGCGAACCGTACTGTTATCTCTGCGATACAACGTGCGCTTCAAACGCAAGGCTTCTACCAAGGTGCGATTGACGGAACACTTGGTCGTCAAACTTACAACTCTGTTGAGGCCTTCCAAAAGTCTCGCGGTCTATCCACAGGTGGTCTAACACTAGACACTGTTGATGCTTTGGGTGTCGATTGGCGCTCAATGGTCAGCAGCGGTAATGTTGGAACACGCGGAGGTTTCTCTGGCGGTGGTGCATTTGACGGTGGACGTACAACAACGACTGGTGGTTTCTCATCAGGCACATCAGTTGGCGGAACTATCAGCGGCGCATCTAGCGGGTACACAATCGGAGCCGACGGCTCTGTCCGTAACTCAGCTGGCGCGCTCCTTGGTCGTCTTGACGGAAATGGCAATGTTGTGAACTCTGCAGGACAAGTTGTCCTAAGTGGCCTATCGGCTGGCGGAGCAGGTTCTGTAACGGGCGGCGCAACAGGCGGCACCCTTGGCGGAGCTATTAACGGCGCAACATCATCTGGTGCATCTGTTGGCGACTTTGTTGTCGGCGCAGACGGAACAGTGACAAGCCGCTCTACGGGCGCAGTCATTGGACGCGTCAATGCTAATGGCGAAGTCGTAAATACTGCAGGTTCTGTCATCGGACGGGTTCGTCCACGCGGATAAGCTATCTAGCTTAAACTGAATTAAGATTAAAAACCCCGCATAATGTTTGCGGGGTTTTTCATTGCACGTATGGTGAAACCCAAGACATCATCAAATATAAGCCCATAATTACATTGATAACGTTGCAGCTTTAACTGCGATCAAACAATGAAAATTTAACGGCTTGAATTGTTGACACAGCTTCACCCCACTGTATAAGGCCCATCAAAGTGCCGCTAAATCTCTTAAAGACTCGCGGCTTTCATTATTTACATACGCAGTTATGGTCAGCCCATCTGCTTATAAACAAGGATAAGGCGCATGTTTGCAGTCATCCAAACTGGCGGGAAACAATATAAGGTCGCAAAAGACGACATTATTATTGTTGAAAAACTCGACACGGAAACAGGTAAAAAAATCACATTTGATAATGTGTTAATGCATGGCGAAGGCGCAAAAGTAGAGGTCGGTGCACCACTCGTTAAAGGCGCATCTGTCACTGGCGAAGTCATTGAGCAACGCAAAGGCCAAAAAGTATTGGTCTTTAAGAAAAAGCGCCGCCAAAATTATCGCCGTAAAAAAGGCCACCGTCAAAACGAAACGGTTGTTAAAATCACAGGAATTAAAGGTTAGGCCCTCGCCTAACCTTACGAAACTTAGGAGCTTCTCATGGCACATAAAAAAGCTGGTGGTTCATCCAATAATGGTCGCGATAGTGCCGGCCGTCGCCTTGGCGTAAAAAAATCTGGCGGCCAAGCTGTCATTCCAGGTAACATTATCATTCGTCAACGGGGTACAAAATATTACCCTGGTGAAAATGTTGGCATGGGCAAAGACCATACCCTTTTCGCGCTCACAGAAGGCCGCGTCACATTTGCGACAAAACGCAATCAACGCACATATGTCTCTGTCGAAGGCATGGCCAAAGCCGCACAATAGCGATCTTAAAATATTATGGTCGCCTCCTTTAATGGCGACCGAGCAAGGAAATCGGTTCGCTGGTTTCCTTTTTTTTTGCAGGAATGCATCAAAACCCAAAGGTCCCAGCTGAAATATTGATAAAAACACTGAGCTAAGATCATTATGTCCAAAATAATGTGATGGCGTGGGAGTCAAAATGAAAGACATACTAACAACGGATAGATTAACGCTTCGCCGTGTGACCCTTGATGACATCGCGGCTCTATCAAATCTTGCTGGCGATTATGAAATCGCGCGTATGACAGGTTCGTTCCCGCATCCTTTTCCGCCGCTTTCAGCTGAGTTTCGTTTGATGTACCTCAAACAGCAATGGCGACGCGATCTGGCTTTTCCATATGCTATCACTTTGGACGGCAAAGACCTTATCGGCATGGCCGACCTCTTTCGAAAAACGACAAGCGACCATTTTGAACTTGGGTATTGGGTTGGGCGTCCCTTCTGGGGACAGGGTTATGCAACGGAAGCCGCAAGCGCTCTCATACAACACGCCCAAAGAACAGTTGGGATTACATATATTAAAGCGGGTGTCTTCACTGACAATCCTGCGAGCCTGCGGGTATTAACAAAACTCGGCTTCACCCTCACGGGACTTGATGAAGCTTATTTCTCTATGGCCCGTATGGAAAACGCAAAAAGCCATTTGCTTGAACTCAACATGAGTGATGTGCAAATCGATATAAACCAATCCGCCTAATGGTACGAAAAGTTCATTTTATACGCGCTTTGGGTTTCACCTGCGGCCAAGCCCAACTGTTGATACAGGGATGAGCGCACAACTCGGCCAATTAACCCGCATGCAATAGGCTTCTAAGCAAAGCTATCTCTGGTCAAATGCTGTGCAAGCCCTTATGAGCGCATAAACATGCACAAACACCCATAAACAGGGCGGTAAAGGATAGGTCATGAAGTTTCTCGACCAAGCCAAAATTTTTGTAAAGTCAGGTAATGGCGGCGCAGGTTGTGTCTCATTTCGGCGTGAGCGCTATATCGCTTTTGGCGGGCCAGACGGCGGAGACGGCGGTAGAGGCGGCGAGGTTTGGATAGAGGCAACAAGTTCTTTAAATACACTCATTGATTATCGTTATAAGCAACATTTCAAAGCCCCAGTTGGTACGCATGGCATGGGCCGTGACCGCGCAGGAGCCGCGGGCGAAGATATCGTGATGAAAGTTCCCGTCGGAACACAGGTTATCGATGCGGAAACAGACGAAATTCTCGTTGATCTCACGGAGGACGGCGAACGCGCGCTTTTAGCCAAAGGCGGTAATGGCGGTTGGGGCAATGCCCGGTTCAAGTCATCCATTAATCAAGCCCCTCGCAAAGCAAACCCTGGTGAAGACGGCGAAGAACGCTGGATATGGCTACGCCTTAAATTACTGGCTGATGCAGGACTCATTGGTTTACCTAATGCGGGCAAATCGACGTTTTTATCAACAGTCACTGCCGCAACGCCCAAAACCGCCGATTACCCTTTCACCACATTGCATCCTCATTTAGGCGTTGTGAATTTAGGAGCTGCAGAACGTTTTGTTTTGGCCGACCTGCCAGGGTTGATCGAAGGAGCGAGCGAAGGAGCAGGTCTTGGCTTTCAATTTTTAGGTCATGCGGAACGCTGCGCAGCGGTTTTACATCTCGTAGACGCAACCAGTGAAGACCCGATTCATGATTACAAAACTATCCGCAATGAGCTTATAACATATGATGCGACCTTCGAAGCCAAGCCAGAAATTATTGTGCTCAGCAAATGCGATGCGATTGACGCGCAGATGGCCGAATTTTTACAAGACGAACTTGAAGCCGCATCAGGGCAACACCCTCACCTCATTTCCTCCGTCGCCAATCAAGGTTTAAAACCTGTATTATTTTCGGTTTTTGAGTACGTCAAAGACCGCCGCGCCGCAGAAGAAGCCGTACGACAAAAAAAGCACCGAGACATTGCAATTGCCCGTGGTGACATTGAAGAAACCAAAGGCTGGACGCCATAGAGTATGGTGAATATTTCAAAATATCATCGCCTAATTATCAAAATTGGCTCTGCTATTTTGATTAACGCTAAGACTGGACAATTACGGCAAGATTGGCTGGATGCCCTATCGCACGACATCGCCGCTTTGCATAAATCTGGTACACAAATCATTTTGGTTTCATCTGGCGCAATTGCATTGGGACGGCAACGCTTATCACTTACAGGCAATCTATCTTTAGCGCAAAAACAAGCCAGCGCAGCAGCAGGACAATCACAACTCACCCAAGCCTATGAGCATGGTTTAGCGGCCCAAAACATCATAGCCGCGCAAGCGCTATTAACACTAACTGATACTGAAAATCGCCGCCATTGGCTCAATGCACGCACAGCCCTGAGCACATTACTGGACCTTGGCGCAGTTCCTATTATCAATGAGAATGATACAGTTGCTACAGATGAAATTCGGTACGGTGACAATGACCGTCTTGCCGCGCGCACCGCGCAAATGCTTGGCGCGGACGGGCTTGTTTTGCTCTCAGACATAGACGGACTTTACACGGCAGACCCACGCAAAGACGTGAGCGCTCAACACCTGCCCCATATCAACGCTTTAACAGATGACGTTATGGCGATGGGCTCAGGCGCTAATGGCGATGCGGCCGTTGGGACAGGCGGCATGGCCACAAAATTAGCGGCAGCAAAGATTGCCATGCATGCAGGATGTGACATGATTATTTGCGATGGCCGTGATGTCGGCGCGCTTCATGCGCTTCAATCTGGCGCGAAACACACATATTTCAAAGCCGCCAATAATCCAAAAAACGCACGCGCGCAATGGATAGCCGGCACACTTAAACCAACTGGAAAATTATATCTCGATAACGGAGCTTGCAAAGCACTACGCGGTGGTAGCAGCCTATTAGCCGCAGGTGTCACACACATATCGGGAGCATTTTCCAAAGGCGATGCTGTAAGCTTATTGGATATTAACGAAACTGAAATCGCGCGCGGTTTGGTAGCCTACGGGCATAAGGATGCCGCGAAAATCATTGGCATAAATTCCACTGATATTATCAAAATTTTGGGCTATGATAATGGCGCGGCCCTTATTCACCGCGATAACTTGGTAATGTTATGAACCTTAAAACCGACATGGCTCTATTAGGCGTACAAGCCCGCAGCGCTAGCCATATATTGCGTCTGGCCAGCACCGCTGAAAAGTCATCTGCCTTGCGCGCAATGGCTGCACATGTCCGAGAGCGCAGAGATGACATTCTTTCTGCCAGCCAAAAAGACTGCGCCAACGCAGAGGCAAAAGACTTATCCGCAGCAATGATAGACCGCCTAAAACTCGACGCGCCCCGCGTAGAAGCTATCGCGAAAAGTCTTGAAGACATAGCGGGCATGACTGACCCTGTCGGAACAGTTGATAAAAACTGGACCCAACCTAATGGGCTGAATTTTACAAAAATCCGTGTCCCGATTGGCGTGATTGGCATGATTTACGAATCTCGTCCAAATGTCACAGCGGATGCAGGGGCATTATGTTTGAAATCTGGCAATGCCTGCATTTTACGTGGAGGATCAGAAAGTGTTCAGTCTAATAAAGCTATTCATACCGCTTTGGTACAAGGACTAAAAGATGGCGGTTTACCAGAGACTGCGATACAGCTTATCCCAACGATAGATCGCACAGCAGTTGGCCTCTTGCTGCAAGGTCTTGACGGATGCGTAGATTTGATAATTCCGCGCGGTGGTAAAAGCTTAATTGAGCGCGTACAAAACGATGCTCGCGTGCCAGTATTAGCCCATCTTGAAGGACTATGTCATAGCTATGTCGATGGCGGGGCAGATATGGCTAAGGCTTTAAGTATCATTGAAAATGCGAAATTACGGCGCACGGGGGTCTGCGGTGCGACAGAAACACTCTTGGTAGATGCCGCGATTGCGACAACATTCCTCCCGCAAATCTACAGTCAATTATCAGCTCAGGGCTGTGAATTACGCGGAGACATGCAGACTTGCAAGATCCTACCCAATATAACCCCTGCCAATAGCGATGATTTTAGTACAGAGCATTTGGCCGCAATAATAAATGTCGCGATTGTCGATGGAATTAACGGCGCGCTTTCGCATATCACGCAATATAGCAGCGGACATACGGATGCTATTATTACAGAGGATGAGCAAACCGCTCAACGCTTCTTAGCAGATGTTGATAGTGCCATAGTCATTCATAATGCCTCCACCCAATTTGCTGATGGCGGAGAATTTGGGTTTGGCGCAGAAATTGGGATTGCTACAGGACGTTTACACGCACGCGGACCTGTCGGCGCAGAGCAGCTCACGAGCTATAAATATCAATTACGCGGGAACGGTCAGATACGGCCCAAATGATGCAGCGCAAATATAGGGACATATCGGTTGGTCTTTTTGGCGGTTCTTTCAATCCCGCCCATCATGGTCATTTACATGTTGCCAATGCAGGATTGAAGTCCCTTGCATTAGATAAAATCTGGTGGCTTGTGTCACCGCAAAATCCGCTCAAACCCGCCCAACCAAGCTACGCATCGCGCGCGCAAACGGTTCATGACCTGCCTCTGCCGCCCAATATGGACGTTAGCTCGGTAGAAATAGACTTGGGCACGAATTACACTATAGACCTCATTCGCGGCTTGCAAAAACGCCGTCCAGACACGCGCTTTGTTTTCTTGATGGGCGCTGATAATTTTCTGCAACTCCCTAAATGGAAAGATTGGCAAGAGATTATCAACCGTGTTCCAATCGCCGTGATAGCCCGTCCAGGTTCTAGCGTCGATACAACCATAAAAACCCGCCTTGGACAGGCAGCACGGCAATATAACAATTATCGCCTTCCAGAAGATCAAGCTCATATCTTGCAGTTTTTACCAGCTCCGTGCTGGACTTATCTGACATTACCGTTAAATAGCGCATCATCGTCTGCGATACGAGACCAGCATAGAGCCCGCGTCCATGACTAGCCATATTGCGTGAACTATGTTAAACTTTAAGCGTCAGATATAGGAGCCTCCCCTGACCCAAACGATTATTGCGAATACCAGTAAAAACGCCGATACAAATGCCGCTGAAACACTTGCGGATATGGTACAGGCCAATCTGGATGAAAATTCTGCTCAAGATATTATTAAAATTGATGTTCGCGGCAAATCCTCTGTTGCTGATTTCATGATCGTGGCTTCTGGCCGCTCCAATCGTCATGTCAGCGCCCTGTCAGACTATCTATTGCGCGCGCTTAAAGAGCTAGGCCATAAAGATTTGGGCATTGAAGGTCTGGAAGGCTGTGATTGGGTTTTAGTCGATATTGGCGATGTGGTCGTCCATATTTTCCGCCCTGAAGTGCGCGTCTTTTATAACCTTGAGAAAATTTGGTCAGTGCCGTTGCCTGAAAGCCTTGAAAATGTTGTAGAGGCCGCCCCGCATGATGATGACGCTTATAATAATGAGCCCTCTTAGACCCCGATGAAGATAATTTTACGCGCAGGCGGCATTATGCGCTCTGGCCCTGAACGTGATATGGTCGATGATTATATCACTCGTGCCCAAGGGCTTGCTCGCGCGACAGGTTTTATTTCCGTCTCAGAAGACAGCATTGATTTACGCGCAGCTAAAACACGGCCAGATGAAACATTGCGCCTACTCGATGGCATTCCTAATCAAGCCCACATCATCGTATTAGATGAGCGCGGCAAGACACCAACATCGCGTCAAATCGCCAAAAAATTTGAAGGCTGGAGGGATGACGGTGTCTCTGCGACTTATTTACTTATTGGCGGGGCCGACGGGTTTGACCCTGATACGTTAAAAAATGCCGCGCCAAGTAACATTACGCGTTGGGCATTAGGTCCGCAAACGTGGCCGCATAAATTGGTTCGCGTTATGGCGGCGGAACAAATTTATAGGGCGCTCTCAATTATGGCAAGAACGCCCTATCACCGCGATTAACGAAGTCACTAAACTTACGTTAGAAACGACCAGTGACTGTAAACTTCGCATTTATTGGCGCGCCAACAGTGATATTATTATTGGTATGTGCATTCGGGAAATATTCTGTATCTGTCAAATTTTCAATATTAACCTGAACACGCATATCATCAGACACATTGTAAAAAGCCGCCGCATCAACACGTACAAAGCTCGGCAATGTCACTTCATTATCATTGCCAGCAAAGCTTTCATCTTGATAGGTAAGTCCCAGTCCAAGGCCAAATTTCGGCGTGACCTGATAATTACTCCAGACATTGACTGTGTTTTGCGGTAATTCGCGTAAGCTCAAAGTCTGCCCATCCGCATTGACGGCATCATTCCCAAAGTCATCAACTTGGTCACCGTCAAGATAGCTATAGCCAGCAGTGACGTGCCAGTTTTCGGTTATATTGCCCTGCACTTGAAGCTCAAAGCCTTGAACTTCTGTGTCAATCACATCTAACGTACCAACATCATCATCAGAGACTTGCGGGGAGCTTTCTTCTATCTCAAAAACAGAGGCTGTGAAACTAAAGCGGTCTAAATAATCCCATTTTAAGCCCAGTTCGAGGTTTTGAGATACATCTGGATCAAGAGCATCATCAGGCGGGTTAATATCTGCAAATTGTTCCCCGCTTCGCGGCAGGAACGTCTCACTAAAACTCCCATAAATGGAGATATTTTCTCGGGGTTTGATCACGACACCCAAACGCGGAGACACATTATCATCTCGTCGAGTTAAAACTTCGCGTTGGCCCGTATTGATAAAGGTTTCAATATTATCGACCTCAATATCGAAGCTATCAAATCGCGCGCCGACAACCAGATCAAGCCAATTTGTGACGGCAATTTCGTCCTGAATATAGAACGAATAGGCTTCAATATCGGCTTCTGTGTCGTCATTAAGGTCCGTTGTGAAGCTATTTGTTGTAATCTGCCCAGAAGCATTCACGCCGCTCCCGTTAAACAGATTAATCGGCTCTGAAGCTATGAAAAATTCGACATCATCTTGGGTCTGATCAAAAAACGTATTGAATCGATCATTATTGTTTTCGGTATCAATATATTCCCCGCCCAAAACAATTGTATGGCCGATACCTGCTGTGTCAAAATCACCAACAAAATTAGCTGATAAGGTCAAGCTATCACGCTGAGTTGTATCCACATAACCATCAATTCCAACAACATTTGCTGTCTCGTCGAAGCTCACAGGGAAGAAATTCAAATAAAGCTTATCATAATCCCCATATGAGACGTTGAAATTGCCTTTGATATTATCAGTAAACTGATGCGACAGCCCTGCGCGTAAATAATGCGATTCAAAAGTTGTCGTACTCAGTTCGGAATCAGAAAACGTAATATCCGCTAGCTGTTCGGCTGGCCGTCCATCAGCTCCAGCTGGAATACCTCGATCAATAAAGCGCTCATTATTGACATATTCATAGGACAAATCCAGCGTCGTAGACGGTGAAATTTCGACGCGAGCGGTTGGGTTAATTCCAAAACGATCACCATCGAAAAAATCGCGGTGATTATTGAGGCTCTCATGATACGCATTAAGGCGGAACGCAACTTTATCATTCACAACATAATTTGCATCAAGGGCAATATCAAACGCACCAAATGTATCAACACTGCCTTTATAACCGACAAAATTCTCATCAAGATCAGCCTTTTTCGTGACGCGGTTTAAGATGCCACCTGTTCCGCCGCGCCCAAAAAATAGAGCATTAGGGCCGCGCAGAACTTCAACTTGCTCGAGGTTGTAGAGCGAGCGGAAATACTGAACATCATCTCGTACACCATCAAGAAAGAAAGCTGCCGTAGACCGAACCCCGCGAAATACAATCGCATCTCTATGCCCCTCGCCCTGAGACTGTGTTACGCCAGGTGTGTAAAGCACAATATCGCCAAGACTATCAAAGCCTTGCTCAAGAATTTGATCCGCCGTCGTAATTGATAGGCTCTGCGGGACATCAATAATTGGTGTCGGCGTTTTTAACGCATTCACTCGGTCTGTATAAAGGTGTTGTCCGTTGACGATGATGACATCATCCAGAGAGGTGTCTCTATTATCTTGAGCATATGCGGTGTTGGCAAGTGCAAGACATAGACTTGCAGCGCAACTAGAGAGTAAAAGTTTCATGATAATGTATATGTCCTTAGTCTATCAGACTATTTTTGATGTTTTAATTGTGTTCGGTCATTAACAACATTTTTAGCGAGCCTGATTAGCGCTCCTTCCTCACGGGCTATGATAATTTGGTCCAAAATTGCGTTCAAATGCGGCTCTTGCCCGCCCTCTACGCTTAGCAAAGTCGCTAAAATTGAAGCTTTAGTTTGGTAAATCATAATGCCTTCAAATGAGAATAGTTCTTAACAAGAACACCTTTATTGTTATTGAGAATGACTTGCAACAACTATTTGCGAATAATTCTTAATAAAATGAAGAACATTCATTTCAAAGCCCAAACCCGTTCGGTTCAGTCTCATTAAAGCCTTATATTAAGGTGTAGAATTAACACACAGGAAACCATAAACGCGATATAAGCCCATATGCGTGCTCTGCCCTATATCTTTATGTCTGCTTTGAGCGCTTTAGCTATAACAGCCTTCACTTACACGTCAGTTTATGCGCAAACCCCTGACCCTGCCAAACTTGAAAGCCTTACCAAAGCTGAAGCCCAAGCACGCGCGAAAGATAAAACCTTATCAAAGCAGCGTGACAGCGTCGTCAAAGACATCAACGTCTTAAAAAAAGAGCTACAACGCGCCGCGAGTCAAACCCGCAATTTCGAGCGCGAAGCCATTAACCTGCAAAGCCGTATCACTGAGCTGACGGCGCAAAAAAATACGTTAGAGATGAGACTACAAGCGGATAAAGTTCAGATGATGGAACTTATCGCCGCCTTGCAACGACTTGAAATATCGCCTCCCCCTAGCCTTGCGACGACGCCCAATGATGCCATTAAAGCCGCACAAGCCAATCAATTAATGCGCGGCATATCTGAACAACTGCAATCACGGGCCGATAATTTAGACCTAACCCTCACCGCATTAGGTGCAAGCCAAACGGAGTTAGAGCAAAAGCAAACGGCGTTAAATGCTAATCAAACACAGCTAGAAAAACGCCGCCGAGAAACACAAAATAACGTCAAACGGAAAACAGACTTACAAAAATCTATTGATAGTGACCGCGAAATCACTTTAGCAGAAGTTAATCGTTTGGCAGCAGAATCGCAAACCTTACGCGATTTAATCGCGGCCTTTGAGGCCGAAGCTGCCAATATCGGCCCGCGCCTGAAACCACGCAAAGACGGTAAACCTCGCAAAGCTAAGCCGCGTAACGCCCAGCCCGCAAAACCTGTCACCCTACCCAAGGGCACCGTCACATTTGCCAAAGCCAAAGGCCGAATGACTCGTCCCATAACGGGCCCATTGTTGCGCAATTACGGCAAGGGCGAAAAAGGTCTGACATATACAGGCACATCGCGCGGACAAGTTCTTGCACCATATGCAGGGCGTGTTGAGTTTTCTGGCCCATTTAAAAACTATGATCAGGTTGTGATCTTAAATGTTGGCGATGGTTACTTTATATTACTAACAGGGCTTGGAGAGGTATTTTCAAAAGCTGGAGATAATGTTCGGCTTGGCGAACCTGTTGGCACTCTGCCTTATGCAGCAAAATCCAGTCCGAATCTCTATATAGAACTGAGAAAAGATGGAAAACCGCTAAATCCAACCCCTTGGCTGGAACCACGCCCTGCTAAAACAGGCTAATCCCTTATATGTGACCGTATTTTTACTAGAAAAATGCCGATATCGTGCTTAAGTAATAGATAGCTAGTTATTATAGCTAGGTGTTTAGCCTAGCCGGAGAAGATTATGAAATTTGTATTACCCACTCTCGGGTCTGTCGCGGCGATTGCTTTATTTGCGTTCTCAACTTCTAACCAAGCTGCAGTTGCCGTAGAGCGTCCGAACTACGACGATACATTTGAGCAGCTTGATCTTTTTGCCGATGTTTTAGCGCGCGTGCGTAATGATTATGTCGAAGGCGTAAATGATAGCGAATTAATCGAAGAAGCCATTAACGGCATGTTGCAATCGCTTGACCCGCATTCATCATATCTAAGTCCGAAAAATTTTAAAGATTTTCAAGTCAATACAAGCGGGCAATATGGCGGTCTGGGTATGGAAGTGACGATGGAAGAAGGCTTTGTCAAAGTTGTTGCCCCGATTGACGACACCCCCGCTAAACGCTCTGGCATCAAAGCGGGAGATTTTATTACTGAAATCGAAGGTAAAAGCCTCCTAGGTCAGTCTCTAGATGAAATCATAGAAATACTGCGCGGCAAGCCCGGTGAACCCATCACCATAACAGTTGCCCGCGAAGGCGTGGATGATACGCTTGAATTCACGCTTGTTCGAGAAATTATTAAACGCCAAATCGTACGTTATGAAGTCAAAGACGGACTGGCCTATATTCGTATATCGCAATTTAACGAGAAAGCTTCAGACGGGTTGGCAACAGCCATAAATAGTGTCCGCGGTGAACTTGGCGGAAAAATCCCTGGCATTATTTTAGATTTACGTGGCAACCCAGGTGGCCGCTTGGATCAATCCATCAAAGTCTCTAGTGCCTTTTTAGACGGCGGAGAAGTCGTCTCAACACGCGGGCGTAAAGCCAGTGATAAGGACAGCTATAAAGGCGAGCGCGGCGAATTAGCCAAGGGTGTCCCGCTTGTTGTTCTAATTGATGGCGCGTCGGCATCTGCTTCTGAAATTGTCGCTGGCGCGGTGCAAGACCGTGAACGCGGCATCATCATGGGCATGACATCATTTGGCAAAGGGTCTGTGCAATCCATAATCCCTCTGCGCGGCGGACGCGACGGAGCTATAAAGCTTACAACTCAACGTTATTACACGCCAGATGGCCGCTCCATTCAAGGCACAGGCATTGACCCAGACATTGCCGTTTCTGCCGTTCCTAATGACGGCGAAGAACGCAGTTCTACTCGCGAAAGTGATTTACCCAACTCAATCGAAAATGAAAATGCAGAGGACAAGACAGAGGTAGAGGTTGCGCAGGTTAGTGTTGATTACCCGCCTGAAGGGTTTGAGATCGAAGATGATTACCAACTTCAAAAAGCGATTGAGCTTTTGAAAAGCGGTACATATGCGCAAAAACTTGCTGAAATCACGCAATAATCTCAATGAAACGGAATCACATGATAAAAAATCGTTTCACGCCGCAGCTCTCACATAGCTTACGAGCGATTATTTTAGGCGGAGCTATGGCTCTTAGCGGAGGCGTTTTTGCCGCAGAAACGCCCCCTGAAGATCAAGAAACTTTCGAGAAGTTAGAACTATTCGCCGAAGTCCTAGCCATTGTGAAAGATGAATACGTCGAAGATGTTGAAGACAAGGCCCTCATCGAAGGTGCCTTAAATGGCGCTTTAGGTTCACTTGACCCACACTCATCCTACACCCCGCCCGTACAATACCAAGAGCAGCGCGAAGCTGTTAAACGAGAATATGGCGGCCTTGGCATCGAAGTCACCTTGGAAAGCGATTTGGTCAAAGTCAATCACGCTTTGATTAATGGGCCAGCATATGGCGCAGGTATTCGTGACAATGATTATA
>JBDVGI010000299.1:0-7955 GCA_039962885.1 Litorimonas sp. | reverse complement strand
TGTCAAAAAAGTCACGAACATAAGGCCTTTAGAGCTACTCGCTTGGTTTGCGCTCATCGGCTCCTGCTGCTTGTGGCCATTAAGTTTTATATTTGAGAACAATCAACTTGATGCTCTATTACCTGGAAACCGCTGGCCATTTTTATCCGCTTTGGCTTACACCGTTATTTTAGTCTCACTTGTCGCCCATGCAAGTTATTATTGGCTGCTGCAGCGCTTACCCATGCACATGGTGGCACCGTCAGGGCTTTTAACAACCCTCATCGGGGTTGGCTCTAGCGCCTTATTGCTCAAAGAGCCATTAGGGCCAGCTTTTTTAATCGGCGGGGGGCTAACGCTTGGCGGAATCGGTTTAATATTGTGGAGAAACCGCAGCAAGGCTTTGCAAGACGCATCGTAAATATCTAACAAGAAACCACCACAGATACGTCCAAATCTCGCCTTTTTTGCCTGCTATTTGGATTGAAATCATAAAATGGTGGTCATCATGACAAAACATATGAGCTTCGAAAAATGCGTATTAATCGGGACGTTAGGGTTTTGCGGGTTTTTAATTTTGTGCCAAAGCGCTTAATTTCAGCATGTTTTCGCTTAAAAAGCGAATTTTAGACAACTTATTCAATTTGTAACCTCCGGACCTATTGGCGTTGCGCTCGCCCTCCTCTATTCTGCATGTTTTAATGCCGAGAGTTGCCCCTTTTGCCTTTACCTGCTAAATTTTCAGCGAGGTTTTCGCCCTATCACGATGATGACCCTATCACGGACTTCTTCGAAGATAGTGCCCAGCGTATCACATCAACGATTGCGCTTGTCTTGGCTGTCCATGTTGGACTTTACTTTAGCTTATCAACGAACTTCATTATTCCAGACCTCAAGCCTGACAAACCTGAGCCGATCTCCGTGCAGATCATCGCCTTTGAAGACATTGTAAAACCCGAACCCGAAACGCCGGCTGCGCAAGACGTGCTAAGCCCTGCTATCCCCATTCAAGCCCCGCCCCCGCGCGTCAAACCAGAAACGCCGCCGCCAGAGCTAAGGTCTCAACCTATTATTAAACCTGAGCCTATCCTTGAGCCCGAGTCTATTCCTGAGCCTGAGCCTATTCCCGAGCCTGAACCAATCCCTGAACCTGAACCCATATTTGTGCCTGCGCCGCCGCCAGAAATCATCGCCCAAGAGGCTCCCGAACCTGAACCAGAGGCCATTGCAGAACCCATTTTCACGCCAGAACCCATTCCTGAACCTTTGCCAGAGCCAATTCCAGAACCGCCCATTGTGGAGATTTTTGAGCCGCAACCTGAACCCCTGCCCGACCCCTTGCCTGAACCTTTGCCAGAACCTGAGCCCTTGCCGCCTATAGTGGAAATATTTGAGCCCGAACCTCTGTCTCAAATTATTGAACCTATTGCGCCTGCTCCCATTGAACTTGAACCCATTGAGACGCCGCTCATCACGCCTAACCCTGTAGAGCTGCCACCTACGCCTGGCCCTATCATAGAGGCACCATTGCCAGACATTATTGAGCCTGAGCCAATTTTTGAGCCAACGCCATTGCCAGATATCCCTGAACCCCAAATTATTGAACCAGAGCCTGTTATTCCTTACATTCAACCGCCAGAAATTGAAGTTACAGAACCAGCTCCTCCTATTGTCACAACGGCTCCGACGATTTTAGCTTCACCAGAAGTCCCCGTGTCTTCAGAAGATATCGACAAAGCTGTCCCTGAATCTCAATCTAGCTCATATTTCGACCTTCTTGAACGTGATAACCAAAACCGTTCTTTAGAGGATAATCCGCGTAACCCAGCCATAGCAGGACCTCGGCGCGGGGGGGGTAATATCGGCCTACCACCGCCAAGCGGGGGAACACGGCGCGGCACCGGGCAGACGGGAAATTGGCAGCTTGCACCAAATACGAATGGGCAATCCCCTGGCAAAGGTTATGACGGTGTCATTAAAGACATTCGGTGCCGCGAAGAGGATCGTACACATAATGACTGCCCTGAATATGTGCGTAAATATGAAGGCCGCGATTCAGAAGGTTTTGAAAACTGGCAAGGCCGCGCAGGCCGCGGAACGAATGCTGGCGCTAACTTACGGCCTCAAGGGCGCGTCTTGCCCTCTGCACGCTCATTAGGTATTTCAAGCCCCATTGGGTCCTCGATTAATGGATTTGGTACGCAAGATAGTTTTTCTAACCTCGGGTCTGAATTCAACCTAGATCCTGAACAACCCTTTAGTAGCCGCCAAGCCCCTAGAGAAGAACCGTCTCGTGTTCGAGATTTACTTTTGGGAAATCCTAATCAAGACGATACCGATACGGCTTTGCCAAACCTTGGGATAGATTTACAATCTCTCCCTTCCTTCCCCGCCCAAGACGAAGAGGACACAGACACCAATGCGTGGATTTTGAAAAAGCCGCCAGAATAGACTCTCATGAAGACACAAGCCTGATGAGATAGAAACGGCCATTTTAATATTGTGAATATGGCCTGCACGACATTGACTTGAACTTTATTGAGTGGTTTTAGCCTCAAGAATCGTTTTTAATTTTTGCAAAGATATATCTAAATCGTTTGCAACGCCGCCCGCCGCCAACTTTCCGCGCAAACGCGATAAATACGGAAACCCTCCGAGCGGGGCTTCATAACGGGCCAACAATAAAACGGCTTCATTTGCCTCGTCCCCTTCCAAGGCGTAAGTAATCGCGATGATATGCGGGCCAAATTCATGCCGTAAACTAACAAGCTCATCCGTTTGGATTTGCAAGATGTCTATATTTCCAAAATTATCTCCGTTGCCAGACTTCTGGCGCCATGCCGCGCTCTGGCCAACACCGCGCTCTGTCCCTGCAAAGATAATTTGGCCCTCCTCTATATCTTCAAAACCGTGAAACCAAGCTGGGTAACCTCGTAAGTCGGACAATTCATCAAACACCTCTTCAGGATAAGTTTCAACGGACAGATGTGTTTCGACAATTTGCGTAGCAGGGAGAAAAAAGCCAACCGTGCAAAATATGACGAAAACCAGCAATATTCCTAATATAGTCCGAAATAGCCATTTCATAACCGAATCCCTCTGACCTACTTATCGCATATATCCTGCTAGGGTCTAGGCTCATCTTATGAAGGTGTATTATAGCCCCGCAGAGGAAGGTATAAGTCTACACAAATTCTAATATGTGACTTGTTAGACTGGCTCTGGCATTGCATAAAGCATTTATAATTTTAAGAGGGTCAAACGCATGCCAAATATAACAATCATTGCGCAATATGGTAGTGATACCATTGTAAAAGATGCCGTGAGTGGCTTGAGTTTTTTAAGCTCACTTTTTTTAGGGGTCGTCGGATTATTTTTCCTAACCATCATTATTGTTTTTATAATCGACAAAACCCAAACAAAAGATTCTGTTCGTCATAACTACCCTGTCTTAGGACGGTTTCGGAGTATCTTTACATCATTAGGTGAGTTTTTCCGACAATACTTCTTTGCCATGGACCGCGAAGAAATGCCTTTCAACCGTGCCGAACGGGACTGGGTCAACCATGTCGCCGATGAAGGAAGTGATGTTGTACCTTTTGGCTCTACCAAAGTTTTATCGCCTGGAACGCCAATATTTGCCAATGGGCTTTTTCCAAAATTAGATAGTGAAGAGAAACCACATGCCCCGCTTGTTATCGGGCCGGATACCCCGCATCCATATCAACCAACGAGTTTTTTCAATATCTCAGCTATGAGCTATGGAAGCTTATCACGTCCAGCCATTGAAGCCTTATCATTAGGAGCATCTATGGCAGGGTGCTGGCTCAATACGGGCGAAGGTGGTTTGTCTCCATTCCACAAGAGCGGAAATTGCCATATCATTTTTCAACTTGGTACAGCGAAGTTTGGCGTACGAAACCCTGATGCAACTTTAAACGAAGAGAAACTAAAGAAAGTCTGCGAAAACCCAAATGTTAAAATGATTGAAATTAAACTCAGTCAAGGCGCCAAACCGGGCAAGGGCGGAATTTTACCCGGCTCAAAAGTCACAGAAGAAATTGCAGAGATTCGCGGCATTCCTGTTGGGGAATCGGCTCTATCCCCTAATCGTCATGTTGAAGCCTCTAATGTTCACGAACTTCTAGATTTAATTGATAAGGTTCGCCGCACCTCTGGCCGTCCAACTGGTATTAAATTCGTTGTTGGAAATATAACACCGATTGAAGATTTATTTGACGAAATTGTAAAGCGAGGCCCGCAAAGCGCACCTGATTTCATTACCGTTGATAGCGGCGACGGTGGAACGGGCGCTGCACCTTTACCGCTCATTGATAATATGGGCCTTACCATCCGTGAAAGTCTACCGCTTATTGATGATCTTCTCCGCGAGAAAGGCTTGCGAGATCGCGTGAAATTAATTGCATCAGGGAAACTCATTACGCCAGCAGATGTCGCTTTGGCTTTTTGCGCAGGGACGGATTTGGTCAATGCAGCGCGAGGTTTCATGTTTGCACTCGGATGTATTCAAGCGCTTAAATGCGATAAGAATACCTGTCCAACTGGCATTACGACACATAATAAGCGTCTCCAAGACGGACTTGATCCAGCCAACAAATCTGTACGCGTGATGAATTATGTCAAGAGCATGCAAAAGGAAGTTGGGATTATTGCCCATAGTTGCGGAGTTGATCATCCCAGAGATCTGGGACGGGAACACTTACTCATTATACAGCCTTCAGGCAGGTCTAAACCTTTTGATCAAGTTTGGGATCGTTCTAGATATGCGTAACACCCATATCTAGATAATCAAAAAGGTCTAGATAATAAAAAAAGGCGGGTTTGCTCCTAGCTCCGCGGTTTCTTACGCGTTGATTTGCGTTGACCCTTTTTGATGCCGCCTGAATTGTTTTTCATTGAAGCTGTCTTTTTCAAGGCCGCTGCTTTGGCGAGTTTTTTCTTATGAGGCTTTTTGGGTTTAGACCCGCTTGCATAACTATCCTCTCTAGTTCCTGAGGACTTACCCTCGGCTCCCTCACGCGGTTTGCGCTTGAAGCTACCCTCATCATAGGTGGATTTATGTTTGGGTTTTTTACGAGGATTATCGCGCGTGTTATCACGAGCTTTACCTTGCAGCTTATCGTTACGTGAGTCTCTTTTTTTGCCTTTATCATCATAAGGCTTACGGCTTGGTTTGCTATCCCTATCACCACTAGAATGAAAATCAGGTTGACCTTCCAACTGGGTGGCTGTGATAGCTTTTTCTATTTTACCTGCTGGCCCAATATTTTCGACAAAAATATCTACGCTGCCGCGATCAAGCTCAATAAATGTCTGAGTTTCTGTAATTTTAATCGCGCCTATATTTGGTTTTTTCAAACCGCCTGATTTCAACAACATCGGCAATATCCATTTGGGTTCTGCTTTTTGCTTACGGCCTAGATTAAGTGAGAACCAAACACCATCGGCGAAATCACTGCGCATAGTTTGTTTGCCGCTGCGTTTATCCCCGCCTCTTTCTCTGCCTCTCTCGCGCCTCCCATTATCAGGTTCATAGGCCGTGTGGGTGAGTTCTTCGGGCGCAGATTGTCCTGAGCGGTACTGCCGAATTAAAACCGCCGCGATATGTTCTGGCGTATGCGTCTTGAGTAAGCGCGCAACCATGGTGCGTTCTTCATCGGACACTTCGTTATCTAATGTCATATTATCAAGTAAGCGTTCATTATCACGCTCGATAATTTGGGCAGCGCTTGGAGGAGCTGACCATTCAGCCGTAATATTAGCATCTCGCAATAGGCGTTCTGCATTGCGGCGACGGTTCGGTGTTACGATCAACGCAGAGACGCCCTTACGCCCTGCCCTGCCTGTACGGCCAGAGCGATGTAACAACGCTTCGCGATTTTTAGGTACGTCAGCGTGAATAACTAATTCCAGATCAGGCAAATCCAAGCCGCGCGCCGCGACATCTGTTGCGACACAGACTTGTGCACGCCCATCTCGCATAGCTTGCAAAGCATGGCTACGTTCCTTTTGAGATAGCTCGCCCGACAAGGCCACCACAGAAAATCCGCGATTATTAAATCGTTGCGTCATGCGATTAACAGCAATGCGTGTATCGCCAAAAACAATCGCATTTTTAGCATCATAATACCGCAGCACATTGATAATCGCATTTTCTCGGTCAGACGTCGTAGCGCTCATCACACGGTACTCAATATCCAAATGTTGCTTAGCTTCAGCAGCCGTGTTGACCCGCACAGCATTGCGTTGATATTTCTTGGTCATACCAAGAATGGTTTTTGGAACTGTCGCAGAGAACATCAATGTACGGCGTTCTTCTGGTGCTGCACCGAGAATTTGCTCTAGTTCTTCGCGGAAGCCCATTTTTAACATCTCATCGGCTTCGTCGAGAATGATGACTTGCAATTCACTCATATCCAAGGAGCCGCGTTTGATATGATCACAAAGCCGTCCTGGTGTACCAACAACAATATGTGCGCCTTTTGCCAAGGCTCTGCGCTCATCACGCATATCCATGCCGCCAACGCAGCTCGCGGTCTTAGCGCCCGCTTCTTTATAGAGCCAGTCTAACTCCCGCTTGACCTGCAAGGCCAATTCGCGTGTCGGTGCAATCGCGAGCGCGAGCGGCGCATCCGCACGTAAAAACCCTGCCCTCTCGTTAAGGACAGTCGAGGCCATAGCCAAACCAAAGGCCACTGTTTTGCCCGAGCCTGTTTGCGCAGAAACTAAAAGGTCTTGCCCACGCAATTTAGGGTCAAGCACTGCATCTTGTACGGGCGTTAATGTGCTATAGCCTTTTTTGGCTAAAGCGTCGACGAGCGCGGGATGCGCTTGAGTGATATTAGACATGAAAGATCTTTCTGGCCGCGCAAATAGCCTTGTAACGGGTCTGCGATAGGTTTGAAGCGCTCCTTATGGCGTTTAAGGCCTGTTGCATAGAGAAGAATTGATAATTTAAGAGCTATAAGCATTTTTAAACATAGCTTTAAATCAAATCTATTGGCACCAACGTCTGATTAGTTAACTTCAAAAGTTTTTACGAGTGCTAATCTAGCGCACAAACTTAAGTTTTATTTATATAAAAATTAACTATGAATTTTTTTATAAATTGAACTCATCTCGTCTATTATTCTAGAGTAATGTTAAAATTTAGAGATAATCTGAACCCCTTAAGCGCCTCCGATAGTTATCAAAATGACTATCTGACGGATAGGTTGATTGCGCAGAGAACTCTGGCAATGATAAGCTTAATGATACCCTTTAGCTTATTATTTCTCTTTCTTGTAACGCCGCATGCCAGTGATTTAAAACCCAACCCATTAGTCATTTACATCTCGGTTGTCATTGTGGTTCAGGCCGCGATACGGTTATTTTTAAATTGGAAAAAAGCCCTAAATAATACCTATCAAGTTATTTGCGCCGTGTTAGATTTTGTGGCTCTCTCGTTTATTCTAATGGCTTATGCGATCACTTATGAAACCCCTTTTTCTGTAGCTCTGAAGTCTCCAACCGCCAACATATTTTTCATTTATTTAGCTTCTAGAGTTATATTAACCGATGGTTCTATTCTTTTAAAAACGGGTTTTATTGCGGCTGTAACTTGGACGGGGTTAGTCTGCATGGCCTTAACTGATCCTATGTTTGAAGGACGCACCTCTAGTTTTACGGAATATATGACAAGCTTCAAAGTCTTAATTGGAGCAGAAATAGAGCGGGTTTTACAATTTGGACTCGTCACGGCCATTTTATACGCATTCCTTCACAGCACGAAACATGATCCCCCAACTGGATTCTTAAGACGTCCGTTCTTTTTGCAAAGCCTATCGAAATTTCTAATTTCATCCAAAAGCAAATCTCTGAACAATAACTTTGCACTCATTGAGGTTAGAGTAAAAAACATCGCCGATGTAGATGAAATTTACAATACGGCTTTCAATCTCACTTGGGATATTTCA
>JBDVGI010000298.1:0-3288 GCA_039962885.1 Litorimonas sp. | reverse complement strand
AGGGCTAGAGATGGACAGTCTTGCGGCTATCGCGCGCTTGGCGCTTTAATTGCAGCTGCATACCCGCAGGCAGGTTAATAAACACAGTTAACGAAGTGATAACGCTTTGGGTGGCATAATCAGAGACGAATCGACCATCGTTTCTGGAGAGACCCATGCGCCGCCTACAACAATTATCGTTACATTTGACTTTTGGAATGGCTTTTAGCGGCTTTATGGTTGCCCCTGTTATGGCTCAAGATCTTGGAACTTACCGTCCAGGTCAAGCTTATCAGAGTATTACTTCCCCTGGAGCTGATGTATGTAATTCACATTGTGCGGGGGATGCGCAGTGCCGAGCATGGAATTATGTCAAAGTTAATCCAAAAGCGCCGGGTGTGTGTGAATTTCTGGCTACGGCAGCCACGCCTGTTCAGTCTGCAATTTCTATTAGCGGTGAAAATGTTAACCAAACCCGCTTTGCACGGCCTCTTAGTCAGGGCGGTACTAATACAGTTCGGGTTGGAACTTCGGTAATCGCAAGCTCACCTGCACCAGTTGTTACGCGTCCTGCGCCAAACCGCCGTGTTGTGCGCGAAGCTGTGCCGCAACGGATTGCTCCGCAAGCTACGGTAAGCCGGCAGCCGTATCAAGGCACTGGGAGTTTGACTGAGCAGCAAAACCAATATCGCCGCCAAACTGGGAATTTACCGCCCGTTCAGCGCCCTGCGCAGCCTGTTAATCAAAGGCAAGATCCGCGGCTCCAACAAGCCGCGATTCCGCCGCAAAACGGGCAACGTATTGGAGTCACGCAACAACAATTTAGGCCGCTTCCGCCGCAACAATTTAAACCTTTTCTAGACAATGTTAGTCCGCAAGCAAACCCGCAAGGAGATCCGCGTCTGTCTCCGCAAAACCAACAAGCCCTACGTGAACGTCTTAGTCAGAACCAAGCTTATCAAAGGCAAGGTGCCCAAGGTCAGGCATATCAAGGTCAGGCATATCAAGGTCAGGCTGCGCAATCTGGCGCCCGTCCGCCTATTGGACAGCCAATTCCACCTGCGTCTGCGCAAGGGCAACCATATCCGCCAACTTATAGACCACAGGCTGCGGCGCCTCAAAGTTCTACAAACTTACCCCGTTCCTCTGCACAAACGCCAGTAACACATCAAAATGCGCAGGCAGCTTTTGCGCGGCGTCAAGCGGATTTGGCCGCTATAGCAAGCGGCAATTCAGTGGACCCGATTCAGCAGAGCCTATACGGAACGCTTAATGATGATGTTAAAGTGCCAGCTGCACTCAAAGCATTCCCTGCGGATGCAGGGGCTCCAATTGCGACATCAGCCTCGCGTCCAGTCACACCTGTTCAATCACAACCATTAGGACAACTTGCAGGCGGACCGCGTTAAGTGCGGCGCGTCTGGGCGGTTTCCTTAAGTTAACTTCTGAGATTAATTTCTGGTTCTAGCCCTGTGCAAACTTTTTGCGAAAATGCTTTATAGCTGCAAAAAATACGCTGCCCGATAGGCGTAACCAAGCAAACATAACAAAAACAACGAAGCTCGCACTGACACCAGTTAGGATTGCGTCTGCCAAGCTCATTGTGTCATATCTTAAAATCCATAATGTATTAGCGGCCCCTGCGATGGAGGCAATAAAGGCTAGGTAAATCCAAAAGCCTGACCAATAAAAATTGATGAGCTTGTTTTTTCTTGGATATTTTGTTGCTGGGATAAAAAACATAGCAGCAAAAATTATCGTTATTGAAAACATAATCGCCGCGGGGGGGATGTGTGCCATTATGGGTCAACTTTCTGATCTATAGCTATGGGTTAAGCTAAGCCACGCAAGCCATGCGCCAAATTTGGGATATGGTATTTTTTTTAATTGACTACATCTTGTAATCTATCCTATAGACTACGTAATGTAGTCTTTTTAGATTCACAAAGTATAAGAGTCAGTTATGAAACAAATATCTCAATCAGAACGTATCATTATGGATGTGTTATGGTCACGCGCACCATTGCGAGCGACAGAGATTGCAGATGAGGTTGCAGCAGAGGGCTGGAACATCCGAACGGTTAAAACATTGCTCTCGCGGCTTGTGAAAAAGGATGTGGTTTCGACAGAGGCAGACGGGCGGCATTATCTGTATTCGCCTATCATCAACAAAGAGGCTTACGGCGCATATATTGTTGATGGTGTCTCGAAATCTTATTTCGAAGGCGATCCTGCGCCTTTATTGTTGCACCTAGCTAAATCTAAAGACTTATCGACCGGCGATATAGATGAAATCACGGCGCTTTTGTCTGACTTAAAAGCCGCCAAGACAAACTCGTCAAAAGATGGTCAATCATGACATATGAGATCCTCACATGGGGATTGCGAATGGGCGTTCTTACAAGCGTTCTGATCGGACTGGTTCTGCTTATTCGGCGTCCATTCGTCAAATATTTCGGAGCGCAGGCCACGTTTCTGCTGTGGAGCTTGCCTGCGCTGAGATTGATAATGCCTGATATTCGCTTGCCTGTGAAACACGATATTGCGCCATTTCAAGAGGTTTCATTTGAACAGATGGAGATGTTTATGCGCGGTAGGTTCGATGTAGACCCTGTCCCTGCTTCCAATGCCCTCCCTATAATCCCGCCTATAGAAGCTACCAGTTCAATGGATATTGCGGGCTGGATTGTCTTTATCTGGATAGGGGTAGGGGCGTTATGGATGTCTTATCATATGACGCGGCATTATAAGTTCGCGCATCTGTTAAAAGATGTATCGTCTATGCCTGCCGTGTCGATGAACACAATGATAACGCAAGCTCAGAGTAAAATGGGGCTAGCCCGCGCTCCTCAAGTTTTAGTTGCTCCTAAAAATATTGGGCCATTTGTAACGGGCGTGATTAAGCCGCTTATTATTGTACCGAACAACTTTGTGACAAATTACTCTAAAGAGGCACAGCTTTTTGCGCTGTGCCATGAAATGTCTCACATTAAACGCCGCGATTTTATTTGGGCTTTTGCCTTGTTAATATTTCGGGCCGTGCATTGGTATAATCCATTGGTGCATTATGCGGCGAGGCGCTTTCGTCTTGACCAAGAGGCGGCTTGCGATGCGCATAGCTTGTCTAAATTTAGCGGCGATGGCGATACTTATGATTACGCCATGACGTTATTGATGAATGAACATACCGATAAAGATCCAGATAATAAGCGCGGCGCAATGCCTGCGCTCAGTCTGGCACTCACGAAATTACCTAATGGAGCCTCTCATGACATTTAATTATTTGAAACCCGTTAGTCTTGACATGTC
>JBDVGI010000297.1:0-2672 GCA_039962885.1 Litorimonas sp. | reverse complement strand
ATCGTCTTAAACCGCGTAACATAAATAGACTTTCAACCCCGCCGCGTGCGGGGTTTTTTATATCTCATTTACCGCAGCAACCCTGCCATATATTCCAGCGTAGGATGACGGTCTGGCGCGGGATAAAACATCCAATAATGTCCATATTCTGCTTCAGCCCGATAGCTCGTCAATTTACCAGCCGCCTTCAGGCGATCAGCAAAAATACGAATATCAGCAAATAGAATATCTTTTTCACCGGTCACAATATGCACAGGCGGCAGGTCTGAAAGCTCCATAAAGGCTGGACTAATCAGCGGGTCTTGGAAATCACGGTCTTGCGCGTAATTCTCGCGCGCGGGAACAAGTGCATCTGCCGTAATTAAAGTTTCATTATTCTCTTCGGGAGTTAATTCACGCCGCGTATAAAGGTCAAGCCAAGGCGACAAGAGCTGTATATGAACCGGCTGCCGTAGGCCGCGCGCAGATAGTAATTGACTAACAACTAAAACTAAATTCGCCCCAGCGCTACAGCCGCCAAGATAAACATTTTCTTGGCCATAATCTTCCGCGACGCTAAGGTATTGAGCCAAGCTCCACTCCCCCATTTGCTCCGCAGGTATAGGCGGCAAAGGATAGTCAGGGAGCATGACAATCGCCCCGCTTTTATCTGCAAATTCACATAGGCTCATATAATGTCCCGCTTGCAGGCCATAGACAAAGCCTCCTCCGTGGATATGAATATAAACTTTTCCGCTCTTTGCAGTTTTAGGTTTGCATATCCAAACCGCTTGTCCGTTGAACTCTGTTCTTTCAAAACGCGAAGCCAATTTTGCACTCGGTTTCATGTGACGCGCGTGACCATTTTGCAGGTCTTTGAGCATTTTATCTCGGTATTTCGTCGCGCGCAAAATACCCTGTATAAATTTATAACGTAACGATGTCATTCAATTGGCCTTGCTCTATTGCCTTTTAAACCGTTCACCAAAAATACTGTCATCCACAACCATGTTTGACAAATCACATTTTGGAATACCAAAGCCAGATTTTTGATTACCCTCAATCCACATCTTGTTCGCCTGAATTACGCATGACGGGTTGAGGGTTACAATCTCACCGTACTACTTGCCACGGTGCCGTTATAAAACAAACCTCGTGGTTTAACGTTTGGTGGGTTGTTTACGCTTACCACGTTTCAACTGCGGCTTATTAGGCGATTTTGTTCCACTTTTCGAAGCCGAGGTATTTTTGCGGCTTTCATTATTATGACGCCCAGAGGAGCTGCGGTTAGGCTTACCACTTGCTTTATCACCATGAGAGCGTTTAGCTTTATGAGGCGATTGTTCATCACGGCTTGGCCCATTATTGCCCTTACGCTTTGCGCCGCCTTCGCGGTTGGAAGAGTTTTGCTTTGGTTTATCACTTGTGGCCGCAGACGATTTTCGCCGCGTCCTATAAGGTGATTTTTCATCACGGTTTTGCTTATGATCGGAGTTATCACTCCTGCCTTCCTGCCTAGACGAATTATGCTTAGATTTAGCATTTGCCTTTGCAGGGTGCTCTTGCCGAGTCCGAGCTTGATGACTGTCTGAGCGTTCCCCTTTGCCGCTGTCTTTTGAAGTTTGGTCTTTGCGATTTCGTTTAGATTTCGATCGGCCTTTCCCTCGCCCTTTACGCGAGTCCGGTTGAGGCTTTGCTGGCGCGGGAATTGAGGGCCGAAGCTTCATAGCTTTCACTTGCTCAAGAAAGTCTTTAGGCAGGTCGACTTTCGGAATATCTTTTTTGAGTAATTTTTGTATATCTTTTAAATATGCGCGCTCTTCTGAGTCTACAAATGCATGGGCAACTCCTGCTAAATTCGCGCGCCCTGTGCGGCCAATACGATGAACATATTGCTCTGGGACATTAGGGATTTCATAATTAAATACATGGCTAACCGCAGGAATATCAATGCCGCGTGCCGCGACATCCGTTGCGATTAAGACATTTACTTCATTATTGCGGAACGCTTCCAACGTACGTTGACGTTGAGCTTGAGATTTATTTCCGTGGATAGCACGGCTATCAATTCCGTACTCACGCAAACGCTTTACAACACGGTCAGCCCCATGCTTGGTGCGCGTAAAAACAATAGCCCGTGTCATATCAGGCGCAAGAAGGCTCAATCCCAATAATGTCGCTTTATCATGTTTAGTCACAAAGGTGACACGCTGCTCAACTTTGGCTGCTGTACTATTGGGCGGGGTTACGGATATTGTTTTAGGCTTCGTTAGGAATTGCTCGGCAAGGCGTTTAATTTTTGGAACCATTGTTGCAGAGAACAACAGAGTCTGCCTTTTCTTTGGGAGCAGTGGGACGATTTTCTTTAAAGCGTCTATAAAGCCCATATCCATCATCTGGTCGGCTTCGTCCAAAACTAGAATGCGAACATTGCCCAACTTTACAGAGCCTCGCTCTAATAAATCTATCAGACGCCCCGGCGTCGCAACAATAACATCCACGCCTCCAGAGACGCGCTTTATCTGCCGATGGATAGGTACACCACCAAAAACAGTCACAACGGATAAATACGGCATTTTTTCGCCATAAGAACTTATTGATGTAGAAATTTGCGTCGCAAGTTCCCGCGTTGGAGCCAAAATTAGAGCGTGGCACCCTTTCTTTGGCGGCTCTTCATCAATCTCACAAATATG
>JBDVGI010000296.1:0-3093 GCA_039962885.1 Litorimonas sp. | reverse complement strand
GCACACGTTGTAATTTGCGTTGACGGTCAAGTTCGTCGGATGTCTCATAGCAAGGATATAAAAACCCGTCTGCTTTCAACTGCGCTGCGGCCTCTTCGTAAGTTGGGAAACGCCGAGATTGATTGAAGGTGCTATCCCAGCCCATAGATAACCACGTCAGGTCATTCTTGATGCCCTGCTCATATGCGTTGGTGCTGCGTCCCAAGTCTGTATCGTCGATGCGCAAAACAAACTCCCCGCCTTGTTCTCGTGCAAACAACCAATTTAACAGGGCTGTGCGGACATTACCGACATGAAGGCGGCCCGTAGGTGAAGGGGCAAAACGAACTTTTACTGACATTTAATTGTCCTCAGACGGTAATTTATCGCGATAGCGATTGGTTATAGGGTAGCGCCGGTCACGCCCGAAATTCTTAGAGCCTATCTTGACACCGGGTGGAGCTTGACGGCGCTTATATTCGGCTATGTATAGAAGATGTTGTATCCGTTTCACATCTTTTTCGCTATGGCCACGCGCAATAATATCTTCCAACGGTAAATCTTCTTCGACAAGGCCGCGTAAAATATCATCCAGCACATCATATTCAGGCAAGCTGTCACTATCTTTTTGGTCATCGCGCAATTCTGCCGATGGCGGTTTGGTGATGATATTGACGGGTATAGGCGCATCGCGGCCATATAGGTCATCAGGGTTATGCGCGTTACGCCACTCACATAATTTGAACACTTCGGTCTTATAGACATCCTTAAGCGGATTATACCCCCCGCACATATCGCCGTATAAAGTCGCATAACCGACCGCCATTTCAGATTTATTCCCAGTGGTGACAAGCATTGGCCCAAATTTATTAGATAGCGCCATCAGTGTTAACCCGCGCGAGCGCGATTGAATGTTTTCCTCGGCTGTGCTGGGCTCAGTTCCTTCAAAAAACGGATTTAGCATACCCGCAAATGCATCAATAGCGGGTTTTATTTCAATGGTATCATAGCGGCAACCGAGCCGCTGCGCACAATCTTCAGCATCTGATAAGCTATCGCCTGATGTATATTTTGTTGGCATCATGACACACCAAACACGTTCAGGTCCAAGCGCATCGACAGCAATGGCGGCAACTATTGCACTATCGACTCCGCCAGACAGGCCTAAAATCACCTGTTTAAAACCGTTCTTATTGACATAATCGGAAAGCCCTAAACACATCGCCCGCCAATCTGCCTCATAGCCCGTGAGTTGGGCTTCCATCTTAGCTTCAGAGCAAATCCAGCCCGCTTCGCCCTTCTCCCATGTTGAGGCATCGTAATCTTCCACAAAGGATTTGAGAGCCTGAACTATAGTTCCGTCAGCCGCCATAGAGAAACTAGAACCATCAAACACCAATTCATCTTGGCCGCCAACTTGGTTGACATAAATCAAAGGCAATCCTTCATTATGAACCTTGTCGCCTAACGCTTCAGCCCGTTCAGATAAGGCAGTACGCCGCCAAGGCGATCCATTGGGCGAGATTAATATCTCAGCTCCAAGGTCTGCTAAATGAGAGGCAACCCCAGCCTGCCATAAATCTTCGCAAATAGGCAGGCCAATTTTGATACCTTTAAATTTAATAGGTTTTGGCAACGGCCCGCGCGTAAAAATTCGGAACTCATCAAACACGCCGTAATTTGGCAAATGATGCTTTAGGCGCACATCCGTAATTTCGCCATCTTGCATAAATAAGGCTGCATTATAAAGTTTTTCGTCGACAACCCAAGGCGTATTAAAAACAACGGCTGGCCCGCCTTTGGTTAGCTTAGCAAAACCTTCAGCTAAGTCCCTGCAGTCTGTTATAACGGAAGGCTTTAAAACCAAGTCCTCCGCAGGGTAACCAATAATGACCTGCTCAGGTAGGATAAGGATATCAACATTATCAGATTTAGCCCGCTCATAAGCGAGTTGAGCTTTGTCAATATTGCCCCATAAATCCCCAACATGCGGATTGAGCTGGGCAGATGCGATTTTAAGCCGAGTTGTCATGGAACGGCTTTAACGATGCGGCCTTTGAGGGGCAAGTCATGATATAGAGCTTTCCGGCACTCGCGCCAGCCCTTCTCAATTTTTCTCGCCATAATGCGCAGCTAAACTCCGCATCATATCAATATTCACATTCATTGAGTGGGGGTATCCATCCGTCGCTTCTGTGAACTCGCGGTCTGCCGCATTTTTCGCAATCACAACCCCCATTGCAGGATTAACGTAGATATATTGACCGTAAATCCCGACTGCAAAAAAATCCCCCTCATGAATAGTCTTCTCTTGCGGCATTGGAACCCACCATTGGTAGCCATACCCAACCCCGCGCCCTGAGAGTTCAGGCGCACTGTGAGACGTTGATTCGCGTACCCAATCGGAAGGAATGATCTGCTGCATGACACCGTTATCATCGGCCCACTGACCCCCTTGAAGGAAAAGTTGTCCAAATTTAGCGTAATCACGCGTCCGTAGGTTCAGTCCGCCCAATGCAAAAGCGACATCTTCGCCATCCGTCAAATAATATGGCGCGCGGCCAAATCCCAAATTAGCAGAATATGTCTCATTGAACATTTCATGCAAGCTTTTCCCCCTCGCCGCACGTAACACCATAGCCAAGACATGCGTATCAATAGAAACATATTGCCATTTAGTTCCTGGTTCAAACTGACGTTGTTTTAGGCCTATGCTAAATTCATCCATAGATTGCCCAAGTCCCAATACGCGGCCCATTTTATTAATGTCAGATTTGGGATCTAAGTAGTCTTCATTAAACTTTACGCCGCTACTCATATTCATGACGTTTCGGATAGTCGCGCCTTCATAGGCAGACCCTTTAAGTTCTGGCACATAGCTATCGACGGTTTCATCAAGACTTTTGATCTGGCCGTTTTCCAGAGCTTGCCCGAATAAGCCAGACGCAAAAGATTTTGCTACAGACCAACTAATCCGCAAATCATCTTTTTGCGTGTCTTTGTAATACTCTTCAAATATCAACGTACCGTCTTTGATAATAACAAGCGCGGTTGTATCAAGTCTGTCTAATAGCGGAGCAAGCGGTTTTTCCTCATGCCCAATCTGCACAGTTT
>JBDVGI010000295.1:0-15577 GCA_039962885.1 Litorimonas sp. | reverse complement strand
GCGGCGATTGTGTCGGACTTGGCCTATGCGTAGGCGCGTCACTTGAGTTTTTAACGGGCCGTGTGAAACGCGCGCCAAAATGGATGCAAGAGGCCCGCCTTGAATGGCTGCACCGCCTCGCATCTGAGCCTCGGCGTTTATGGAAGCGTTACCTTGTCGAAGGTCCGAAGATTTTTTGGCTTTGGCTCAAATGGAGCCTCTCGCGTAAAAAAGCTTCTAAATCTTAGCGGCCAATTCGGTAAATATATCTGCGATTGCGCTCTGAGTGCTCGCAATTGGTATACCCGCATCAGAGCTTATTCGAATATCCATATTTAGCGGAGCTGCGCCTAAATAGGGAATATCCAATGCCTTTGCATCGCGCTTGGCCCCGCCCGTACCAAAGATATGATGAGAGCTACCGCAATCAGGGCACGTAAAAACTGCCATATTTTCAATCAAGCCCAAGACGGGAATATCAACTTTCCGAAACATAGCCACACCCTTGCGCGCGTCCAGTAGCGCGAGGTCCTGCGGGGTAGAAATAATCACAGCACCTGCAGGTTTTATATCTTGTGCAAGACCAAGCTGCGCATCGCCTGTTCCGGGCGGCATATCAATGATGAGCGTATCCAACTCTCCCCAATCCACATCCCACAACATGCGAGAAATCGCGCCTTGCACCATTGGCCCGCGCCATACAATGGGTCCGTCATCTGGCGTTAAAAACCCGATGGACATCGCTTTTAGGCCGCTCGCTTCTAGGGGAACAATTAAACGGCGTTCTTGCGTGGTTCTTGTTTCGGCAATTGCCCCCGAAAGCCCCAGCAACATCGGAACGCTTGGCCCATGAATATCGGCATCTAGCAGGCCAATTTTTGCCCCTGACTTTGCCATCGCGACAGCTAAATTAACCGAAAGCGTGGATTTTCCAACACCGCCTTTGGCTGATGATATAGCAATGACGCGCTTGATTTGACTATCCCCTTGGTAGCCGTCTGGACGGCGGGGTTTATGCGGATTACCTTTGCGTTTTGTCCCGCCAATATTTGGCCCTGCCTTATGAGCTGATAAAATAACGCTGGCTTTATGAATGCCATCCAAATTAGATAAAGCCGTCTGCGCGGCATCGCGGATAGGAAAAAACTTTTCAACTTCGGGCGGCGGAATTTGCAACACCGCTTGAAGGTCTCCGTTTTTATGGGACAGACTTGCAAGCCGCCCTGCTGCGATAATATCCCCGCCCGTTAACGGGTCAGATATTTGGGAGAGCGCTTTAAGCGCGCTGGCTTCGGAATAGGTCATAATCTTTAATTCGGGAGCGTTTGCGCCGCGCCCGCATTCGGCATAACGCAGCCAGAGATTATATTGCCATTAGGCAAGAGGCGTAGCGGCGGGTGGTCATTTGCAAAGCCCATCTGCAAGCTTTGATCTTTGGCAACATTGATCGCGCGCGGATATGCAGGCAATTCATAGTGACGCCGCATAATCGTTTTACCCTTTTCCAATCGTATATAAAACACACGGGCGGATGCGTGGTTCAAATGATCTAATCCATCAATCACCCAAAACTCTGTCGCAAAGGTTCCAAGCGGCGTCGGTTTTACGGGCACTATTGATATGATATTTCCCCCAGTAATAATTTCAGATTTTCCTGAGACATTATCATAATATAGAAGCCCGCCGCCGCGCTCTCCCCAGCTATACCCTGCAAGCCATCCTGATTGGGTGGGGTAAGCCGTTGTTAAAGAGCGCCTATGGGCAGGCAGTAAATTTTCGCCCCAGCTATCAGGAAATTTACCGTCATCAAAAAACGGTAATTGCTTCGCGTCTTCCTTAAAGTCAAAGACAGCAACTGGGCAGTTTGGCGCGTTAGTTTTTAGTTTTTGATAATCGCCCTTTGTGTTCATTTCATCAATGGTTAGAGCCGATAGTGCCGAAATGGCCGCAGCGCGCACGTCAAGAATGGGGTGTGACTGTGCCATAGGCTTTAAGGTGGCCATAGCGGCTTTATCTCGCCCCTCACCCAAACCTAAAGCCGCTTGGTGTTGAACTCTCCAATCTGCGTTAAATGCAAGACCACCGCGCAAGACGGGTACCGCCGCCGCGCGCCATTTCTTATCAACCACAATACTGCGTGCAAATTGCGAAACAGCATATATGCCTTGATGGGTTTGATCATTTGAACGGTCTGACTGTTTTTCGCGCTCTATCAACGTGTCCCACAAAAGCGGTAAATAACGAGCCGTATGTGGACTCGTTTTTCTGTCAAATTGATAAGCATAATTTACAAATGATACCTCTGGGGACTTTAATAGTGTCGCAAAGGCTTCATCTATATGCGCCGCATCAGGTAAAGTTTTTTCTGCTAAAGGCACGCTATTCATAACTGCGTCCATCGCCATCATATGTGCGAAGACGGGCAGAGCTTCATCCATCAACACATTATGGGCAAAATGCATATAAAACCCATCCGCACTTTCAGACTGCCGTGCGCTGTGCCGTCCTTGTAAAAGTTGCGAGAGCGCGAGCGCTTGGCCTGTGGTTTTTAATTGCGGTAAAGTCGATGTCAAAACCGACAGAGCCATATCTGGGTTTTGCCGATATAGCTGTTCATATGCCCCGCTCGCAATATTTCCTTCCTCGGAGAGCAGGAAACGACTCAGAACTGGCTTAGACTGCTCTTGCGGGAATGACCCAATAAGGCGGATAATTTCTAGTGTCGGAACATCGCTCGCGGCTTTGACTAAATCTGGAAAGGCGGCTGGCGGAACAGGAACGGCCGTAAACGCCTCTGGGTTTTTATCAGAGCCAATCGCCATTGCCTGTAAAATTCTACGGCTTTGCGCACGCACAGTTCCGTTAGGGTACAATAAAGTCGAAATCGCACGATTACGCATTAACGGAGTTCCGATATTGATCATAATATCTTTGTGAGTATCAAGGTTTTCGCTGGGCCATGATTTCGCAATTTCATCTTGTGCGGCAGCCGTAAACTGCCAATTCTTGTCCAAAAGAATATATTGCGCATGCTGGGACGCCTTGATGCGATCCGACACCATGAGTTGCAAAAGTCGCTGCATGGCAGGCTGCCCAAATCTTTGGAAGTCCTGCGCAAGTACGGTATAGTCAAAACCATCTGGATCATGACGCAGCAAAATATCTACGCACATATCCAAATCTTGGCAAATATTGCGCTCTGCGTGGCTTAAGTTCGCTGGATTTAGGGCTTGTGGTGTTTGCGCATATGCATTGCCTACTGCGCCGCCCAAAGTCACAACACTGATGATAGTGGTGCATAACTTCATGGCGTTTTGGGGGCGTAATAATTTGGCGAGCAGCTGCATAAACATGATTTAAAGCGTAAACATCAAGGCGGCAAGCTATCTTCATCAATATGACAATGAAATAATGCGGCAAATCACATCACGGCTATGATGACGTATACGTCATGCAGTTGTCATCCTACAGTCATAAAAAACCTGCTAGAGAGAAGAAGTCCACTTTTGGACCCCCTTCGAACTGGCGGCTTCTCTCTGAGAGCCGCCCTTTTTCGTTACAACGATCTCTTTTGTGACGTTTTTTTCACCTATTGGATAGTCTTCGGCAATAAAACTAAGGCTAAAGTGACCTGTAACATTGCATGGCTTCGTGCCCCCCTCCACTTTCGAAGCCGCAATTTCGGGGCTGATTCTTTTAGGGTCAGCCCTTTTTCTTAAGCCTTCAGCATAGATGTAATAGCCGCTACAAAACCGCTACGCGCTATGGTTTCTTGGGCAGGACGCGCGGATTTCCAAGCTTCATTCGATTCAATTGCTTTGGCGGCCTCTGCCCCTAGATATAAATCTTTGAGGGTGACTTGCCCGTTTTCCATTTCGTCACTCCCCATAAGGACGGCAATTTGCGCGTTACGGCGGTCTGCATATTTCATTTGTTTAGTCACATTCCCGCTGCCAACAAAGACTTCAGCGCGAATACCTGCCGCATGTAGCTCGCTCGCCATTTTGAAATACTCTCCCATGAGATCACGGTCAAATGCGCAAATAATAACAGGCGGCCGCACGCTCGCCTCTAGTGCATCCATACGTTCTAAAGCTGACAAGAACCGCGAGACACCAAAACTAAAGCCAGTAGCTGGCACTTGTTGGCCGCGAAAGCGCGAGACAAGGTCATCATATCGCCCGCCCCCGCCAATGGAGCCTATGCGTACAGGACGTCCCTTTCTATCGCGAATATCGGCCAGCAATTCAGCTTCAAAAACTGGCCCCGTATAATAGCCAAGTCCGCGCACAATAGATGTATCAAAACTAACACGATCAGGTCCAAAGCCCGTAGACGTTAAAATAGAATCAATCATCGCCAATTCTTTCACACCTTCAAGACCACGTTCGGATTGACCGACTAAAGCTTCAAGGGCTCCAATGGTTGCAACGCGGTCAATGTCTGATGCAGTGGTAAAGCCCAAAACGGCCTTAATACCTGCCGCCCCGAGTTTAGCTCCGCCCGTGTAATCTCCGCTTTCATCTTCGCGGCCTTCACCCAGAAGCGCTTCGACGCCTTCGACGCCAAGACGGTCGAGCTTATCAATTGCGCGCAGCACTTGTAGTCTTTGCAAAGCCCCCGCATCTGTATTAGGCACGCCGGAAGCCTCTAGGATACCATCAAGTAATTTTCGGTTATTGACCCGCACAGCATATTGTCCGTCTTTTAATCCCGCAGCACGCATAACATCCGCAGCGAGCATAATCATCTCCGCATCCGCCGCCGCGCCCGCAGCGCCAACACTATCGGCGTCACATTGGGTAAATTCACGGAAACGCCCAGGCCCTGGTTTCTCATTGCGAAACACGCTTCCCGCTTGGTAGCGACGATAAGGCTTAGCAAGCCCGTCATAATTTTCCGCAACATATCGTGCAAGCGGCGCGGTGAGGTCATAACGCAAGCTCATCCATTGCTCATCATCATCTTGCAGGGCAAACACTCCCACATTAGGGCGGTCTTCATCGGGCAGGAATTTCCCAAGCGCATCCGCAAATTCAAACGCAGGCGTTTGGAGCGGTTCAAAGCCGTGCAAGTCATAAACGCTAAAGGCCGCATCAATTAGGCGGCGTTCGGCCCGCAATGTTTGCGCGCTCCGATCTTCAAAGCCGCGTGGACGGCGAGCCTTTGGACGAAAGGGTTTTTGTTTTTTCTGTTTTTTATCAGCCATGATTTTACACAATTCTTTTTATAATCAAGGCAGCCTTTAATCTGTTTTACAGTAAAGGGAAAGCGTTCATGCTCAAATTAAATTCATTCGAATAGATTCGAATCATCGAGCCCATACCGCAGTAAAGTCCGTTGTCAATGCTACAGCTACACCGCGTCTCACACATAACATTCAGATTGTATTCAGGAAGGTAAAGGTAACTAAGGGTGGTCAATGGCTGGGGGGTTATTGACCTGAACGAGGTGCTGCGTTTATCGCCGCCTCGTTCATTTCTTTAAACTCATTATCACGCATGACTTGCGTAATTTAGAACAACTATGTCAGTTAACGACTTTCGTCACTCAGCACACCTAATCCGAAAGATTGATGAGCGCCGCTCGCTATAATAAGTTCATCAAAGCCGTCGTACTTGGGTCGTGATTGCCCGTCTCACCTGCTTCCATTTCAGATAAAATCGCCGTTGCCAGAACTTTGCCCAATTGCACGCCCCATTGATCGAAGCTATTGACGTTCCAGATGACGCCTTGAACAAAAACTTTATGCTCATAAAGCGCAATCAAATGCCCAAGTGCAAAGGGCGACAATTCATCGAGCGTAATCGTTGTTGACGGGCGATTGCCTGGAAAGGTTTTTTGCGGGACAATCACATCCGCATCAGGCCTGTCTTCAAGTTCAGCCCTCACAACATCTTCGGTTCTGCCCAGCATGAGCGCTTCAGATTGCGCAAAGCAATTAGCCAATAACGCAGCGTGATGGTTTGGTCTCGCATTATGGTCTTTTAACACAGCAACGAAATCAACAGGCGCCCCGCCATAAGCCCCTTCGCTTGTGCCTTGATGCAACCACTGGAAAAAAGCGTGTTGCCCGTTCGTGCCTTCGTCCCCCCAAATAATCGGACAGGTCAGGCCAGCCATCTGGCCATCGCGGGTAATACGCTTCCCGTTAGACTCCATTTCAAGCTGCTGCAAAAAAGAAGCAAGCTTACGAATAGGCCGCGCATAGGGAATGACCGCCTGCGAGCTATACCCCAATCCATTGCGGTTCCATATCCCCGTAAGCGCCATCATCACTGGAAAGTTTTCTTGTAAAGGTTGATCACGAAAATGCATATCCATTGCTGCCGCGCCTTTTAGGAAATCCGCAAATACATCTGGCCCGTAAGCGATTTGAAGGGATAGGCCTACTGCGCTCCAAACGGAATAACGCCCGCCAACCCAATCCCAAAAATCAAATATTTGTGCGGGCGGAATATTGAACGCTAAGGCTCCATCTCTATTCGCTGTCACGGCTATAAAATTATCTCCTGCTTTATCACCGAGCTCGTCCGTAAGCCAGCTTCGCGCAGCTTCGGCGTTCATACGAGTTTCTTGTGTGGTAAAAGATTTGGACACAACCACGACCAATGTTCGCGCGGGATCAAGCCCTTCTAGCGCATCATTGATGGATGCCCCGTCCACATTTTCAGCAAAACGCAGCTCAAGCGCACTATCGGTGCTAGCCCGAAAAGCATCAGCGACAAGGCGCGGGCCTAAATCTGACCCGCCAATACCTATATGCACTACAGCTTTAAATTTGCCGTCCTGACGAATTTTATCAGCAAACTTTGCTATATGCACGCCCATTGCCGCTACGTCGGATTTTACCGCTTCAGAGCCGCCAACGCCGCGCAACGCCATATGCAATACAGCGCGGCCCTCTGATGTATTAACCGTCTCGCCTGCAAATAATTTGGCGCGCCATTCTTCAAGATCGCAGCCAGCGGCTAGAGATAAAAGCCCGTCCAAGGCCGTATCGCTAATGGCTTGTTTGGAAAAATCGACCCGCAGCGGGCCTTCGCACATAACAAAGCGCGAGAGGCGGTTTGGCTCTTGTTCAAATAAATCTGAGATTGATACGGGCGTCTTAGCCAAAGCTTCAAGATGTGCAAAATGCTCGGAACGGGTCATAGTCAGCCTCTTCATTATATATCAGATTATATATGTCAGAATATAAATAGGTCTCTTTACCCTAAAGCCGCTTTTTGCAAAGCGCAAAGCTCGGCAATGCCTTTGCTTGCCAAACGCATCAGCTCTGCCATTTCATCTGCTGTAAAGGGTGTATCTTCGGCGCTAGCTTGCACTTCAATAATGCCGCCAGTTTGCGTGAAGACAAAGTTCGCGTCAGCTTGGGCTGCGCTATCTTCGACATATTCCAAATCTAAACGACATTCCCCGTCCACAATCCCGCAAGACACAGCCGCCATAGGGTCTGTTACAGGGTTTTCCGGTAGTTCTCCGCTTTTGACCAAACCTTCACAGGCTTGATATAAAGCCACCCAAGCTCCAGAAATAGAGGCTGTACGCGTGCCGCCATCGGCTTGCATAACATCGCAATCCAAAATAATTTGGCGCTCTCCAAGCTTTTTCAAATCAATCACGGCACGCAGGCTTCGGCCGATTAAACGTTGAATTTCTACGGTGCGCCCGCCTTGTTTCCCGCGAGCCGCTTCGCGGCCATTACGCGAATGCGTTGCCCGCGGCAGCATGCCATATTCCGCCGTCACCCAGCCAGACCCTTTCCCCTTAAGCCAGCGCGGAACCCCTGGATCAATACTGGCCGTACATAGCACATGAGTTTGGCCAAATTTTACAAGACAAGACCCTTCAGCATAGCGAGAGATGCCTGCTTCAAAGCTAACATCACGAAGTTGGTCGAGGGCACGGGAATTAGGGCGCATGAGGTTTCCTTTTATGTTTGCCTTTCCCTATAGGTTTTACGCCAACACCACAACGAACTTTAAAACATAAATATAAAAGATATAAACTTGAAAACAGAGCCAGAATAACCCACATAATGACCGTTATGAGCCAATCCGCGCCATATTTCTCTCTGTCTGATTTGGACGCAAGAGCCCGTGATATTTTCCGCGATATTGTCGAAAACTATCTGGAAACAGGACAAGCCGTCGGGTCTAAAACATTAGCCTTATCGAGCGGGCAAAGCCTGTCGCCCGCGACTATCCGAAATACAATGGCAGAATTAGCGCGATATGGCCTCCTCGGGAGTTCGCATGTCAGTGCAGGCCGTATTCCGACACAAGCGGGGCTACGCTTATTTGTTGACGGATTACTTGAAATTGGCGACCTCCCCGCCCAAGATCGCAAAAAACTTGAAGCACGTCTGGCCGCGCAAGACCAAGCACCTGGCCAAATGCTAGAACATGTCTCATCTATGCTTGCTGGACTTGCGGGCGGAGCGGGACTTGTTTTGTCCCCGCAAACTTCAAATCCGGCGGGCGCGCTCAATCAACCACAAGAACAAGCCTTGCGTCATGTTGAATTTGTTAGCCTTGATGACGGACAAGCCCTCGTTGTCATTGTTTACCAAAATGGCGAAATTGAAAATAGGCTGATGCCGCGCCCCGAGGGACTTTTACCAGCCTCACTAGAGCGCGCGGGGAATTTTCTATCTAGCCGCCTAAAGGGGCGCCGCTTATCGGATACACGCGCAGATATTCTCAAGGAAATCACCCAAGGCCATGCTGAAATTGATGCCGCCGCACAAAATCTCATCAAAGCTGGCTTGGCAGAATGGACTGGCGAGGGGAAAGATTCCCAATTTCAGGAAAAAATTACACAAAAACGCTCTTTAATTGTCCGTGGGCAAGGTCGACTCCTTGACAATTTGGAAGCGCAAACCGATTTGGAGCGCATACGTTTGTTGTTTGACGATTTGGAACGCAAAGAAGACTTGATTGCGCTGCTTGATCGAACAGAAACAGCGGATGGTGTAAAAATATTTATTGGGACGGAAAATCCATTATTTTCCTTGTCAGGCTCCAGTGTTGTGATAGCGCCTTATCGCGACCAAGAACAAAACATATTAGGCGCATTAGGGGTCATTGGCCCAACACGATTAAATTACGCGCGGGTTATTCCGATGGTAGATTATACCGCGCAACTCGTCGGGCGATGGCTCGGCCCGAAAACAAAATAAGACACGACATAAGGATTGTCACATGGTTGGTAAAAATAAGACAGACGGCCCCGCTCCAGCAGACACCGCCCAAAACGCGGCGGCCGATGGTATGCCCACAGATGCAGAACTCGACGCCTTGCAAGCCGCGATTGATATGGAAAAATCCAGTATGAAAGAACGCGCGGATACAGATAAGGACGACCCTGACGCAGCCGCCCTGACCCCTTTGCAAGCCGCCGAGCAAAAGAATGAACAGCTTCAAGCCGAGCTTGCCTCAATCAAAGATCAAGCTCTGCGCGCTATGGCAGATGCAGAGAATGTAAAAAAACGTGCAGAGCGCGAAGTCAATGCGGCGCGTATTTTCGGCATCGAACGCTTCGCATTGGATGTGTTATCGGTTCATGATAATTTATCCCGCGCACTTTTGACGCTGGCAGGCACGAATAAAGAAGATTTAGGCGAGAACGCCAAAAACCTTGTCGATGGTATCGAGCTTACCGAAAAAGACCTCATCCTCACATTATCGCGTCACGGCGTCAAAGCTGTCCCAGGTGCTGGATCAAAATTTGATCCCAATGTGCATCAAGCCGTTGCACAAATTCCGTCTGACGAAGACAAAGGCAATGTTGCCACTGTTATGCAAACAGGCTTTAAGCTTGGCGATAGAACCCTGCGCGCGGCGATGGTGGCTGTATCGACTGGGCCTGCCAAGTAACTACGGTAAACATCGAAAGTGCCAGAGCTTCCAGAGGTTGAAACCGTAAAGCGCGGCCTTGCCCCCGTCATGGAGGGACACGTTTTTGGACGAGTCACGCTTAACCGCGCGAATTTGCGCTTTCCTTTTGATACCCGCTTTAAAGAACGCCTTGAAGGCCATACCCTCATAAGGCTCTCGCGGCGGGCCAAGTTTTTACAGGCCGAGCTCTCTTCTGGAGACAGATTGTTTATGCATCTAGGCATGTCTGGACGCTTCACTATAGATGACAAGCCCCAAGGTTGCTATCAGCGCCAGACAGGCGGGAGCGCCAAGCATGACCATGTTGTTTTTGAAATGCAGGACATAAATGGTAATAAGGGTGCGCGCATTACATATAATGACACGCGGCGCTTTGGGTTTATGGAACTTGTGGCCCCCGATGAAACCTACCGTCTTGATCATATCGGGCCAGAACCTCTTTCGAACCAATACAACGCTCCAGATCTACGCGCGCGTCTCAAAGACAAAAAAAGTAAAATTAAAATCGCCCTGCTTGACCAACGCATTGTCGCAGGACTTGGGAATATATATGTATGCGAGGCGTTGCACCGCGCCCGCATTAGTCCCAAACGCGCAGCAGGTCAGCTAACGACAAACGAAACGCAAGGCCTTGTCGGCCACATCAAAGACATATTAACTGAAGCTATTGAAGCTGGCGGGTCATCTCTACGCGATTTTGCCAATACAGATGGCGATCTCGGCTATTTCCAACATACATTTCGTGTCTATGGACAAGAGGGCAATCCTTGCCCAGATTGCGCCGCTCCTGTGCAGCGCATAACACAAAGCGGACGCAGTACATTTTTTTGCGGGGCTTGTCAGAGCTAAAAACTACAGCTAAAGGGCCGCCTAAAGATAATATAGGAGCCCACGGAATGGCTTACGAGAACATAGAAGTTATCACAGATGGCGGCGTAGCGACAATACAGCTTGATCGTCCCAAAGCGCTAAATGCACTTAATAACGCGATGATGGGTGAAGTGGCGCAAGCCCTCACGAAATTAGAACAAGATGACACAATTGGCTGTGTCATCATTACGGGGTCTGAGAAAGCTTTTGCGGCTGGTGCTGATATTAAAGAAATGGTCGATAGCACCTATCTTGAGCGCTACAAGCTTGAGGCCTTTAGCAAAAACCATTGTGCGATTGAGAATTTCCGCAAACCCATCATTGCCGCCGTTTCAGGTTATGCGCTTGGCGGAGGCTGCGAAATTGCCATGATGTGTGATTTCATCATCGCTGCAGATAATGCGAAATTCGGGCAGCCAGAGATTACCCTAGGCGTTATGCCAGGTATGGGCGGCACACAGCGCCTGACCAAAGCCGTTGGCAAAGCCAAAGCAATGGATATGTGCCTGACGGGGCGTATGATGCTAGCCGATGAAGCCGAGAGCGCAGGTCTTGTATCGCGCGTTGTACCGCTAGATGACTTAATGAGCACCGCCAAAGATGCTGCGAGCAAAATCGCTGCGCAAAGCCTGCCCATTGCAATGATGACAAAAGAAACGATTAACACCTCTTTTGATACGACCCTAACGCAGGGCATACAGTTTGAACGCCGCCTCTTCCAATCCATGTTTAGCACGCATGATCAAAAAGAAGGCATGGCTGCGTTTTCCGAAAAACGGAAACCTCATTTCAAAAATAAATAAGATACAATAGCCCCAAGCGCAATTTTGATACATGCCTAGTTGACGTAACGCTTTGCGGGGTCTATAGGCGGCGCTTGAAATTTCAATCTCTTGTCACAGACAAGAAAATGACCCGAGGATAATATGGCGAATACTTCATCAGCCAAGAAAAATGTACGCAAAATGGCGCGCAAGACAGCGGTAAACAAAAATCGCCGCTCTATGGTCCGCTCAACACTGCGCAAGGTCGAAGATGCGATCACCGCAGGCGACAAAGCGGCTGCCAATGATGCGCTGAAACTTGCGGAACCTGCCATGATGCGGGCTGTGTCTAAAGGCGTCTATCATAAAAACACGGCGAGCCGTAAAATCTCGCGCCTCAACAAACGCGTTAAGGCCATTGCTTAAGCCAGTTTAACTGACCAAATAAAATTAGGAAAACTGGAGTCAATGCTCCAGTTTTTTTTTGGTTTCATTTCTCCTGTAAGCTCAGTTTCTGCGATATAATTTATAGTTAACACTTTATGAACGCATTATAAAGTTGTCATGAAAAACCACATGATAAATTGCGAAAAAAAATATGATTTTTTTTTACGTCTAAGTCTGCCAGATTCTTAGCTTTTTTTGAGTCAAGTTTTAATACGTTCAAAAAATGAAATATTCTACATTGACGTGCTTGAAAAGAGTCTGTTTAAAGAGGCTGTGAAGTATAAATGTGGACTTCCGCTAAGATAAAAATTCAGTTCTCGTGATATCGTGGCTATTATTTTTTTCGATAGATATTTGACAACTGGGGGTGACAGTTACCGTAAGTCTATGGTGACTGAATCCATTAAATAGTTATTATAATTCAAGGGTTAACGCGATTTAGCCCTACGTTACAATATTGGGTAATTTTGGATGATTAGAATATGACAAATTCGATCACTGACGCAATTAAAGCTTCAAATGAAACTTATGATTCCGCAAAAAATCTTGCGGACGAAATTGCTCCCGATCTTTATACAGGTGAACCGCCATTACACAGCGCACACAATACATGGAAGCAAGTTAAGACGGATTTATCCTATGCGCTTGGCCCAAATGTTCACCGCTCTTGGACGGCTCGCCTGCGTATTATGCACGCCGACGCCAAAACAGTTACACTTGGCGCGTCGTCTAAGTTCATCGCCTCTAAAATTGAAACGCAATATGCGGATACATTACGGCGTCTTTGGAAAAAATACGATTGTGTAGAACCGCCGCGCAACATCTCCATTCTGGTCAACACCGCACGCACGCATAATCAAAATCAACTCCAAACCTCTTCGCAGCACGCAACGTCTGGTCAAACGAGGTCCATATCGCAAACAACCGTAGCAAGCCGAAACGCCAAAACGGCGCCGAATAATACAGCACAAGATCCGGCACAGAACTCTACAAATGATGGATTACGTTCAAGGCTCACATTTGACACTTTCGTCGTGGGCCCCTCAAACGAACTCGCAGTTGCTGTTGCCCGCCAAGTCGCTAGCGCTAAACCTGTACAATTTAACCCGATTGTCCTGCACGGAGCCAATGGCATGGGCAAAACGCATTTGCTTTATGCGATTGAAAATACATTACAGCACAACACGCCAGATCACCGTGTGAAATTTATGAGCGCCGAAAATTTTGTATCGGCCTTTGTTGCCTCTGTGCGCGGGTCTGGCCGCGATGCGATTAATGCGTTTAAAACAAGTTTGCGCGATGTCGATCTACTCATCATTGATGACGTACATTTCATCACGGATAAACCAGGCAGCCAAGAAGAGTTTTTACACACTTTAATCAGTCTGGTGGATACGGGTCGTCAAATTATTATCGCTGCTGATCGCCATCCCGATAAGATTGACAAAGCCTCAGAACGCTTAAAGTCCTACTTATCTAGCGGGCTGGTTTGCAAAATTGGACCCGCAAATTATGAGCTACGCCTACGGATATTAGATCGCCTTATCGCGCGCCGCCGTGCGAGCGGAAATGCTACACTCGCCATTCCGCAAAATGCACGCGATCATTTGGCTGCGCGCATGAATGCCACCCCGCGCGATCTTGAAGGAGCTTTCAATCAAATCGTTGCTCAAAGTGAGTTTTTGGGCACGCCTATTTCTTTGGAGACCGTACAGGAAACATTATCGGACTCGCGCTATATGACAGGGCAGCGGCTCACCGTTGACAGAATTCAACGTGCGGTGTGTGATGTCTTTAAAGTCACACTTACCGACATGGTCTCCAAACGCCGCGCACGCATTATCGCCCGACCACGCCAAGTCGCCATGTATCTTTGCAAGAAAAAAACGAAACGCTCTTTACCCGATATTGGCCGCCGCTTTGGAGGGCGTGACCACACAACGGTTATGCATGCCGTAAAACGGATTGATGCACTACGCGCTGAAGATGCGACTTTTAACGCACAAATCGAAGCCGTAGAGGATATGTTAAAGGCATAAGTCACGATTTCGACAAAAATTTTCATATATTTCTTCGTGTAAAAGCTTATGAAGGTTTTTATTTGATCTGAATATCCGTATGAATATGCATAAACCTAATGGCACGTAAGCCCGCTTACGTTAGAAACAAATAGGCGAACCGATGAAGCTCTCGATAGAACGCAACGCATTACTTAAAGCTCTTGGGCATGTTCAAAATGTCGTTGAACGAAGAAACACAATTCCAATATTGTCAAATGTCTTACTTACAGCGCAAGACAACATGCTCACATTTGTAGCAACAGACTTGGATATTGAAGTTGCTGAAGATACAGCCGCAGAGATTAGCGCGCCAGGCCAAGTGACGGCACCTGCTCATACACTTTATGATATAGCTCGTAAATTACCTGACGGCTCTCAGGTTGTTCTGCAAATTAACGCTGAAGAACGTCTTGATGTGGATGCAGGACGCTCACACTTCACCTTACCCCTATTGCCATCTGGGGATTTCCCCAAAATGACTGCGGACGGATTTACGCATAACTTTTCCATGCCCGCAAGCGCATTACGCCGCCTTATAGATAAAACCCGCTTTGCCATTTCCACGGAAGAAACCCGTTATTATCTTAACGGCATATACATGCATGCCCACAATAAAGTCCTGCGCTGCGTGGCAACAGATGGTCACCGCCTAGCTTTAGCAGAAAGCGAGCTTCCTGCGGGTGCAGATGGCCTGCCTGGAATCATTATTCCGCGCAAAACCGTGACAGAAATCCGCCGATTGATTGACGGATTGGATGCAGATGTGACCTTAAGTCTGTCGGATGCCAAAATCCGCTTTACCGTTGGCTCGGCAGTTCTAACATCAAAACTCATTGACGGAACCTTCCCTGATTATGAGCGTGTCATTCCAAAAGGAAATGAAAAAGAATTGACCATCGATATTAAAGTCTTCGCCGACGCCGTTGACCGCGTTGCTACCATATCTGCGGAAAAATCGCGGAGCATAAAAATGGCACTATCTGCCGATAGTTTGGCGCTAAGCGTTAACAATCCTGAAAGCGGAAACGCTCATGAAGATCTGCGCGTAGATTACAGTGCAGACCCGCTGGAAATTGGATTTAATGCGAAATACTTATTAGATGTCGCCAATCAAGTTGAAGGACGCGACGCGACTTTCTGGCTAGATAGTCCTGCAAGCCCTGCCCTTGTCAAAGATAGTGAAGATGAAAATTCACTCTTTGTCTTAATGCCATTGCGCGTTTAACACGGGGCCGCCTGCCAACGTCATATGGCTCATATAACCTCCCTTCGTCTGGTTGATTTTCGATCTTATAAAGGATTAGATGTTGCCTTGGACAACGGCCCTATCGTCATTTACGGACCAAATGGCGCAGGTAAAACAAACTTATTAGAAGCCGTTTCTATGCTCGCCCCAGGCAGGGGCCTACGCCGTTCAGCTATTGATAGCCTAGCTCGTCAACATAACGATACCCGAGCGCCAGCTTGGGGTATTAATGCCAAGTTAGGAAGCGGAGAACGTATATCTATTGGACAAGTCCCAGAGCATCCACGACGACGGACGGTAAAAATTGAG
>JBDVGI010000294.1:0-11407 GCA_039962885.1 Litorimonas sp. | reverse complement strand
ATCGTGCCAAGGCAGCCAGCTAAACCAGCGAAGACAACAAATTTAGACTGGCTTTCCATAAGACCCTCTATTGAGCGGATGCGGTTATAACGCTTCCAACTTTTGGTGCATCAAAGCGCTTTGTGGTGCCGTTTTGAAACTCGATTGTGACAGACTTCACAGCTTGCGCATCACCAAGACCAAAGATGAGGTCACGTCCTTGGTCAGAGCCAAGGCCTTGCGATGTTATGAGCTGTTTGGTCTGGGTCAAACCACCCTCAGCCACGACCGTAACGCGCGCACCCAAAGAGCTAGCCATGTTGGGGAGTCTGACTTTGATCCATTTGCGATCACCGCCCTTATTTATATAGGCAAGGGATTGTCCATCAAGGTTTGCCCAAACAAGATCAGGCCACCCGTCACTATTGAAATCAGATACAATAGGCGAAATACCAAAGAGACGGTTTTCTGCCCCTGAAACCTTTTCAACGGGTTTAAATGTATCCCCGTAATTTTGGAGAATTTTGCCAGGGTAATGTTGCAAAAGATCATTCGCAGGGAAGCGCGCGTAATTTTGCGCAGCTAGCATATCTTCAAGTCCGTCTAGGTTCATATCTGCCATGACAGTGCCCCAGCCAAAGCCATATTTAGCGGCATTCATTTGCTCAGATGTATCAGAGAATTTTAATCCGCCGTCATTGTGAAATAGCATGTAAGATGGATTAAAAGGGTCGTCTTTCTTTAAATCACCTCGTAATATAACCGGCGGCAGTGTGTATCCTACATTAGAAAAATATAGGTCAACTAAGCCGTCATTGTCATAATCTCCGACAGCGACGCCCATAGGGTAAGAATTTACAGATGGGTTCTCAATAGGCGTAAATGTCATATCCCCATTATTGGAATACATTTCAACATGTCCGGTATCTTGTGCAATGATCAGATCACTATCTTTGTCATTATCCAAATCAGCAAAGACACCTAAGAACGTATTATGTTGACGCCAGACGCCAGCATCTTTGGAAATATCGCGCCATGCGCCATTGCCTTCATTAAGGAATAGATAACTAAAACCACCGTAATTGTCTGAAAAGATCGTTTCACCTTCAACAAGGGCAATTTTTATATATCCCGCGATATACATATCCGCGAGACCGTCATTGTTGATGTCGCCGAAGCCAATTGAAAGTGGGACAGTATTATCTGCGAGGTCGAGGCCTAGGTTTACGCTGCCGAATTGTCCGTTCGTGTTTTCGTGAAACCAAATACCGCTCTCGCGAGCTGTAAATAAATCTGTATCGCCGTCATTATCAATATCCATTGACGCAGCGCCGTGCGTTGCATCTACAGCATCTTTGGCGAATGTTAACGGCAGTTTCTCAAATTGATTGTTTCTGTAGGCAAAAATTTCGTCTGGCTGCTCATCACCGCCGCCTAAGAAAAGTTCGTCTTGCCCATCACCGTTAATATCAAATGCGGCACTGGCTAGAAATGGGAGAGAATTGACCAAGTCAGCTTTGTGTACGAATGAAAGTTTGGTGGCCTCAAAGGCTAAATCTGTTTCACCTTGCGGTGTTTTTTCAGCTTGCCAAAACCTCAACGCACCGAAAGCGCTAAGAAGGAGGAAGATAAGAATACCAACTAAAATGACAAAGCCGCACCAGATCAGGGCAAGCTTGCCTTTATGCATTTTTTGTTTGGTTTCAGACATTTTTTTGTCCTGAAAACAATGTATGACCTTGCTTGCGAAGTAATACCGCCAGAACCGCGCTCAAAAGGAAAAGAACCAAGGCCGTAATAAATAAACCATGCCCTATCCCTGGTACATTAATGCCTAACCAAGGTGATAGGTGAAAGCCGATTGCACCGCCCACAAGAGCTACACCGCCAGCTGCGCCAAGCAACCGGGTGCGAGGGACAAGAATCAGAATGGCTGTAGCAATTTCGGCTACGCCCGTGAATATTCGTATAACGGGCTCAAATAGGGAAATGCCAGATCTATCAGCAATTGTTGAGAAGATTATGTTCGTAGCTCCGAATTTTTGTACGCCGAAAAACACAAATAATGCGGCTACAATTACTGTTAGAGCGAGTGTCAATTTCTTCATAATAAATCTCCTGAATTTTGCCGACCTAAAGCGTATTTTTCGGGCTTTAGAGCATCTAGTTTGATGTTTACTGCAAATTAGCATTTAATACAATCGGTAATAAGATGTTTTGGAAGGGTGATTGGTTACATAATTATTTGAAAATATTTTCAACTTTTTTGAATTTGGGTGTGATAGTTTAAAAGTCTAACTTTCGTAAGGCACTGTTATTTGGTGCTAAAGCATACTTTGAAATGGCCGTTGCACTTTCTCTTTTGATAATTTTTGCCATAACGTTCTTTGTTGTGCGTTTAGCCTCTGTCGCGCTCAAGCTCACGGGGCTTTCTGAACAAAATTCGAGGTTTCAGGCCTTATCAGCACTCACTGGGACGGGCTTCACAACGGCAGAAGCTGAAATGGTGGTGAATTATCCTATTAGGCGGAAGATTATTTCCATGCTTATGATTTTTGGGAATTTAGGTGTAGTGTCGGTCTTATCAACTGTGATGATTTCTTTTGTGCGTACGGATGCAAGTGTGTCAGCAATATTACTCCAACTGGCTTGGATGTTCGGCGTGACGATTGTTTTTTTTGGCGTCATGCTAACGCAGTTTGTTGATAGGGTCATGTGCGGGTTAATCCGCGTAGTTCTTGAAAAATTTACGTTTTTGGGCGGGCGGCATTACAGAAAACTATTGCAGTTAGGCGGAGGGTTAAGCTTAGGTGAGCATCAATTTTTTGTAAATGAAGACGTTACGCCGAGTAAACTCAAGGCTGATCTGGAGCAGTTTTCTATACTCGCAGTCCGGCGGAGTTCTGGTTTAACGGAAGCTTTTTCTTTGGATATTGATACTATTACCCCAGGTGATAGCTTGATCTTGTTTGGACCTGACGGCTTACATGATGGGCTGAAAACTTCGTAATTTAACGGCTTGTTGCGGCGGGGTTAGCGCTCTTTTGTTTGTCTTAATTCATGAATGGCATCAATAAGGCTTTGCGGCGTTATGTCGGGGGCATCAATATCTTCATAAGGGGATATGTGACCTTGAGCTATCTGGGTCGCGGAGTATGTTTTCAGGAAATTGCGGCACATCGGACAAGAGCGTATATGTTTGTTGAATAAAACAAGCTGTTCTTCCGATAGAGAGCCTTCAATATACTCATATGTAAAATCATTCGCTGCTTTGCATGAAATCATGCGTGAAAATGCCTTTAGGTACAGCCCTCTTAACTGCATTGCAGGGCGCAATATTATCTCTGAACTGAGCACTTTTAGAAGAATGTTTCTCATGACTTGTCCCGATGCTGCTGCGGGAAGAAGTATGATCCGAGTTTGAGTTTTACTTTTATACGGGCGCGGTGAATTCTTATCTTTGCATTGCTTTCTGTGATGTTTAAAAATTCTGAAATTTCCTTGATTGAAAAATCTTCATGATCTTTCAACAGTAACGGAATTCTATATATATCCTCCAAGCCTTCGACGCATTCATTGATTTTTTGGAGGTTTTCCTTCTTCATGATGTCTTGTTCAGGTGTAGATATTTCTGCCCATAAAGGCTCATCAAGCTGACCGTAGCTATTATAGGAAAGGACGTCGTCAATATCGCCGTAAAAGTCTGGCATGCGTTTGTTTTTCCGCAAAATATCCAAGGCCTTATGGGTGATGATACGGCTTATCCAGCTATTTAAAGCATCAATGTCGCGGAGTGTGTCGAGCTTAGTGTAGGCCGTTAGAATGCCGTCTTGCACAGCATCTTCAGCGAGGCTCATACATTTAACGTAGCCATAGGCTCTTTTGATATAATGTCCGTAATTCGCGTTGACGACATCCATAAAGTGGTCATGCGTTATAGGTGACGAGGTTCCGTTCAAGTCGCTGTCATCGCAATTTGTATTTTTAAGTGTATTGCCGTTGAGTTTTCTCATCAAGCCGCCAATGTTATCGAATAATGCGCTTCATACAAGCAAATTATGTGTGTCCTTGAGACGCCAAAGCCTGTGCAATAAAACGATAAAATCTGTACAACATTAATTGTAACCTGTAGGGACGAATAACGTCTTAAATGCAGAGGTTCTGAATTTTAGACATTTTATCGTTTAATTTGTGAATAAATGTACAGATGCGCATGGAAAGTTTGCTTGAACTTACTGTCGATGTTATCGTGCTATGGCGCTTTTATCTGGTCTATGAGGGCGAGATAGTTATTATTTTATATGTATGAAAGTTTGTATGAAAACTGATTTAGTCTGGTATAAAGTCGCCGAGTTGGATGAACTCCCTGACGGGCGCGTCATGTCTGCTAAGGCAGGTCACCGCGCTATCGCACTCTCTCATTTTGACGGGCAATATGCGGCAATGGACAATAAATGTCCGCATCAAGGCGGCCCTTTAGGTGAAGGCTCCATCGAAAAAGGGGTCGACGGGAAATGCTGGATACGTTGTCCGTGGCATGGTTGGGACTTTGACCCCCTCACAGGCAAGCCTCCTGGGGGACATGAAGATTCTGGACAAGAAACTTACGCTGTAGAGACCCGAGACGACGGTGTTTATATTGGGCTAGAAGCTGAGCCGGATCATGTTCGTACGGTCACAGATGTTATGGCAGAGACAATGGTCAATTGGGGCGTCAAAAGTGTCTTTGGCATGGTTGGTCATTCCAATCTTGGTCTTGCTGACGCCGTTCGCCGCCAGACGGTAAATGGTAATATGACATATTACGGAATTCGCCATGAGGGCGCAGCCTCTTTTGCATGTTCAGGATATGGTAAGCTGGCGGGCGTGCCAGCGGCGTGTCTCGCCATTGCGGGACCGGGCGCGACGAATCTAATGACAGGTCTTTGGGATGCCAAAGTTGACCGCGCTCCGGTCTTGGCTCTTACAGGGCAAGTGCAGGTGCAAGTTTTTGGTCCTGGTGCTTTCCAAGATATTGACCTTAAGGCGGCTTTCGCGCCTGTCGCGAAGTTTAGTCAGAACGTCTTGGCGTCATCTGATCATGCAGAGCTTACGAACCTTGCCTGTAAATCGGCGCTTGATACGCGTGACGTGGCGCATTTGATTTTCCCAGATAACGTGCAAACAATGCCCGCGGCAGAAGACGCAAAAGCAGGGTCGCCTGAAGGCCGAATGGCTGATGTTCATATTATGCCATCTGCGGCGTCGCTTGAGAAAGCTATCGCATCTTTAAATGCCGCCAAACGCCCGATGATTATTGTTGGTTATGGGGCTAATGCGGCTATGGATGAAGTCATCGCATTCGCAGAACATATTGGCGCGCCAGTCGCGACGACATTTAAAGGGAAGGGCCAAATTCTGGATAATCACCCTCTCGCCGCTGGCGTACTTGGCCGTTCAGGGACGCCAATTGCAAGTTGGTTTATGAATGAGTGTGATGTGATACTGGCTCTTGGAGCATCGTTTTCAAATCATACGGGCATTGAAAAATCTAAGCCGATTATTCAAGTGGACTTTGACCCCGCTCAGCTTGGCCGGTTCCATGCTATTGATGTGCCTGTTTTAGGCGAAATAGGTGTGACGGTCAGTGCCTTCGCTAAAGCTGTTAAAACAAAATCTATGGTGGATCAACGCGAAGAAATAGCAGACCGCTGGAAGATATGGAGAGCTGAGAAAGACAATCGCCGCCGCGATGAAAGCGAGAAGGGCTTAAACTCTGCCGTTATTTTTGATGCTCTCTCGAGCCTTGTACCTGATGATGCGGTCATCGCAGTTGACGTTGGCAATAACACATATTCCTTTGGGCGTTATTTTGAATGCGCGGGTCAAAGCGTTTTGATGTCAGGGTATTTGGGGTCTATTGGCTTTTCATTTCCTGCGGCGATGGGCGCTTGGGCTGCGACACAAGATCAAGACGCATATAAAGGCCGTAAGGTCGTGTCTATCAGTGGTGATGGCGGCTTTGGACAATATGCGATGGAGTTCACGACAGCGGTGAAATATGGTATGAATATCACACATATTTTGCTGAATAACTCGCAACTTGGGAAAATCTCTAAAGAACAACGCGGCGGGGATTGGCCTGTTTGGCAAACCACTTTGCATAATTTAAATTTTGCGGGTTTCGCGCGCGCATGCGGCGGCCACGGTACGCGCGTGACCAAAGCGGCGGACTTACACAAAGCCATTGAAGAAGCTTTGGCTCATGACGGACCATCTTTGGTTGAAATTATTTCTGATCCTGATTTGATTTAAGACAAAAGTAGAAAAGAAATTATATGAAACCTGTTCGCATCGCTCTGTGGGACGACCTTGAAGACCGAAAGCCCGCAGGGGCCTTGGTGGCCAATGTTGATTTAGTGATTGTTCGCTATGAAGACACAGTTTCTGTATTATATGGACGGTGCTTGCACCGTGGCGCTTTGCTCGAAGATGGTCATGTGGATGGCAATAACCTGATTTGCGGTGTGCATAATTGGGACTTTCGCATTGATACTGGCGTGAGCGAATATGACAATAAAGAGGCGCTAAATAAGTTCACCTCTTGGATTGAAGACGGTCAGGTTTATGTCGACGAAACCGAAATTGCCGCTTGGCATATCGATAACCCGCAACCCTATAGCCGGGACGTTTATCTGGGCCAATATGCGGATCCGTCTCACGGGGACCCTGCAGAGCCTTACACAGGCTTGATACAATCTTATGCGCGCGATGGTTTGTCCAAGACAGGACATCACGGGGTTAGTGCTGCTATGGGCGTACCGCTCAATGAATTACCGCGCTGGGAGGATATTCAATTTATCACTGCGCAGTTGCATAAAGTTCCTTTGCTTGATGATGAAGTAGTTGGAACGAAGACGGTCATTGGGCCGCGCGCGCAAAAACCGCTTGAACTTGATATCCCAATTTTTGTTTCGGATATGAGCTTTGGCGCGCTGTCAGCCTCGGCTAAGGTCGCGTTAGCAATAGGTGCACAAAACTCCGGAACGGGTATTTGTTCGGGTGAGGGCGGTATGTTGCCCGAAGAGCAAGAGGCCAATAGCCGTTATTTTTATGAGCTAGCTTCGGCGCGCTTTGGCTTTTCCATGGATAAGCTTTCAAAAGTACAAGCTTTCCATTTCAAGGGCGGCCAAGGAGCGAAGACAGGAACAGGTGGGCATTTACCTGGCGATAAGGTCAAAGGCGCCATTGCGCGGGTGCGCGGCTTACCCGAAGGCGAAACAGCTATCTCTCCCTCGCGCTTCCCTGAATGGACGACAACGGCGCAAATCAAGGACTTTGCCGATGAAGTGCGTGAATATACGGGCGGCATTCCGATTGGATATAAATTATCTGCACAACATATCGAAAAAGATATTGATGCAGCTTTAGAGGTAGGGGTTGATTATATTATTCTCGATGGCCGCGGTGGCGGTACAGGATCCGCGCCAACTATTTTCCGTGATAACATCTCTGTCCCGACCATTCCCGCGCTCGCACGGGCACGCAGACATCTAGACAATAATGGGCATAAAGACATTACACTTGTCATAACTGGCGGCCTAAGAACGCCCGCTGATTTTGCCAAAGCGCTGGCGCTCGGCGCGGATGCGATTGCCGTATCTAACTCGGCACTGCAAGCGATTGGTTGTTTGGGCATGAGAGCTTGTCATACGAATAACTGTCCTGTCGGTATCGCAACCCAAAAAGAACATCTTGTCGCGCGTCTTATCGCAGAGAAATCGGCTGAACAATTGACGCGCTTCTTTGATACATCCGTGTCATTGATGAAAATTCTAGCGCGCGCGTGTGGCCATGATGATTTTACGAAGTTTAATCCAGATGATCTTGTAACATGGAAACGCGATATGGCCGATTTGTCGGGTGTTAAATTTGGCGGAGTAGGGTTTACGTAATGCTGAAAATTGCTCAATTTATTTCATATGGCCTTGGAATTTATGTTCTGATTGGGTTGGTGTTTGGATTATATTTTATTACGCGGGGTCTTCGTAACGAACCTCTTGCTGGGAGAGGCGTTATTGTACGCCTTATGCTTCTGCCGGGAGCTGTTTTAATTTGGCCTCTTCTCCTGAAGGCAAAATCATGAAACGCGCTCATCGTAAAGTTCACGCGGTCATTTGGGTAGTCATGCCAATCATTTTGATTTTGATACTCTGGATGGCAATTTCAATTTCTGGAGCTAGATTATGAGCCATGATTTTGTTCCTGTTCAATGGAACCGTCAAAAATATGTTTATGATGGAATATTGATTGTTGCTATCATGGCCTTTTTGTCATCATTCATTCTGTTTGGGTTGAATGCAAAGGTAGCCGATCCGTCTATTCTGATTATGCGTGCCCTTGGAGCTTGCGCGATTGTCTTACTTCATGTGGTACTAGCGATTGGGCCGTTAGCGCGTTTGTCAGACCGCTTTAAACCCTTGCTATATAACCGCCGTCATTTTGGAGTCATCACAGCCGTCATTGGCTTGCTGCACGGCGCCTTTGCTTTGATGTGGTATCATGGATTTGGCGTTATAAACCCTATCGCCTCTGCCATTGGCGGGTATGGCGATTACGGCGTTCCGATAGAGTTTCCTTTTGAAAGCCTTGGCTTAATTGCTTTGGTTATTTTGCTGACGATGGCAGCAACAAGCCATGATTTTTGGCTATCGCGTTTAACGCCTCCTATCTGGAAAGCTCTGCATATGTGTGTCTATGTCGCCTATGCGGCCTTAATTGGGCATGTGGCACTTGGGACGGCACAATTTGATAAGGGTGTAGGTCTGTTTTGGGCGCTCGGAATCGGCGCTGTTTTGATGAGCGGATTACATGTTGCATCCATGTTAAAGGGGCGAAGCCTTGATACACAGGCGGACATGAAAACTGATTGGGTAAATATCGGAGACCCGATGTCTATTCCGCTCAATAAGGCTGTGACAATTACGCCAGCGAATGGAGAACGTATTGCGGTCTTCCGTCATGCCAAAGGTATATCTGCGGTTGACGCTGTTTGCTCGCATCAAAACGGGCCTTTGGGCGAAGGCTGCGTGATCGGCGGTCTTGTGACGTGCCCTTGGCATGGCTTTCAATTTGATCCTGAAACGGGTGAAGCGCCTGCGCCGTTTACGGACCGCGTGCAAACCCATGAGGTTAGAATTGAAAATGGAACCGTCTGGGTCAACTCAACCCCCGATGCGTTTGGAACAAAACGTATTGCTATACAGGTGCCGTCATGAGTGATGAAAAAGACTTCTTTGTTGGGTATGGCGCTCTGCCTAATAAAGATAAACGCTTTATTTTAAAAGCTGTCCCTGCGGGCTTGTTAGCAATTGCGGGCACCGGAGCCTTTATTGGCTCGCGTGCAGTTTCGCAGGGCGGGGGGCGCTGGGAAACAGGAACGCCTGTCACCATGCAGGGCCGAATTGGTTTCCATCCTTATCCCGTGTTGTGGGTTGATGGAATTGGCCATGTCATTGCAGGTATAGGAAAGCAAAGTGCAGATGCCTATTGCAAAGTGTTTGAAGGACAAAGTGTTGAAGTCACAGGCGTTAAAATTGTCCGCAATAATTGTTTCATGCTGGGTATCGCGAATGGTGATATAAAGGCGATCAAGACGGCCACCTCGCCGATTCCATCTTATGGCCCAACGAAGGATGTGTCCATTGTTGGGGAAGTTTTGGACGCGCAATGTTTCATGGGTATCATGAACCCTGGATATGGCAGAACGCATCGTGGGTGCGCGACACAATGTATTCGAGGCGGACAGCCTGTCTTTTTCTCAATCGGATTTCGCGAAGATGACGCGCTGCCGAGCGCGCAAACTTGTGGCGGTAATGGCTATCTTTTAGCAAATGCCGAAGGAGAGAAAATAAATGCCGAAATTTTGAATGATATTGCTGTCCCCGTGACAATTCACGCAAAGTTAGAGAAAATCGGCAACCTCTACCGACTTGTCTATAAAACGGGCAGTATGAGACGTTTGTCATGACACTAAATCTCTTTTTGATATTTGGCAGCGTCTTTTTTGGCTTTGCTTTAGTGTCTAAACGTATTCAAGGCACGATGCTCACAGCGCCTATTTTGTTTACGATTGGCGGATTTATTTTATCTACTGTGCTCGCAAATACAGCTGGCCTAACGTATAATGAAGGCGGCCTTCATGTCCTTGCTGAGCTAACACTTATTCTCGTATTGGCGGCAGATGCCTCGCAAATTTCATTTGATGAGTTGAGAAAAGAAAAAGCGATTCCCATGCGCTTATTATTAATTGGCTTGCCTCTGATTATTCTAGTTGGAACTGTGGTTGGGCATCTAATCTTCCCTGATATTGGATGGTACGAAGCGGCTTTGATCGCAGCAATATTAGCGCCTACGGACGCAGCTCTAGGGGCGTCTGTTTTGGCGGATAAAACGGTTCCGCTTAAAATCCGCCAAGGCCTTAATGTTGAGAGCGGGCTGAATGACGGCATTGCCTTGCCTGCCGTATTATTCTTCGCTTGTTTTTTAAATATTGTGCATCAATCAAGCGAAGAAAATTGGCTCTTGTTTTTAAGTTTACAACTTCTCATCGGCCCTATTGCGGGCATTGTCGTAGGGTGGGTCGGAGGCCATTTGATTGCCTGGGCTGCCAAAAAAGAGTGGATGACATCAGAGTTCCAAGGCGTTGCCGCAATAGCGCTTGCCGTGATTGCCTTTGCCGCAGCCGAAGTCTGTCATGGTAACGGCTTTATTGCTGCCTTTGTTGCAGGTCTAACCTACGGGAATTTGCACGTGCATTACTCGAAGTTTCTGCATGAATTCACCGAAACAGAAAGCCAATTTCTGAGCTACCTTACGTTCTTCTTGTTTGGAGCCTTAATTTTACCAGAGACCCTCCCGCACATTAATGGAAAGGTTATTCTATTCGCAGTTCTTAGCCTTACTTTGGTGCGCATGGTGCCCGTGTTTATTGCTATGTTGGGCATGGGGTTGCGTTTACCTGTTATCGCTTTCATGGGATGGTTTGGGCCAAGGGGACTTGCGTCACTCCTGTTTGCGTTATTGGTTCTGGAGGACTTGCAGGTGGAACAAGCGGAATTTATTCAGGCTGTTGTCGCCATGACCGTCCTTCTGAGTGTTGTTATGCATGGAATTACAGCCGCGCCCTTAAGTAAGCGCCTTGGGAAAGCTCATGGCGATGAGGGTGTAAAGACCTAAGCCTACGCGAAAATATTAATTGTCTTTGGAGTAACAATGACTAATTCAAAATCGACTCATGATGATGGCCCGGTACATGGCCATAAAATTCTGCATAATAGCTCGAGGAATAAATCGACGGCTTTTACGCGCCAAGAACGCGAAAAGTTAGGGCTGCGCGGATTGCTGCCTTACAGCATAGGCAATCAAGACACACATCAAAAACGTGCCT
>JBDVGI010000293.1:0-8652 GCA_039962885.1 Litorimonas sp. | reverse complement strand
TTAGATAATGATGATAAAATCGTTTCGACGCATCGCGGGCATGGACATTGTTTGGCTAAAGGCTGTGATGTTAAAGCCATGATGCAGGAGATTTACGGGCGCTCGACGGGGCTTTGCAAAGGTAAGGGCGGGTCTATGCACATCGCTGATATCAACAAAGGTATGCTGGGAGCAAATGGTATCGTCGGGGCTGGGGCTCCGATTGCTGTCGGGGCGGCTATGTCTTGTAAGCTTGATGGCAAAGGTAAGGTTGCCATTGCGTTTTCAGGGGATGGAGCTTGTAATCAAGGTACAACATTTGAGGCCATGAATATGGCAGTTGTCACAAAAGCTCCTGCAATTTTCGTATTTGAAAACAATCATTATTCTGAACAGACGGGAGACAGTTATGCGGTTGGCACAGCCAATGACATTGCGGGACGCGCTGAAGGATTTGGAATGAAGGCATGGCGCGCCAATGGGTCAGACTTTTTCGATGTCTTTGAAACCATGCGTGACGTGTTAGATTATGTTCGGGCTGGAAATGGTCCTGCGGCCGTAGAATTTGATACGGAGCGTTATTATGGTCATTTTGAAGGCGATCCACAACGTTACCGCGGTGAGGGCGAACTTGACAGAATACGCGAGGAACGCGACCCTTTAAAAGCGTTTAGAGCCAGAGTTGATACGCTGGATAAAGTCGAATTGTCTGACTTAGATAAAATTGATGTAGAAGTTCTAAGCCTCATAGACATTGCAGTCGATGAGGCAAGAGTAGCACCTAAACCCTTAGCCGAAGACGTACTGACTGATGTCTACGTTTCGTATTAGAGGCCCCAAATGACTGAAATGATGATACGTGGTGCGATTGCACAAACAATACATGACGAAATGCTACGCGATTCTAATGTTGTGATGCTTGGAGAGGATATTGTTGGGGGCATGGGCACGGAAGGTGGTCCAGAAGCAACGGGAGGTATTTGGGGAACATCACCTGGTTTGTTCGCTAAGTTTGGCCCAGAGCGCGTTATTGATACGCCTATTTCTGAATCTGCTATTGTCGGTGCAGCTGCGGGGTTAGCTTTATCTGGAAAACGCCCGATTGCAGAAATTATGTTCGCGGATTTTGTTGGGGTATGCTTGGATCAACTTTGGAACCAAATGGCTAAGTTTCGCTATATGTTTGGCGGAAAAACTGAATGCCCAGCTGTCATTCGTATGTCTTATGGTGCAGGGGTTAATGCAGCCGCTCAGCATAGCCAAGCGGTCTATTCTTTACTCACACAAATCCCTGGGTTGAAAGTTGTCATGCCGACAACAGCTGCGGATGCTAAAGGATTATTGACCACGGCTATTCGCGGGTCTGACCCTGTAATTTTTATGGAACATAAAGCGCTTTATGCGAGTAAGGGCGAAGTGCCTGATGGTGAATACCTCGTCCCCTTTGGTGAAGCGCGTATGGCGCGGCGCGGCGAAGATGTCACAATCGTGACGTGCGGTTTGATGGTGAGTGTTGCTGAAGCTGCCGCGGCGGTTTTAGCCAAAGAAGGCATAGAATGTGACGTGATCGATTTGCGGACGACAAGCCCGCTTGATGAAGATACTATATTAGATTCCGTGGAAGTCTCAGGCCGTCTTGTTGTTGTTGATGAGAGTACACCGCGGTGTAGTTTGGCAACAGATATTGCCGCTTTGGTGTGCACTGAAGCCTTTTCAAGTTTGAAAGCTCCACCTGAGTTAGTCACAGCGCCGCATACACCTGTGCCGTTTGCACGTGAGTTGGAACGTGCATACTTACCCAATAGTGAAAAAGTTCAGGCCGCTGTGCGCCAAGTTCTCGCGTATAAAAGTGGATATTCATAATCATGTCTCTAAGATATTTGACTATGCCCAAATGGGGCATTGAAATGCAGCAAGGCACGCTAACAGAATGGCATGTTCAAGAAGGCGAAACTATCTCAAAAGGGCAATTGATTGCTTTGATTGAGACAGACAAAATTACCAATGAACTGGAAGCTGATGCGCCCGGCATCTTGCATAAAGTTCTTGTTCCTGAGGGCGAGGTTAAAACTGTTGGTGAATTACTCGCTATATTAGGTGATGAAGGCGATAGTTCTGAAGCTATTGAAGCTTTCCTCGCGGCTTTTGAAGCTCCAGATACCTCTATGGCCGCAGGTGCCACTGCATCTACGGCGCAGGTTGAAAGCGCTTCTGAGCCCGTATCAATTGAATCTAAGGCGCAGACGAGTTCTATTTCTGATGCGGACTTTGCCAACATTAAAATCAGTCCCGCGGCAAAGCGCCGGGCTATTACTTTAGGACTTGCACCGGATTTGATCGTGTCCACTAGTAAGCGTGGTCGAATATCTATGCAAGATGTTGAGCAAAGCGCTATTGCAAACGGCTTGTTGGAACTCGGCGCGAGTGAGGATTCTGATGCGGGGGAGGGTGAAAAAACATATTCAAATGAACCAAGTATTGCCCCGATGTCAGCTATGCGCAAAACTGTGGCAAAGCGATTAACGGAAGCCAAGTCTACAATTCCGCACTTTTACTTAAGATCAGATATTCGTATTGATGCGCTCCTTGAGGCTAAGTCATCTTATCAAGCTAAAAACGCGAAGGTGTCCGTCAATGATCTTTTGATTAAAGCAACGGCCCTTGCGCTTATTGAAAATCCAGATGTGAATGTGCAATTACACGGCGATAATATTCATAGCTTTAAACATGCTGATATTGCTGTGGCTGTATCCACACCGCGCGGCTTGATAACGCCTGTCGTCAGGTCTGCTGACCTGCGCGGCATTTGTGATATATCTGGCGCAATGAAGGATATGGCAGAACGGGCCCGAGACAATAAACTTACCCACGAGGATATTGCTGCAGGAACATTTACGCTTTCCAACTTGGGTATGTTTGGTGTCGACCAGTTTGACGCTATCATCAATCCGCCTCAATGCGCTATTTTAGCGGTCGGAACGAAACGAAATGTTTGGATGCAAGAGGGCGAAGGGGGCGTCTTTGCCAACTATATCTCTTGTTCTTTGTCTTGTGATCACCGCGCGATTGACGGCGCGCTTGGAGCCGCATTTCTAAAAAGCTTAAAAACTTTAATCGAGAATCCGCAGAGGCTATTTGACTAAACCTAAATTAGGGCGGTAACGTCTAGCTCATACCACTGACTTGGTAGATAAGCTGAGAGTGAGAGTATAACATTCGGGGAGCTGCCATGCGCGCAGACGACACAGCCATAGCTACGCCGTCCAAAACAGGATGGTCGGCTTATAAGAAATATGTGATCGGCATTCTTTTGGTCGTCTACACGTTGAATTTCATTGATAGGCAAATCATCGCGATATTGTCTCCTGCTATTCAAGCTGACTTTGGTATTAGTGACACGCTGCTAGGCCTTCTAAAGGGGTTTTGGTTTGCGATATTTTATGCTATTTTTAGCATCCCCATTGCGCGGCTCGCGGATAAGAAAAACCGTGTCAATATTGTCTCTATCTCTATCGTTTTTTGGAGCGCAATGACGGCGATTTGCGGTGCAGCAGGAAATTTCTGGCACCTAGCAATGGCCAGAATAGGTGTGGGTATTGGTGAGGCTGGCTGTAGTCCGCCGGCTCATTCTTTAGTCTCGGACTATTTTCACAAAGAAGAACGTGCGACGGCTCTTGGTATTTATTCTTTAGGAATACCGCTTGGGTCATTATTTGGTATTCTCTTAGGCGGCTGGCTTGTTGCGACAATAGGATGGCGCTGGACATTTGCCGCGGTGGGGCTTCCCGGCATTTTACTGGGCTTGGTGGTTAAGTTAACACTTAAAGAACCTAAACGTGGGGCGGCTGATACGTCAAAAAACTCTATTGATTCAACTGATGCGCCGCAGGAGCCTGTATCAAAGACGTCCCTTATGGAGACGTTTCAAACCATATGGGCTATAAAGAGTTTTCGGTTTTTAATTTACGGTTCTGCACTTGTTTCATTTGCTATATTTGGATTTAATCTTTGGATGGTCCAATTTCTCTTTCGGACACATGAGTTATCCTATGCTCAACTGACTGTGCCTTTGGCTTTAGGTCTTGGCGTCGGCGGTGCGATTGGGACAGTGGCTGGTGGCGCTATTTGCGACAGGTGGGTGCGCAAAGATTTTTCTCATTATTTTACCTTTCTGGCTGTGGTCCATACGCTATCAGTTCCGTTCTATATTTTCGCAATGTGGACGTCTTCTAGTACGATGTGCTTAGTAGTTCTATTCTTTGTTTTTATGCTGCATTCCAGCGTCGCGGGGCCGTGTTACGCTCTCGTGCAAAACCTCTCGCCTCTCAAGATGCGGGCGTTCGGGGCGGCTCTTTATTTGTTTGTGTTAAGCGCTATTGGTCAAGGTTTCGGCCCTGTTTATGTTGGGGGCATGTCGGATATATTAGCAGGAACAATGGGCGAAGCTGGCGGATTGCAAATCGCGATGATTTCGCTTGCGCCATTTTGGTTGTTAGCGGCCATTATCTTTTGGCGAGGGCGACGTCATATAGCACAGGATATTGTCTGAAGCTCTAAGGTGTTGCTGTAAACACCTGATGAAAGTGATTGTTGAAAGCAACACCTAGTTGGATAATACTTAGACAAACTGATTAGAACCTAACAAAGGTAGATATTATGAAGATGCAACAAGATTTTAATATGATAATTGACGGCAAAGCTGTTGCTGGTGCCTCCGAATTTGATGTTTTTAATCCTGCGACGGGCGAAGTTTTTACTAAAGCGCCAGATTGTAGCGAGGCTCAACTTGATGAAGCCGTTGCTTCTGCAAGGCAAGCATATCCAAAATGGAAAAAGCTATCCTACGATGAGCGCGCAGACTATCTTAATAAAATGGGTCAACTCTTGATAGATAATGCGAGCGAAATGGCACGCTTATTTACACTCGAGCAGGGCCGCCCTGTCATGTTTGCTCAAATGGAAATTAATAGTGCGGGTGAATGGTTTCAATCGATCGCAAAAATGCGGCCAGAGGTCGATATACACGAAGATTCAGACGCTCAACTCGTTGAAACACATCATGTCCCGCTCGGTGTTATTTGCGCGATAGCTCCGTGGAACTTCCCCGTGTCCTTGGCTGTATGGAAAATTGCGCCAGCCCTCTTAATGGGAAATACGATGGTACTTAAGCCATCGCCCTTTACGCCGTTATGTACGCTGAAAATGGGTGAAATGTTTGCTGATATCCTGCCTGCGGGTGTGCTTAATGTTATTACGGGCGGGGATAATCTTGGGCCTTGGATGACATCTCACCCGGGCTTTAATAAAATTTCATTCACTGGCTCAACGGCTACAGGCAAGCGCGTTATGGAAAGTGCGTCTAAAGACCTAAAACGGGTTACATTAGAACTTGGCGGAAATGATCCCGCGATTGTCATGCCTGACGTTGATCTTGATGACGTCGCTCAAAAAATATTCTTCGGAGCTTTTTTCAATACAGCCCAAATTTGCGTGGCGACAAAACGGTTGTATGTCCATGAAGATATTTATGATGGTCTGCGTGACCGCCTTATAGCCATTGCGAAAGCGACGAAAATAGGTGACGGGACAAAACAAGGAACAGATATGGGTCCAATCCAGAATAAGCGCCAATATGACCGCGTTCAGAATTTGCTTAGTGATGCTAAAAAAACGAATCTAACAGTGATCGAGTGCTCTGATTTGCCAGACGGTGAAGGTTATTTCATCCCCATCACAATTGTTGATAATCCACCTGAGCAAGCCCGTGTTGTTCAAGAGGAAGCTTTTGGACCTATCTTACCGATGCTAAAATTTACGGACGTTGATGATGTTATTGCGCGATCTAATGCGTCTGACTTTGGTCTTGCCAGTGCCGTTTGGTCTAAAGATACTGATAAGGCGATGGAAATTGCGCGTCAGATGGAAACGGGCGTTGTTTGGATTAATCACAATCTGAATTTGTCGCCAGGCGTACCTTTTGCAGGGCACAAACAATCAGGGTTTGGTGTTGAGAACGGTATGGAAGGATTACTGGAATATACAACTCCGCAGTCAATTTACCTCGCGCGCGGCTAGCCCCGCTCATCCACGTTAAGTTTCAGGGAAGGCCTAAGTTTCAGGCCAGTACCGGTTTCGAACGAGGCGCTTAAACAGTTTTCCGTTGTCTTGACGTGGTAATTTTTTATCAAAATCGACTGATTTAGGGCACTTAATTGGCCCTAATTTCGAGCGGCAATATGTGATGATTTCCTCTGCAAGAGCGTCTCCCGCGTCCTGCCAGTTAAGTGGCTCAATCACGGCTTTCATTTCTTCGCCCATCTCAGCATTAGGGACGCCAATAACAGCGACATCAGCGACTTTGGGATGTTGGATGATGAGGTTCTCTGTTTCCTGCGGATAAATATTCACGCCGCCTGAGATGATGACAAAATTCTTACGGTCTGTTAAAAATAAATACCCAGCTTCATCAACATAACCAATATCGCCAAGGGTTGCCCATTTTGAATTTTTAGGATTCCGCGATTTTTTTGTCTTTTCAGGCTCCCCTAAATACTCAAAATCATAACCTCCCGCAAAATAAACCATGCCTGTTTCGCCAGCGGGAAGTTCATTTCCGGCTTCATCACAGATATGGAGCGTGCAGTTTTTACCGCGCCCCACAGAGCCAGGGCGCTCTCGCCATTCAGCTGATGTGATTGTGGTGGCGCCAATAGATTCCGACCCTGCATAATATTCATCAATAATATCGCCGAACCAATCCATCATTTGGTATTTTATGTCTTTCGGGCAAGGCGCGGCCGCATGAATAACATGCTCAAGCGATGAGACATCATAGGTTAACCGCGTAACTTCGGGCAGGCGAAGCATACGGATAAACATGGTCGGCACCATTTGCGACATGGTCACTTTGTGTTTTTCAATCGCTTTTAATGTGCCTTCGGCATCAAATTTTTTCATGATGATAATTGTTGCGCCGCGGCGCATTGTATTGGCGACAAATAGAATGGGCGCGGAATGATAAAGCGGAGCACAGGCCAAAAACACGGACTTATCTGTTAGGTTGTAAATGCTCTCATATCGTTTCGCCCAAATCGTATCTTCCAAGACGTCGCCGCCAATGAGTGGAAGTTTCACGCCTTTGGGGCGTCCTGTTGTCCCTGAAGAATAGATGAGATGGAAGCCCGCCTCTTCGTCATCAATAGGCGTTATAGGCATAGGAGCTATTTGCTCGGCCCAAGACTTTATATGGGGCAGGTCGCCATCAATACTGAAAATGTTGCCAGAGTTTTTTAATTGTGAAGACCCTGTGTCTAAAAACGCTTTGGCGGCTTTAATTTCACTGGAGACAATTAATAACTCTGCTCCGCAATTGTCGATAATATAGGCCGCATCATCAGCCGATAAATGCGTAGGCAAAGGACAAATATATATACCGGCGCGCTGTGCCGCCCAATAAATTTCCATGAATTTTATAGAATTTGTCGCCCAGAGCGCGATGATGTCACCGTTTTTAATGCCAAGGCTACGGATGAATTGCGCGCCCTGATTGGCGGTAGGTTCAAGCTGCCCATAGGTCAGAGACTGTCCAGTCTCTTCCATTATCATGGCAGGTTTATCGGGGTGAGTTGATGCGAAAATACGAGGGTGCATGCGCAATAATTCTACCGTTTAAAGGGGGTGAGGAAATCTGCCGAGGCATCGCCTAATTCATTACCACCGTCACAGTTGTAAATTCCCCCCGTGACATAGGATGAGGCATCGGAGGCGAGGAAAGTCGCAATATTGGCTATATCAGTCTTGGTGCCAATCGCCCGCAGCGGTATGGCCTTTTTCATTTTCTCAACCGCCGCCTCAGTTGGGACGAGCCGTGAATAGCCTTCTGTATCTTCAATCGGACCAGGGGATATGGCATTCACGCGCACGCCTGCTTGCCCCCATTCGAGCGCGAGGCATTTGCAAAGCATATTGACGCCCGCTTTTGCGGCGCAGGCATGGGCTTGAAAGGGGCGGGGCTGTACGGCTTGCCGCGCAGTAATGGCAATCAGTGAGGCTCCAGGTTTTGTCAAATACTCCCAGCTCGCATGGAAAACATTGTAAGTCCCAATGAGGTCAATATCGACAACAGTTTTAAATCCGTTTGGAGATAGACCAACAACCGGAGACAGAAAGTTTCCTGCTGCGCCAGAGATAACGCAATCAATCGCCCCAAATTCTTCATGGGCGGTTTTAAAGGCTTCAAGAATGCCGTCATAATCACGGACGTCTTGGGAAATTCCAATCGCCTTGGCCCCCTTAGATTTTATAGATTTAACGGCAGTATCTATTTTATCCTGTGAGCGTGAGAGGATAATAATATTAGCCCCAAGATCTGCATATTGCTGAGCGATTCCAAGATTGATTCCGGATGACCCACCTGCCACAAAAACTGTTTTGTTTTTTAAAGCGTCTTTAGCAAAAACTGAACTCATATTTGGTGTCCTTTAAGGTATCTATTGATATATTTCATTAGCTTTAACTGTTTTAATAGTTGGGTTTTCGTTTTTCACGAAATGCGGCCACACCCTCGATGAACTCAGAGCTTCGTCCAGCCTCCCGTTGTAAATTTCTTTCTCTGGCTATTTGGTCGGAGAAGCTTGAATCAAGAGCCGCCCATGCAGATTGACGAATAAGTTT